>CAZYJK010000236.1:0-2502 GCA_964647865.1 uncultured Veillonellaceae bacterium | reverse complement strand
TGGGCCCGGTAGATTTTGCTCTCCAGGCGCCGCACCAATTCGTTGGTGACAGCTCCGCCGCCCGACGGCATACCGGTATGGGTATGGACAAGACCTGTGACGTGATGGTAGTAGCCTTCGCCAAACGGAGCCATCGCCGGTACGCCGTCTTCGCCCGGTTTATAGGCCTGGAAGGTTTCCGGCGGCTCGGTCGGGGTCTTGCGGTTGACCAGGGTCAGTTCAGAGGCTTCCGGCAGCTCCACCCGTTCCCGCATATGACCGATGACTTCATCGAGCAGCAGGATGACCGGGGTGCGGTATTTCTCCGAGAAGTTGACAGAGGCGACCGCTACGTCGAAGGCTTCGCGCACCGAGCCGGGCGACAGGGCGATGATGCCATGGTCGCCGTGGGTTCCCCAACGCGCTTGCATTACATCGCCCTGGGCGGGAGATGTCGGCAGGCCGGTGGAAGGACCCATCCGCTGGACGTTGACAATGACGCAGGGGACTTCCGCCATGCAGGCATAGCCGATGAGTTCCTGCTTGAGCGAGAAGCCGGGACCGCTGGTGGCGGTGAGGGATTTGACACCGGTGAGGGATGCGCCGATGGTGGCGCCCATACCAGCGATTTCGTCTTCCATCTGGATGAACTTGCCGCCGAGTTTGGGCAGTTCTTCGGCCATGATTTCAGCGACTTCGGTAGAGGGGGTGATGGGATAACCGGCGAAGAAGCGGACACCGGCGGCGATCATGCCTTCGGCGCAGGCCTGGTTGCCTTGCATCAGTCGGGGTTTATTCATTTTGCGGCCTCCTTTGCCGGTTTGATGACCTGGATCGCAAAGTCCGGGCAGCGCAGTTCACACTGGCCGCAGGAAATACAGGCCTCCGGAGCTTTCTCGTAGACTTTGCCCAGCTCGTCGAGTTCGAGTACCTGCTTCGGACAGAACGCCACGCAGATCCCGCACCCTTTACAGAATTTCTTGTTGATTGCTAGTGCCAAGGTTATGCCTCCATTTCTAAAGAATTATTTGCACGCATGCAATTCGCCAAGCCGGAAATGTGGAACTTACTCCGTCACTTTTGCTTGCGCATCCATACGTTTGCGTTTTGCCATCTGCATGAACAGGACGCCACCCAACAGGCCAAAGCCGACCATATCCGAATAGAACCCGGGGATGATCAGGGTGATGCCGCCGACAAAGGCCGCCACGCGCATAATGATGTTGGCCGGCGCCAGGAAGTAACCGATCATCGCCGTGCCCAGACCGATCATGCCGATGATGGACGTTGCAAATGCCCAGGCGAGTTCCAACGGCGTGGTGTTGATCATCAGCAGGGCCGGTGAAAGCACAAAGATGTACGGGATAACGAATGCAGCAATCGCCAGTTTTGATGCAGTCACGCCGGTTTTCATCGGATTGCCGCCGGAGATGCCTGCACCGGCAAACGCGGCCAGAGCGACCGGCGGGGTGACATCGGCGATGATGCCGAAATAGAAAACGAACATGTGGGCCGCCATCAGCGGCACACCCATCTGAATCAGCGCCGGAGCTGCAATCGTCGATGTGATGACATAGTTGGCGGTGGTGGGAACGCCCATTCCCAGAATGATCGAAGTCACCATCGTGAAGAACATCGCAGGCAACAGCATGCCGCCGGCCAGGTCGATCAATGCACCGGCCAGTTTGAGGCCTACGCCGGTCTTGGTCACGATACCGATAATGATACCGGCCGAAGCACAAGCGATCATGACGCCCAGAACGCCTTTGGCGCCTTTTTCCAGGCCCTGCACGATTTCAATCGGTTTCATCCGGGTCGACTTACGCAGGAACGAAGCGATAATCGCCAGCAAAATCGCGGCCAGCGCCGCCCGAGTCGGCGAATAACCGGCCACCAGCAGATAGATGATGCCGATTAGCGGCAAGGCCAGATGGCCCCGCTCAAAAAACAGTTCCTTGAATTTGGGCAGTTCGCTGCGGGGAACGCCTTTAAGGCCATGCTTCTTCGCTTCCAGATGCACACCGATCCAGATGCCGGTGAAATAAAGCACCGCCGGAATCGCCGCCGCTTTAACGACTTCGATATAGGCAACACCCATGAACTCAGCCATCAGGAAGGCCGCCGCACCCATGATCGGCGGCATCAGCTGACCGCCGGTCGAGGCCGTCGCTTCGACCGCACCGGCAAATTCTTTGGAATAGCCCATTTTTTTCATCATCGGGATGGTGAAACTACCGGTACCGACAACGTTACCGACCGAACTGCCTGACACGGTTCCCATCAGGCCGCTGGAAAGCACGGCGACTTTCGCCGGACCACCGGCTGCCCAACCGGCAAGGGCATTGGCAATGTCGATAAAGAATTTACCGAGTCCGGTTGTTTCCAGATAAGCGCCAAATAAGATGAACAGGAAAATAAAGGTCGATGAGACACCGAGCGGAATGCCGAAGACGCCTTCAGTGGTAAAATACAGATGCGATACCACGTCGCCGACATCCAGACCGCGGTGGGCCAGAATGTCTG
>CAZYJK010000235.1:0-2512 GCA_964647865.1 uncultured Veillonellaceae bacterium | reverse complement strand
CGTAATAAACCCAGTCGCCCCAGGCCACGACGTTTTCGGCTTCGTCGTCGTTGACCCGCAGTGCCATGCCGCCGCCGCGCGGCATCGTGTACATCTGGCGGCCGCGGACAAACACCAGCCGGTCGCCGCTAAAACTGAGCTGCTGGACCGGTCCGTCGGTCAACCGCTGCGGATTGCCGCCGTCCGGCGCCGCCAGATATAGGCTGTGCCGGTCGGACCAATTGGCATAATATAAGCCTTCTGCGGTGATATTCACATCCCAGGCTTCCTGGTCCGCCACCAGTTGGTCAGACAGGAACCGGTCGGGACGGAACCGCCAGAGGGTTTCTTCTTTTTCACCATTTAGCGAATCGGCTTTCTTCAGATAATAGATCCAGCCGTCCTTCTCCGCCACCGTGCCGCGATTGGCGGTATTGCCGGCCTGATTGCCACTGCCCGATGGCGCGGCTTCCAGCTTCACGACCGGTTGCACCGGTCCCGGTTTGGGCTTCTTTGCCGCCAACACTTTTTTGCCATACCAGGTTTCCGTGGCTTTGACGATCGCTTCCGCCGAACGCTGCCGCTGGAACCGGTCCAGAATCAGTTTGGCATTGGCCGGATTCGGCATCATGATGCCTTCGGTCAGCACCGCCGGCACCCAGGTCGAATTGAGCACGACCAGGCGGGGCCGGTCTTGCAGCACTTCCCGCTGCGTACCGGTCGCCTGGATCAGTTCGTTCTGCATGATTTGGGCCAAGTCCTGGGCCGGCTGCCTGGCTGCCGCATTGTAGAGGACGGTCGTGCCGAACTCCCGACTGCGGGGCAGCTTGTCCTCCGGCAGCGAGTTGTTGTGGACGGAGATGAACACCGTGGCATCGACGATATTGGCGGCATCGGCCCGCTCGAGCAGCGACGGCTCGACATCGGTCCGGCGGGTCAGCACCACATTCCAGCCCTTTTGTTCAAACAGCCGGGCCGTCCGCAGCGTGATATCTAGATTGATGTCCTTTTCCAGAATGAAATTCTTCACTGCGCCGGTATCGGGTCCGCCATGTCCGGCATCGAGCACCACGGTCGGAATCTCTCGCTTAGCGCCGCGCGGCGTCGTAATCACGACATAGGTCCGCATCCGGATCATCCCGTCGCGGGCCTTTACCGTCTTGCGGCGGACCGTCTTCACTTCGGCTTTCGCCGCATCCGGTCCTTGCAGGGTCAGCCTGACCCGGTTGCCTGGCAGCGCCTCAAACCGCAGCGGAAAGTCGTTCGGGGTTTCTTTTAACGCCAGCACCGCATTGGCCAGCACCAGTTCCAGCCGGTCGGCGCTCTTTTTTTCCTCATAGATTGGCCGCAAACCGAACTTAAGGACATCTTCGATTCCTTCACCCGGCGCCCTGTCATCCAGCGCCACGGCGATCACCTGGCGCTCCTGCAGGTGGAACAGTTTTCCCTCGGTAACCGCATAGGGCGTCAGGGTAGCTGACGCCTCACAGGCAACGCAGAATCCCAGCACACCTGCCATCAAACATAAGCTCGCAAGCCATTTTTTTCTCACGTGTTCGCTTCTCCCCGTGGACTGAACCACTCGATATTCTGCTGCTAATAATTCGACGTTTTGCCGGCAACTCCTTGCAATAAAAAACGACGGATTCGATTCAACCGAACCCGTCGCTTTTTATAATCATCTATTGCAATTGTGTTCTCACTTACGCATCAAATACGCCGAAGCCGGAAGAAAATAGGCCACTTCGGTTGACGCCGGCGCGTCGGTGTCGCTTTCCGGTTTTTTCACGGCATCGACAATCTTCCAGTGCAGCGTCACCGGACGGCCCGGCATGTACTCCAGCGTTGCCCGGCCGGTTTCCGGACTCAGGCTGCTTTTCCACTCCAGATAGGCGAGCGATCCGCTCACCGTGCCTGCCATCGATACCACGCCGTGACTGGAATCGATGCGGCGTCCGTAGTCATAAATCGCCGTATGGGCGACTTTCAGCAATTGGCCTTGCTGCTGAATCACCAGCGTGAACGCGGTGTTATCGACAAAGGCGTACCAGGTGCCTTCAAAACCGCCATCAACAAACGGCCCTTTCGGCTGCGTCCCGCCTGGCGGCCAGCCTGCACCAGGTTTGTTGTCGCCAGGGCCTTGCCCGTTATTCGCCCCCGGTTGCCCCTGCCCCGCGTTCGGATCGACCGGCGTCCCGTCGGCGCTGACTGCCGGCGGCAGCCAGACAGCCACCAAGCCAAAAATCAACAACACTATGGTCAGCCTGACGATGCCGCCGCACCGTTGACCCGGATTGCTTACTCGCATGGTTTACCCTCCAAGACAATGACTCGTTTCCAGCCTATCGACTATAGAGTATATCGACAGAACCGGGCGTTTCCTTTAGAAACGCAAACATGCAAATCGACGACGTCGGTTGAATCGAGTCCGCCGATGGTGGACATGAGTGTTTTTGCTAAAAAGTGATTAGTTTCGCGTTCTGTTTCAATAGATGAGTCAATGGCTGCCCCATGAAAATCACTTCAATCCCCT
>CAZYJK010000234.1:0-2514 GCA_964647865.1 uncultured Veillonellaceae bacterium | reverse complement strand
GTTCGATTGAATCGAACTCGTCGTTTTATCGGCTAATGTGGCAAAAAACCTTGCCCAGGTGAGGTTCTTATTTTTTATGGAATAGGAGAATCGGCAATTGAAGCTATTCATCGCAGAAAAGCCCAGTCTGGGGGCGGAGATCGCCAAATACCTGCCGGGGCCGCTCACTCGTCGGGATGGCTATATCACGACAGGCGACGGCGTGGTGACCTGGGGGTTTGGTCACATCCTGCGGCAGGCGGAACCGGGCGAGTATGATCCGAAGTACGAAAAGTGGCGGATGGAAGACCTGCCGATTATCCCGGCGACCTGGAAGCTGTTGGTGTCGCCCTCCTGCCAAAAACAATTCGGCGTGATCAAGAAACTGATCGACGAGGCGACGGAGATCGTCCATGCCGGTGACCCGGACCGCGAAGGACAGTTGCTGATTGATGAAGTGCTGGAGTATGTCGGCAATCAAAAGCCGGTCAAGCGGGTTTTGCTCAATGCGCTGGATGAAAAAAGCATCAGGCAGGCGCTGGCCGCGCTACGCGACAACGAAGATTTTCAGAATCTCAAGCAATCGGCACTGGCCAGGGCGCGGGCCGATTGGCTGATCGGCATGAACTTCTCGCGGGCCTTTACGCTGGCTGCGCAGCGGGCCGGGCACCGGACCACCCTGCCGGTGGGCAGGGTAAAGACGCCGACGCTGGCGCTGGTCGTCAGACGGGAACGCGAGATTGAGAGTTTTCAACTGGTGGATTACTTCACCGTCAAGGCCGATTTTCAGCATGAAAACGGCCTGTTCACCGCTTACTGGAAGCCGGCGGAGGATCAGCCGGGCCTGGATGCCGAGGGGCGCTTGGCGGACAACACGGTGGCCCAGGCGCTGCTGGCGAAACTGACGGCGCCGCCGCTAACGGCTGAGATTGTCCAGTGCGAGACCACCGAGAAGAAGGAGCCGCAGCGGTTGCCGCTGTCGCTTTCTTCGCTGCAGGTGCTGGCAGGCAGGAAGTTCGGCTATGACCCGCAACTGGTGCTGGACACGGCGCAAAAATTGTATGAAAAGAAACTGACCACCTATCCGCGTTCGGATTGCGATTTTCTGCCGGAATCCCAGTTCGCCGATGCGGCCGTGATTCTGGGCAATTTGCGCGGCAACAAGGCGGCAGACCTAGCGGTTTGGGCTGGCCGGGCCGATGCCCGGATCCGCAGCCGGGCCTGGAATGACAAAAAAATAACGGCCCACCACGCGATTATTCCCACGGTAGAAAAATGCAGCGGGGCCGGGCTGAGTGAGCCCGAGCAAAATGTGTACTATCTGATCGCGCAGGCCTATATCGCACAATTTTTTGCTATCCATGCCTATAGTCAGACCAAGGTGGCAGTTCGCCATGCCGCAGAAAATTTTGCCGCAGGCGGGCGCATCGTCCGTGAAATGGGTTGGAAGGAACTATACGGCGCTGACGCCGACGAGAAAAAAGAGGAAGACGATAGCACGCTGCCGCCGATGGCAACGGGCGACAAAGTCGATTTTATCCAGGCTACGGCTGAAAAGAAGAGCACTAGGCCGCCCGGCCGGTTTACCGCCGCTACGCTACTGGCAGCGATGAAAGAGATCCACAAATACGTCAAGAACCCGGAGCTGAAAAAGCAGCTCAAGGATGTGAGCGGTATCGGCACCGAAGCGACGCGGGCCACGATCATCACAGAGTTGGTGACGCGGGGCTTCTTGCGGGAAGAAAAAAAGAAAAAGTTCCTGATTCCGACTGATTCGGCCTATCTGTTGATCGACGCGTTGCCGGAGGAACTGACTTATCCCGATTCCACGGCGCTATGGGAAAACATCCTGCAGCAGATGGCCGAAGGCAGCCAAAGCCTGGAGGAGTTTCTGCGGCGCCAGGCGGAGTATACGGTGGAAATCTGCGCGCGGGCTACCGGGCTGCGCTTTGCGCTGAAGGGCGACTATCCCTGCCAGCGATGCGGCAACGGGGTCCTTCAACCGAGAAACGGCAAGAACGGCAAGTTCTGGGGTTGTTCGCAGTACCCGGCCTGCCGGAACAGCTGCAACGATAAGGATGGCGCGCCGGATTTACCGCTGCAGCCAGCGCGGGCAGGTGGTTAACATGAACGAACTACCGATAGCGGCAATCCTGCCGGAACTGAAAGCGACGCTGACGGAGCAGGCCAATCTGGTGTTGGTAGCACCGCCGGGCGCGGGAAAAACCACCCGTGTTCCCCTGGCGTTACTTGGCGAGCCCTGGCTGGCCGGCCGCAAAATCATTGTGCTGGAGCCGCGCCGGTTGGCGGCCCGGGCCGTCGCCCGTTACATGGCGACGCTGCTGGACGAACCGGTGGGCAGGACCGTCGGCTACCGGGTGCACCGGGATACCTGTATTTCGGCGCACACACGGATCGAAGTGGTGACGGAAGGCGTGCTGACGAGGCTGCTGCAAAGCGATCCGGCGCTGGAAAACGTGGGCTTGGTTATTTTCGATGAATTTCATGAGCGCAGCCTGCAGGCGGACTTGGGGC
>CAZYJK010000233.1:0-2536 GCA_964647865.1 uncultured Veillonellaceae bacterium | reverse complement strand
CGCAAACGGTGTACTTGGCGTGTGAGTTCGTAAAACCATTCACGGCTTTTGGGGTTTTCCGCATTATGAACAACATCTTCGTGCTTAGTAGCGTACTTCAATGTTTCAGCAATCGATCCACGCATACCGTCAGGGTCTTTCTCGGTTGGGTTCTTAGGTTTAACGGTTCTAACATCAACCTGTGGCAAGTAATCAACACGCAGACAATCCGCCCATAACTCTTGCCACCGTTGGCGTTTAATGTAATTACGCCCAAAATATGACGGGTCAACCATCAAGAGCACATGGAAGTGAGGGTGTGCATGGGTATTGCCAGTCACAGGGCAAACCCTTTTGTTTTTCTTGTTTTTGTCGTCAGGGTCTTTCGGTCGTGTGATTTCGGTTGTACGTATCCAACCCTCAACCGCAGTCATAAACTCTTTACGTTTAACTAGCCTGTGCCATGATTTATTCATGTGTTGCAGAGTTTCACGTAAATCAGTGATTTTAGGGTTTTTGATGGTTAGTGTCAGGAACACAAAGCGGTGGGTAGGATACTGCTCACGCAATTTGTCATAAGTCTGATACATCATAGCTTTCCAAAGTAATGACCTCCGCCATTGGCAGGTCGTGCAATGACGACAACGGCAAAAAATTGCTTGTTTGAGTATCATGCCGTTATTTTCATTAAATCCGAACTTTAAAAAACCGCTACATTGTTCGATACGGTCGCTATATCGCTCAAATTCGCTGTTTAAGGCGTATATTTCGCCCACATAAGCCGATTGTAGCCGATGAATGTCCCAAACGCTGTCATGGGCAGATATGGACGCTAGAGGCACATCTACGCCGTCAGGCATAGGGGTGTTATACAGATAATCGAATGCTTCTGATGTTACTTCTGATTTTTTCTTGACTTTAGGGGTGGGTTTTGTGACCATAAAAAAAGACCTTGTATTTGTTAGAAACTAGACACTTCCAACGATACGAGGTTTTTTATTACCTGTCAAATTATTTTTTTATCGGTTTTTTCCCACATTTTCGAACTAAAACCCTTTATTTACATAGCCTAAGCGGTAATTTTACCTATATCTTAAATCCGCCAGTTATCCCTAATGTATCAAGTAAAGGAAAAACGCCCCAAAATCACCCCCATTTTTGACCCCAAAATCACCCAAAAACGTATATACCAGATATATATATTTTATATATTAATTATATCCCCATCACACCCTAGCCAATCTTTTTAACACCATGCCCCAAGCAATCAAGGTAGTATTTGCCACAAAAAGCCGTGGCAAATCTCCACCTTGACAGCTTGTGTCATAGTGTTTTTTTGTGGCTGTGGGTGCGATGGGTTGGAATGTTTTTAACCACAACAGGGGGATTTATGTACTTAGATGATTTTGAGAAACACCAGCACAAGACAAACAAACTTGCCAAAGATACTCTTAAGTCGATCTGTAAAATTTTTGGTGCTGATTACAACGAAACTTTAACGCTATTCAAGAATGGACACCCACAGGTTAACCGTGCATTTTGGTTAGAGTTCTACAAGCAAGACATGGCACGATTGAAAAAATATAACCGCATTTACTTTTGTCCTCAATGCAGAAAGTTTGAAATGTACTTTGAGCCAGATGATGATTAGCGTTTTTGCTTTTGCCTCGCAGAGCACGGTTAGCGTTTCTGCAATTAGTAGCGATAGCGGATAATTGAGAAACTACTAAGCGTGCCTTGTCTTTTCTCAAGACAGGTTTAATCCTGCTCGAAGTCATCTTAATAATTTGATATTTTGGGTTTCACTTCACCAGTGCTTTTTTGGGGAAGTGCGCACTTATGACTTAATCAAACTCTTTCACGTTGTTACAGATTTCTCATAAGTCATAAGCACGCCCTACGGGGTCAAAAGCAAAATCTATTCGTTGTAAGTGGGGTTATAAATATAACCGCCTTTGGATTTATAGAATGTGAAGTTCAAACGGCGGTCATCGGTTTCTGTATCTTCCTCACTTGCACCTGTATCAATCATTTCTTCATCGGTTACTTCTTCATCAGGTTTCAAAGCATCTTTGAGCAATCCACCAGTTGCCACAAATCGCAAACGGTGTACTTGGCGTGTGAGTTCGTAAAACCATTCACGGCTTTTGGGGTCTTCTGCATTATGAACAACATCTTCATGTTTAGTAGCGTACTTCAATGTTTCAGCAATCGCCCCACGCATACCGTCAGGGTCGGTTTCTGTTGGTTTTTTAGGTTTTACAGGGCGAACGTCAACCACTGGCGTATAGTCAACACGCAGACAATCCGCCCACAGTTCAGCCCATCGAGCTTTTTTGACGTAATGACGTGTGAAGTATGATGACTTAACCATCAGCAACACATGGAAGTGAGGGTGTGCGTGGGTGTTCCCAGTGACAGGACAAATTCTTTTGTTTTTCTTGTTTTTGTCTTTGGGGTCTTTGGGGCGGGTGACCTCGGTTGTGCGTACCCAACCATCAACACCAGCCATAAATTCTTTACGTTTAACTAGCCTATGCCATGATTTATTCATGTG
>CAZYJK010000232.1:0-2542 GCA_964647865.1 uncultured Veillonellaceae bacterium | reverse complement strand
ACCAGGCCGGGCTGCAAAAACTGGCCGAGGAGATGGGGCTGGCGATGAGCTTGGCCGATCTGACCTTTTGCCAGGGCTATTTCCGCGACAGCGAGCGGCGCGACCCGTTTGTGACCGAAATCCGGGTGATCGACACCTACTGGTCGGATCATTGCCGCCATACGACCTTTTTTGCCGCGGTCGACCGGGTGGCGATCGAAGACGGCAAGTATGCCGCGCCGATTGCTGCAGCCTATGAGGAATATCAGGCGGCCCGCAACACGCTCTATGCCGATGCGCCGCGCGAAATGTGCCTGATGGACCTGGCCACGCTGGGGATGAAGCAACTGAAAAAGGCCGGCAAACTGGCCGATCTCGATGAATCCGATGAAAACAACGCCTGCAGCATCGTGGTCGAAGCGATGATCGACGGCAAGCCGCAGCCTTGGCTGGTGATGTTCAAGAACGAAACCCACAACCACCCGACGGAGATCGAGCCGTTCGGCGGCGCGGCGACCTGTCTGGGCGGCGCGATCCGCGATCCGCTGTCGGGGCGTTCCTATGTATATCAGGCAATGCGGGTGACCGGCAGCGCCGACCCTAGGCAAAAGCTGGAAGACACGCTGCCTGGAAAACTGCCGCAGCGCAAGATTACGACCGGCGCGGCGGCCGGCTACAGTTCCTATGGCAACCAGATCGGCCTGGCGACCGGACAGGTAGCGGAGATTTACCATCCCGGCTATGTGGCGAAACGGATGGAGATCGGCGCGGTGATCGCGGCGGCGCCCAAAGACAATGTGGTGCGCAAAACGTTGACGGCCGGCGATGCGGTGATTTTGGTCGGCGGCCGGACCGGCCGCGACGGTTGCGGCGGCGCGACCGGCTCGTCCAAGGAGCATACCGAGGATTCATTGGCGACGTGCGGCGCGGAAGTGCAAAAAGGCAATCCGCCGACCGAACGCAAGATTCAGCGGTTGTTCCGCCAGCCGGCGGCAAGCCGCTTGATCAAGAAATGCAACGATTTCGGCGCCGGCGGCGTCTCGGTGGCGATCGGCGAACTGGCCGAGGGGCTGGAGATTGACCTGGATGCGGTGCCAAAGAAATACGACGGACTGGACGGCACCGAGCTGGCGATTTCCGAGTCGCAGGAACGGATGGCGGTGGTGGTGGACGCGGCGGATGCGGCGAAATTCATCGAACTGGCGGCGGCGGAAAACCTGGAGGCGACGGTCGTCGCCCGGGTCGCCGATACGCGGCGGTTGCGGATGCACTGGCGCGGCAGGCCGATCGTCGATATCAGCCGCGACTTTCTTGACACCAACGGCGTGCGGCAGCATGCGGCGGTGCGCGTGGAAGCGCCGCCGGAGGCGGAAGCCTATTTTGCCCGGACTTCGGCAGCTGCGGTAGAAGGCGATCTGGCCGCAGCCTGGCTGGCCAATCTGGCTGACCTCAATGTTTGCAGCCAGCGCGGCATGGTCGAGCGGTTCGACAGTTCGATCGGCGCGGCGACGATCCTGATGCCGTACGGCGGAGCGCAGCAGGCGACGCCGCCGGAAGGCATGGCGTCGAAGCTGCCGGTGCTGGAAGGCGAGACGACCAGCGGCACTTTGATGAGCTATGGTTTCAATCCTTATCTGTCGGAGTGGA
Source organism: uncultured Veillonellaceae bacterium (assembly GCA_964647865.1). Classification (GTDB taxonomy): domain Bacteria; phylum Bacillota; class Negativicutes; order UBA1444; family UBA1444; genus UBA1444. Next base: position 916 of record CAZYJK010000232.1, on the reverse strand, counting down.
GCCCGTTCCATGGCGCACTGTACGCCGTCACCGAATCGGTGGCGAAGATCGTGGCGATGGGCGGCGATCCGGCGCGGGTGCGGCTGACGTTGCAGGAGTATTTCGAGAAACTCGGCAGTGACGAAACGCGCTGGGGCAAACCGTTCAGCGCGCTGCTCGGCGCTTACTGGGCCCAGCTGAAGCTCGGCTGTGCGGCGATCGGCGGCAAGGACAGCATGTCCGGTTCGTTCCGTGAACTGAATGTGCCGCCGACGTTGGTTTCGTTCGCGGTGGCGCCGGTGGAGGCGGAGCGGGTGATTTCGCCGGAGTTCAAGGCGGTCGGCAGCGATGTCGTGCTGGTTCCGCTGGTTCGCGATGCGGCCGGCATGCCCGACTTTGACGCGGTGAACCGGGCGTTTGGCCGGGTGGCCGAACTGATTGCAGCCAAACGGGTGGTGGCGGCGCGTACGGTTCGCCTCGGCGGCGTGGCGGCGGCGGTCAGCATGATGGGATTCGGCAACCGGATCGGCTTTGCCTTTGACGCGGCGATTACGCGCGAACAGCTGTTTAGCCCGGATCATGGTTCACTGGTGCTGGAGCTGGTGGCAGGCGAAAACCCGGCCACGGCGCTGGCCGGTATCGAATATGTTTTATTGGGCCAGACCCAGGCAAAGCCGGAAATCGCAGTCTTGGGGGCGACGGTTTCCCTGGCGGCGGCGCAGCAGGCCTGGGACGAAACGCTGGAAAAAGTGTTTCCCACCCAGACCGGGCAGGCGGCGGAGACAGCTGTTTTCAAGCCGTATCCCGGTCCGGCGGCGGGTGGACGGGCCAAGACGTCGGTGGCGAAACCGCGGGTCATCATCCCGGTATTCCCCGGCAGCAACTGCGAGTATGATTCGGCCCGCGCCTTTGCCCAGGCCGGCGGCGAGCCGGAAGT
>CAZYJK010000231.1:0-2545 GCA_964647865.1 uncultured Veillonellaceae bacterium | reverse complement strand
GCAGTTCCTTGCTCAGGTTGTGGAAATGGTCGCTGTAGCCGGCGACGCGGACGATCAGGTCCTTGTAGTCGTCCGGTTGCTGCTGCGCCGCCAACAGGGTGGCGCGGTCGATCACGTTGAACTGGATATGATGCCCGTCGAGGCTGAAATAGGCGCGGATCAGCGCCGCCATGCTGTCGAGGCCCTTCTCGCCAGCCACCACGGCTGGTGTGAACTTTTGATTGAGCAGCGTGCCGCCGGTTTGCAGATGGTCCATTTTGGCTGCGGACTTGATGACGGCGGTCGGTCCTTTGCGGTCGGCGCCCTTCTCAGGAGAAATCCCTTCGGATACCGGTTTACCGGCTTTTCTGCCGTTGGGGCTGGCGCCCATCACCGAACCGAAATAGACGTGGCAGGTGGTGGGCAGCATGTCGATGCGGTAAGTGCCGCCACGACCGTTCGGCCTGCCGGTCACCTCGGCGTGATAGGCGCTGAACGCCAGCTTCATCAGTTCATCGGCAACTTCATCGTCATTGCCGTACTTGGGCGTTTTTTCCCGCACCAGGTGATAGATGACCTCGTTGTCCGCGAAGTCGCTGTCCAGTGCCTGCAGCAAGGCGGCCATGGAAAACCGCTGCTGGTCGAAGACGTTGAACTTGATCGCCGCCAGCGAGTCGGTCAGCGTACCGATGCCGACGCCCTGGATGTAGCTGGTGTTGTAGCGCGCGCCGCCGGCGTTGTAGTCCTGGCCTTTGGCGATGCAGTCATCGACGACGACCGACAGGAAAGGGACAGGCATCTGTTTGGCGTAAAGCTGCTCGATGATCTGGTTGCCACGGACCTTGATGTCGACAAAATGACGCAGCTGCAGGCGAAAGGCCTGGAAAAACTCGTCAAACGAGCCGAAATCGGTCGCCTGGCCGGTGTGGGGCCCCAGCTGGCGGCCGGAGATCTTGTCGAAGCCGTCATATAGCGTCAGTTCCAGGATTTTAGGCAGGTTCAGGTAGCCGGTGAGGATGTAGGCCTCCTTGCCGAACGCGCCGGTTTCCACGCAGCCGCTGGCGCCGCCCTGGCGGGCGTCGGCCAGGCTTTTGCCGGCGTTCAGCAGTTCCTGGACGATCGCCTCCGTGTTGTAGAAAGCGGGCTGCCCCCAGCCTTTGCGGGAGATCTCGCAGGCTTTGCGCAAGAAGGCCTGCGGGGTTTTGCGACTGATCTGGACATTGGAGCTGGGTTGCAACAACGTCAGTTCGTCCATCGTTTCCAGGATCAGATAAGAGACTTCGTTGACTCCGTCGAATCCGTCGGCGGTGATGCCGCCGCTGTTGATATTGGCAAAGTCGGTGTAGGTGCTGCTTTCCTTCAACGTGATGCCGACTTTCGGCGGCGCCGGTTGGTTGTTGAATTTGATCCAGAAGCATTGCAGCAGTTCCTTGGCCTGTTCGCGGGTCAAAGCGCCGCTGGCGATGTCGCTCTGGTAGAACGGCGCCAGATGCTGGTCCAGCCGGCCGGGGCTGAGGGCGTCCCAGGGGTTGATTTCGCTGGTGACGCCGAGATGGACGAACCAGTACATCTGCAGCGCCTGCTGGAAGCTCTGCGGCCGATGCGCCGGCACGACGTCGCAGTTGGCGGCGATCTGCAACAGTTCGGCCCTGCGCTGCGGACAGGGTTCCCCCGCTGCCAGCTCGCGGGCATATGCGGCATAACGCCGGCCATACAGCAGGATGGCGTCACAGGCGATGTCCATCGCTGCCAGCTGGATTTTACGCTCGTAGGCCCGAGGGTCGTTCAGAAAATCGAGTTTGGCCAGCGCCCCGGCAATCTCGCCTTTGAAGTCGAGGAAGCCTTTGGTGTAGATTTTGCCGTCCAGAACGGTGTGGCCCGGGCCGCGCTGCTCCATGAACTCGGTGAAGATGCCGCTTTCATAGCAGGCGTGCCATTCGGGGCTCATGTGGCGCAGGATCGCCTGCCGCAGCGAGCGGTTCTGCCAATAGGGGATGATGGTTTCCGCCTGTAACCGGCGCGATTCGTCGTCGACCCGGAAGAAGATCTTTTCCCGTCGGTTCATCACATCCAGGTCTTCCAGCGAGTGGCAGCAGAGCTCGGGGAACGAGGGGGCGCTTTGCGGCCGGCTGCCCTTCTCGCCGACGATCAGCTCGCCGGCGCCGATCCAGAGCGTTTTGTTGGCGAGGATGTGTTGAAAGACCAACGCCCGCAGAATCGGCGTTTCCACCGTGCCGGCAAATTTCTCATAGGCTTCGGTGACCAAGCGGGCCCGCTCGATGCAGAGTCGCGGGGTGGCGTCCAGGCTTTCCTGGCGCAGCTTGCTGATGCGTTCGTTCATTGCAGTCATCCTTTCGTTGTGCGTTAACCGCCGATATGGGCATCGAACCCGGCGGCGGCGAACTGGCGGCGGATTTGTTCCAGCCTGTCCGGTGTCGGCGGCCTCAGTTGCTTGCCGGTTTCGTCGGCCCGTCCCAGACGGGCGTATTTGCTGCGACCGGTGGCGTGGTACGGCAGCAGGTTGACCTGCTTTAGCCGCAGAGTTTGGGCGAAGGCCAGCGTGGCG
>CAZYJK010000230.1:0-2568 GCA_964647865.1 uncultured Veillonellaceae bacterium | reverse complement strand
CTGGATACGATGCTGGTCGACCGTTTTGGCGAAGTCATCATCACCAATGACGGCGTGACGATTCTCGACAAGATGGACGTCAACCATCCTGCAGCCAAGATGGTAATTAACATCGCCAAAGCCCAGCAGCATGAAGTGGGCGATGGTACCACGACTGCCACGATCATGGCCGGCGCGCTGGTCAACGAAGGGGTAGGACAGGTTCTGCGCGGCGTGCCGGTGGCCCGGGTGATCGAGGGAATCCGGCTGGGGATTACGCTGGCCCAGACCGAGATGGCCAAGCGGGCCAAAGCATTCAAGGATATCAAAGACCCCAAACTTTCCAGCATCGCGATGGTGGCCGGGCGCGAAAATGCCGACATCGCCGATCTGGTGGTACAGGCGGCCCGACTTATCGGTAGGGAGAAGTTGCTGGAAGCGAACTATAAACTGTCGGATATCATTGTGGCGGAGGAAAATGCCAACAATGAAGTATTCCTAGGCGTGATCGTCGACAAGGAACGCATGTCCAAGGAGATGCCGGAGCAGGTTGCCCAGGCGACCGTGCTGATTATTGACGATGCACTGGAACCGGAGGAACTGGACAACGAGGCACTAGGGACCGAAGCCGGGTTTCGGCGGTTCCGCGAACTGCAGGACGAGTTTGAGCTAAATGTGCGCAAAATCGTCGAACTGGGAGTAAAAGTGGTGATGACGGACCGCGGCGTACACGCCCGGGCCGAAGAGATATTGACCGATGGGCAGGTCATGGTGGTGGAACGGGTGGCTGCCAACGAACTGCGCCGGGTGGCGGAACATGTAGGCGCCCGCACGATCAAGCGGACCGGTTTGCGCAAAGAATTGGCCGAGCTGCAAAAAGTGCTCGGTTATGCTGAAAAGGTATACGAAGACGAAAAACTGGAGCATGTACGGATCATGGGCGGCCGCGGCAAGCCGGCAGCGACGATTTTGGTCGGGGCTGCCACGCAGGAAGTGGTCGGCGAAAGACAACGTATCGCCAAGGATGCGGCCTCCAGTGTGCAGGCAGCGGTGCGCGGCGGCTACGTGGCCGGTGGCGGCGCGGTGGAAATCGCCGTGGCCCGGGCGGTGGAAAAATCGCGCAGCAGCCTTAAAGGGATGTCGGCATACGGACTGGATTGCGTGGTTAGCGCATTGAAGCGTCCGCTGGCGCATATCGTCGAGAACGCGGGCTACAATCCGTTGGAAAAAGTCGAGAATGTCGTGGCGGCGCAAACGGAACGAAAGTCGGATACGCTGGGAATCGACTGCGAAACCGGCGAGGTCAACGATATGATCAAAGTCGGCGTGATCGATCCGACGCCAGTGAAGTTGCATGCGCTGAAGGCGGCTGGTGAAGTGGCGACGGCGATTCTGCGCATCGATACGATCATCCGCAAAAAAGATGAAGGCGAACAGGCTGGTCGGCCGGTCGGCGGCGATTCGCCAGCCGGCGCGCCGGATTATTGAGTAGGGAATTACAGGAGGGAACACTATGGGACACAAAAAACACACAGAGCAGACAGAGATCGATAACCAGAAGGCCAAGCAGCCGGTAGACGAAAGCGTAGCCGTTGAAGTCGAAACGGCTGAAGCCGTCCTGGAATCGACGGAAACGCTCGAAACCGTCAAGACGGAGATGCTCGACCGGGTCAAGCGGTTGCAGGCGGACTTTGACAATTACCGCCGTCGTACCCGCCAGGAGCAATGCGATTTAAGCGCTTTCGTCACGCAGAACCTGATCAAGGATCTGCTGCCGGTCGTCGATAATTTTGAACGGGCGCTGGCCAGTCGGCCTACCGAAGATCCATCCGGCTTTGGCGCTGGTGTGGAGATGATTTACCGCCAGTTCTACGCTGTACTGGAAAAACAGGGGATCAGTGCGGTGGAAACGGTCGGTGCGATGTTTGACCCGGCCAAACATGAGGCAATCATGAAGGATGAAGATTCGGACCAACCGGAAGGAACCGTAGTGGCTGAGCTGCAAAAAGGCTACGCCGCCTGTGGAAAAATCATCCGCCCAGCCCTGGTCAAAGTGGCTGGAAAATAAGAGTTGTTGAAGGAGGAGCAAACTATGGCAAAAGTAATCGGAATTGACTTGGGCACAACCAACTCGGTCGTAGCAGTGATGGAGGGCGGCGAACCGGTTGTTATCACCAATGCGGAAGGCAGTCGGCTGACGCCTTCAGTTGTCGGATTTTCCAAATCAGGCGAGCGCCTGGTCGGCCAGGTGGCCAAACGACAAGCGATTTCCAACCCGGACCGGACGATCAGCTCGATTAAACGGGAAATGGGCAGCAATTATACGGTAGCCATCGATGATAAAAAATATTCGCCGCAGGAAATCTCGGCGATGGTACTGCAAAAACTCAAGACCGACGCCGAAGCCTATCTGGGCCAGAAGGTGACGCAGGCAGTCATCACCGTACCGGCTTATTTCAGCGACAGCCAGCGTCAGGCAACCAAAGACGCCGGCACGATCGCCGGCCTGGAAGTGCTGCGGATCATCAACGAACCGACAGCCGCTTCGCTGGCCTATGGCATTGACAAAGGCGATGACCACACCATCCT
>CAZYJK010000229.1:0-2569 GCA_964647865.1 uncultured Veillonellaceae bacterium | reverse complement strand
CGGAAAAGCAAAAATTGCAGCTGATTCTCGAATACATGGACAATGCGGTCATGTTGTTCGATCAGCATGGCTGCCTGCTGGAAGCAAACCGCCGCGCCATGCTCTGGTTTCACCTGACGCCGAACATGATGCGCCAACACAACCTGAACGTGCTCGGCAGCAGCCAAATCGATGCTGCGTTGCGGGAAACCCTGCAGAGCCGTCAGCCGCATCAGCAGATGTTTCAGACGAATTTCCAGGGAATCAACAAGGTCTACCAAGTCTCTTTGGTGGCGCTGCCGCTGAAGGATAGCGAGGCGACCGGCGCACTGATGCTGTTCTATGACATCACCAGCCTGCAGCTGATTCAGCAGCGCCAGGCCGATTTTGTCGCCAATGCCTCACACGAACTTTCAACGCCGCTGACCGCGATTCGCGGCTTCGCCGAAACACTGGTGGACGGCGCCGCCGACCATGCCGCCGACAGTCGCCATTTTGCCGGGATTATCCTGTCGGAATCGACCCGAATGCAAAGATTGGTGGAGGACCTGCTGCAACTGGCCAAGATCGATGCGGCCGAGTATCGGCAGCAGTATCAATGTATCGCCGTCCAGATCCAGCCATTGCTGAACGCGGTCGTCCATGAACTCTCGCCAGTCTGGCGGCAAAAGCAACTTTCCGTAACTGTCGAAGCCCCGGATCAGCTCTTGTCGGCGCTCACCGATCCTGATCGGCTAAAACAGATCTTGGTCAACTTGGTGGATAACGCAGTCAAATATACGCCGGATGGCGGAAAAATCCTTGTAAAAGCCAGCCAGGAAGCCGATGAAGTAAAATTCACAGTCAAAGACTCGGGCATTGGCATTCCGGCTGAAGATTTGCCGCGCATATTCGAGCGTTTCTACCGGATAGACAAAGCCCGTGCACGCTCTGTTGGCGGCACGGGCCTTGGCCTGGCTATCGTAAAACAACTGATCGATGGATTGGGCGGCACGATTGAAGTCGAAAGCAAGCCAGACGCAGGAACAACCTTTGTTTTCACTTTGCCGGCTGCAGAACAAGATTGACGCTATTTTTTACGCAACCGCTCGCCGGTTGCCAGGTAGATCACCCACTCGGCCACATTGGTCGAATGGTCGGCGATACGTTCCAGATAACGGGCGACAAAAATAAGTTGTGTCGCCTGTTTTATTTTTTTCGCATCCTCCAGCATATAGGTCAGCAATTCGCGAAACACCTGGTGATACAGTTTATCGACCATGTCATCCGCACGACAAACTTGTTCCGCCAGTTCGATATCCAATTTGAGATAGGCCTGCAAAGAGTCCTTGAGCATCTGCTGTGAGATTTCTGCCATGCGCGGAATGTCGACCAGCGGTTTGATCAGCGGCTCATCGCCGATCAATAGGACAATCTTGGCGATATCAAAGGCATGGTCGCCAATCCGCTCCAAATCGGTGGTAATTTTCAGCCCGGTGCCGAGAATCCGCAAATCTGTCGCCACCGGTTGCTGGCGGGCAATCAGGGATATGCAGCGGTCTTCGATCTCCACCTGCATCCGGTCGATGACATCGTCGCCCTCCATCACTCGGCGGGCCAGGTCCTTGTCCCTTTTGGCCAATGCATCTACCGCATCCTTGATCGAAACTTGCACGATTTCGCCCATGCGGACCAAGTCCTGGCGTAAAGTCTCCAGATCCTGGTCGAAGTTTTGTCGAACAACAGTCATCGTCAGTCCCCTCTCATCCAAAGCGTCCGGTGATATAGTCTTCGGTCCGTTTGTCGCGTGGGCGGGTAAAAATAGTATCGGTTTTATCCTGTTCAATCATTTCCCCCATCAGGAAAAACGCTGTGGAGTCGGATACCCGGGCCGCCTGCTGCATGTTGTGCGTCACCATCACAATGGTATATTCCTTTTTCAGTTCGGATACCAATTCCTCGATCTTCATCGTCGAAATCGGGTCCAGCGCCGAGCAGGGCTCGTCCATCAGCAAGACTTCCGGCTCCACCGCCAGCAAACGGGCGATACAGAGTCGTTGTTGCTGTCCGCCCGACATCGCCATCGCCGAAGTCTTCAAGCGGTCCTTGACTTCATCCCACAAGGCCGCGCGGGTCAGGCTACTTTCAACAATTTCATCCAGTTTCGCCTTGTTGCGCAGTCCGTGAATCCGCGGACCATAGGCGATATTATCATAAATCGACATCGGAAAAGGATTCGGGCGCTGGAACACCATGCCGACCCGTTTGCGCAGATGAACGACATCCACGTCCGGGTGGAAAATATTCTCGCCGTCCAGCAGTACTTCGCCTTCGATCCGGACACCTTCGATCAAGTCGTTCATCCGGTTCAGCGTCTTGAGAAACGTTGACTTGCCGCAACCGGAAGGACCGATCAGCGCCAACACGCTGTTTTTGGCCACATCGATCGACACCTTGTTCAGCGCCAGATGCTCTGTATAATAAAGTTTCAGTTTACTGACCTGGATCTTGTTTTCCATTTAGTTTTGCCTCCCGTAGGGCTTATTCGCGAATTTCGCATAACAACCTAAAGATAACACAAAAACAACCCGTTAATCGTTAACGGGTTGTT
>CAZYJK010000228.1:0-2571 GCA_964647865.1 uncultured Veillonellaceae bacterium | reverse complement strand
CTGCCGGCGAATTGGCTGACACCGGGCGGCTTTTATCCCAACCGGGAAGGCGATGCCTTGTGCGGTTGGCTTTCGGCAGGGCCGCTGGTCTTGAGTTCGGCCTGCGGCCTGTACCACGCGGAGGCGGCGCCTGCGTTGCGAGAAATCTATCGCTGGCTTGACAAGGAAAAAATTGATTAAAATATTTTTATCCTGCTGAAAAATCAGCAGGATTTTTGGTTTGAATCGCCAATTATATTTATAGTGGATAAAAATTATCCGTAACTGAACGGGGGGATTTAGATGAAAAGAATTGCTGTAGGCGATATGGCGCCGGATTTTGTATTGTTGGACAATCGGAAACAAGAGGTCCGCTTATCAGACCTGAGAGGAAAGAAGGTTCTTCTTTCTTGGCATCCGCTAGCATGGACCGGCGTATGCGCCAATCAGATGAAAGCGTTGGAAGAAAATCTGGCTGAGTTTGAAAAATACAATACGGTGCCGTTGGGACTGAGCATCGACTCGGTGCCGAGCAAAAATGCCTGGGCAAAAGAACTCGGCGTAGCCAATGTAAAACTGCCAGCTGATTTTTGGCCGCATGGCAAAGTGGCGCAGGATTACGGTCTGTTCCGCGAAGTCGAAGGTTTTTCCGAACGGGCCAATGTCTTGATTGATGAAACCGGCAAAGTAGTCTGGGTCAAAATCTATGACATTCCGCAACTGCCGGATATTGAAGAAGTGCTGGCGGTAGTGCGCGGCGGCAAGTAATCTGTTGCAGCGGGCCAATAATCGATAGGCGTGTTTTTGAGGGGTTACTAAAAGTAACCCCTCAAATATTTGCGTATTCAACGAACTGACGAATGCAAAGGTGCTATGGGAGCAAATTCTTCTGGCAAACATAAAGCTGGCCTGTGTTATAATGGCAATATAATGTGCACAAGGAGGGATCAGCGTTTGCGGTTGCGTTATTTGGCAAGTTTGTTGGTGCTGTTATGGCTGAGTTGTTTGCCGGCGTTGGTTTTGGCCGCGCCGCTCGATACGGGCGCCAAGATTACCGGCGCAAGATGGACGCGCAGCGTGGATGCGACGACCGGATTGATCAAAGTCCGCCTGGAAGTGGAAACAACGAAACCGGCGGAAGTGGAGAGTTTTATCACCAAGCTGCCCAACTGGCGACTAATCGTCACATTGAAGGGAACGAGCATTGACAAGTGGACGCCGGGGTTGTCGCCGGACAGCGTGGTCGTTACCCAACTCAGTGCTGTCCAGTCGGAGAGTAATGCCCGCCTGGTTTTTGATTTTCCCGAAGAAGTGAAAGCGGGTCAATATAAAGTGTCGACGTTGCCGGCGGATGCAAAGACCAAACGTCCGTTTCGGATTGTAGTCGAAATGGAACGCGTCGTGCCGGTAGGGTCACTAAAGTTTCTGCCCGGCCTTAAAGGCAAGTCGGTGGCAATCGATCCGGGCCATGGCGGCACGGACCCAGGCGCCCTGGGGATTCGCGGCAGCTACGAAAAAAAACTGAATCTGGATTTGTCGCTGCTGGCCAAAGCGAAGCTGGAAAAAGCCGGCGCCAAGGTACTGATGACCCGGACGACTGACATCGATGTCGCCGGGGCAAAGTCGACAGACCGGGAAGAGTTGTCGGCGCGGGTCCAGGTTGGCAATCGCAACAAGGCGGATGTGTTCATCAGCGTTCATCACAATTCGTCGGTGAATCGCGAGGCTACCGGTACGACCACTTATTTTTATGCCAAGACCATTTTCGACGGGGAACTCGCCCGCTCGCTGCAAACAGCGATGGTCCGGGCCGGCGGATTGGTCGATAAAGGGGCGCGGACTGCCAATTTCTTTGTGGTAAAGAACACTGCCATGCCGGCGGCGTTGTTGGAAGTCGGCTTCATGTCGAATCCGCAGGAGGAACAGATACTGAACGATCCGGTCTTTCAGGATAAAATTGCGCAATCGATTGTTGACGGGCTGGAACAGTTTTTCCTGCAGGCTGCCAAAATGCGAGGTGAACAATGATGCGCCGATCAAGAGCTCTTTTTGGGTTACTGGCAGTTTGGTTGGTGTTGTCGTTGGTTGGCTGCGCGGGGCTGGCGGGAAAACCGACGCCGCCAGAGCCGCAACCGAAGCCGGTGGAGACTGTTGCTGTAAAGCTATATTTTGGCTCGCCTGATGCAGAGCATCTGACAGCGGAAATCAGTCAGCTAAACAAGGACCCGCTGCTGATGCAACGGGCGATGGAAAGATTGATTGGCGGACCGAAAAACAAAAAGCTGTGGCCGGTATTGCCGGCTGAAACTAAAGTGAAATCGGTCGTCGTCCGGGATACGGTCGCCCAAGTCGATTTTTCCGCCGATCTGACAGCGAAGAAGGGCGGCGGATCAGCCCGTGAGATACTGGCTGTATCAGCGATTGTGTATACGCTGACTGAATTTCCCGGAGTGGAACGGGTGCAAATAATGATCGAAGGCAAAAAAGTTGCAACGCTGTACGGTCATATGGACTTGAGCGAACCGCTGGGCCGGATCGCCGGCATGTTGCAAGAGTAGACTATGCAGCTTCAATGCTGGACAGAAAATTGGC
>CAZYJK010000227.1:0-2595 GCA_964647865.1 uncultured Veillonellaceae bacterium | reverse complement strand
TGGTCGGAGCGGCAGGATTCGAACCTGCGACCCCCTGCTCCCAAGGCAGGTGCTCTACCAAGCTGAGCCACGCCCCGTCGATGCGAAGACTATTGTACTACGATTTATTTACGGGTGTCAAGCATCACAAACTGTTTTTTCAGTGGTTGACCGCTTCGCTTAACGCCCGATACGAGCGGCAGCGCGGGCACGCACCTCTTCCGGATCAATTTTCACGCGGGCCACATCAGTTTCAATCGCGACTTTGGCTACAGCTGCGGCAACCGCCGGCGCTACGCGGGGATCAAACGCATCCACGACAACAAAGTCGTCCCGCAAATCTTTTTCCGGCACCAATCCAGCAATCGCATAGGCAGCAGCCAGTTTCATCTCTTCGGTAATCCGGCGAGCTCTCACGTCAAGCGCACCACGGAAAATCCCGGGGAATACTGTCACGTTGTTGGTCTGGTTCGGCGCATCCGAGCGACCCGAACCATATATCCTGGCGCCTGCTTCCATAGCTTCGGCATACATTACTTCCGGCACCGGGTTTGCCATGGGCAGAACGATCGAATCCTTGGCCATGCTACCGATGATTTCCTTGGTAAACAACCCCGGTCCCGATACCCCAATCAATACGTCGGCACCTTTGGCGATTTCCGCCAGATTTCCCGTCCGTTTATCCTTGTTGGAAGTCTTGGCAAGCTGTTCCTGAATTCGGTTGAGTCCCGGCATTCCATCATAGAGAGCGCCATGGATATCGACCATTGTCAGATTTTTTGCGCCGGCATTGACCAATAACCGACCGATCGCCGTGCCAGCTGCTCCGGCTCCATTGACAACGATGCGCGCCGTAGCCAGGTCCTTCTTCACCAGTCGCAGCGCACCGATCAAGGTAGCTAGCGCAGCAACAGCCGTGCCATGTTGGTCATCATGAAAAACGGGAATATTCATCTTTTCTTTCAAAATATCTTCGATGTCATAGCATTTCGGCGAAGAGATATCTTCCAGATTGATTCCGGCGAACGATGGTTCCAGCCGCCTGACGGTTTCAATAAATTTTTCCGGATCTTTTTCGTCAATACAGATTGGAATCGCATCCACATCAGCAAAGACCTTGAACAGGATCGATTTCCCTTCCATGACCGGCATCGCCGCCGCCGGCCCAATGTCGCCCAGACCGAGCACCCGCGTTCCGTCGGAGACCACCGCCACCATGTTGCCTCGACAGGTCAGTTCGAATGAAAGGTCAGGATTGGCCTTGATGTCTTTGCACGGCTCCGCCACGCCGGGCGTGTAGATGATGCTGAGCTCTTGTCGATTCGTCAGTTTTGTTTTCGGGCAGGTGGACAGCAATCCATGGTGTTCTCTGCGCAATTTCAATGCCTCTTCCCGGATATCCATCTTCATCCCTCAGCTCTCACTGTATTCATTCGGCGAAAACTTTGCTTGTCCCGCCAAATGTTGAATTAATATATTCTACATCTGCAGAACAATTCCTTCAGGGTAGGCTAATTGGCTGAAAAAGAAGTTTTTGCGGAGTTTCCTGCAGTTCGAGCAAGCCAAAGCTTCGCCGGCCGGGCCGTCGCGGGTGGGAAACGCTGCCTGGATTGAAAAAACGAATCCCGCCTTGCTCCCAGTTCGCCGCCTGATGAGTGTGGCCGTACACGACAATATCGGCTTCATAGCGAAGCGCCCAGGCTGCCAGATCGTGCGTGTCCTGCTTTACACCATGTCGGTGTCCATGTGTCAGCCAGATATGAAACCCAGCCAACTGCGCAAACTCATCCGGTTTCGCTTCATTACGGCCATCGCAGTTGCCAGCCACCATCAGCACCGGCGCCGTGGTCAGGGTAGCCAAAACCATCGCATCCCGGCAAAAATCGCCGGTGTGCATCCACAAATCCACTATACCGGCAAGAGAAACCGCCTGGCTGATCGAACGGATATCGCCGTGGCTATCGCCGAGAACGCCAATTCGCACCATTGCCGGTCTCTACTTTGGCTGCAACTGCGACAGCAGTTTTTGTTTCAGCACTTTCAGTGCATTGCCGCGGTGACTGATGGCGTTTTTCTGCTGCAGCGTCATTTCCGCCAACGTTTTCTGCTGGTCAGGCAGCCAAAACAGCGGATCATAACCGAATCCACCATCGCCTTTCGGCTCGGACAAAATTAGCCCTTCGCAGGTTCCATCGGCGAGCAGCAGCGACCCATCCGGCCCTGCCAAAGCCAGTACGCTGCGGAACCGGGCCGTGCGTTTTTCCGGCGGCACGTCCTGCAGAGCCAGCAATAGTTTTTGGTTATTCGCGGCGTCGGTTGCGCCTTGGCCGGAGTAACGGGCCGAATAAACGCCGGGCGCGCCGTCCAGGGCATCCACTTCCAGTCCGGAGTCGTCGGCCAGGCAATACTCACCAGTATGCAGCGCATAGTAACGCGCTTTTAATATCGCATTTTCGCTAAAGGTTACGCCAGTTTCTTCGACATCCGCCAATCCTTCGTCGGGAATGCCGCTGACCTCAAACGGCAATTCCGCCAGCGCCTGCCGGATTTCACGCACTTTGCCCGCATTGCGCGTGCCTGCGACAATCTTGTTCATCGGCTATTTTCCCACCCTCG
>CAZYJK010000226.1:0-2619 GCA_964647865.1 uncultured Veillonellaceae bacterium | reverse complement strand
CTGATCGAGTGCGTGTTGGCGACCGGCTTTCCTTATGACATTGCCACACATCCGGTCAACAACATCGACTATTTCACCAGCCTGGCCAAGAAAACGCGGGCGGTGCGACGAATGGGGTCGGCGGCTTATGATTTGGCTTGTGTGGCGTCCGGCGGATTCGATGGGTTTTGGGAAATGAACCTGTCGCCATGGGACGTGGCGGCCAGTATTTTGATTGTGACGGAAGCCGGCGGAGACGTTTTGCCGTTTCGCGATGACCGCAAGATATCGATTGTGGCAGGCAATCCGCTGATCAGCAAAAAAATCCTTGCTGCGTTGCGCGAAGTGGACCGGCTTGCATAGCGCCGGCTGAAATGTTATTATGAACGCATAATAAAAGAAGTGAAGCTAGGGGAGCCGGGGGGCCGGCTGAGAGTCAGACCATTGTCTGTTACCCTTGACCTGATCTGGATAATACCAGCGTAGGAACAGCGACAACTTGCAACGACGTTTGACGGCGCATTCCTACCGGGATGCGCTTCTTGCATTGTTGGCCGAGTGAAACGGAGGAGTGACGATGGAAACAAGAAAACTGACGTTTACCGCACTTTTTATCGCCGTGGGGGTCTTATCGGCCCATCTGGTTTATATTCCGGTCGGCGTAGCCAAGTGTTTTCCAGTACAGCATGCGATCAATGTGCTGTTGGCAGTACTGCTGGGGACCCGCTACTCGCTGGGGGCGGCGTTCGGTGTATCTGTGCTGCGCAACATTCTCGGCACCGGTTCGTTGCTGGCATTTCCCGGCAGTATGATCGGTGCGGCGCTGGCCGGCGTTCTATACGCGCGGACACGCAGCATCTGGGGTGCAGTGGCGGGCGAAATCATCGGGACCGGTATTATCGGCGGCCTGGTCGCCTATCCGGTGGCAAAAATCTTCCTTGGCTCCGGTGTCGGAGCGATGTTTTTCGTTGTGCCTTTCCTGGTCAGCACGATTGGCGGCAGCATGATCGCCTGGCTACTTTACCATACGCCGGTGACGGCATTTTTGCAGGAACGGCTGGGCCAACGGGGCAGATAGGGGGGCATGACGTGAAATTCGATGAACAAATCGGTGAAAAAATCAAGGCGCTGGCGATTGAGCTGACCCAGATCCGCAGCGTGGTCGGTACGGCAGGCGAAATTGCCGTCGCCAAAAAAGTCTATGACTATCTGGCGCAGTTGGATTATTTCCGGCAGCGCCCCGATCAACTCCGGTTGGTCCCCGTGCGTGACGATGAACTGGGGCGCTTGAACGTTTTCGCGATGATTGAAGGCAAACCCTCGTCAACGCAGGATACGCTGCTGTGCATCGGCCACATCGATACGGTCGGTGTCGCTGATTATGGCGGTTTGCAGGAGTTGGCGACCGATCCGGCTGGCTTGAAGCAAACTCTGGCGACGGCCACCAAGTTCAGTGAACCGGCTCTGTCGGAGATTTTATCTGACCGCTGGCTGCTGGGCCGCGGCATTCTGGATATGAAAACCGGCGTAGCCGCACTGATGGTGCTGGTGGAGTATTATTCCCGGCAACCGGAGGCGGTGACGGGGAATCTGGTATTTTATGCGGTGCCTGATGAAGAGGGAAATTCGGCAGGGATGCTGTCGGCGGTCGAAGACCTCGCCGCATTGCAGGCGGAGCGTGGTTGGCACTACATCGCCGCCATTGACACCGATTTCATGACGTTCCGCTATCCAGGTGACGAGAACCGCTATGTCTATGTCGGTACCACCGGCAAATTGCTGCCCTGCTTCTTTATTTACGGCGAAGAAACCCACGTCGGCGAGCCATTTAACGGGCTGGACGCCAACTTGCTCGCTTCGGAAGTGTTGCAGCGGATCGACCTCAACCCGGACATCTGCGACATTGCCGATGGAGAAGTTGCCCTGCCGCCGATCAGCCTGCATCAGCGCGACAACAAGACCGAGTATTCGGTGCAGACCGCCAATACGGTCAATCTGTACTTCAACTATCCGACCCATTGCAGCGAGCCAGCCGAAGTGTTGGAAAAATGC
Organism: uncultured Veillonellaceae bacterium; assembly: GCA_964647865.1. Taxonomy (GTDB): domain Bacteria; phylum Bacillota; class Negativicutes; order UBA1444; family UBA1444; genus UBA1444. The sequence goes on along the minus strand of CAZYJK010000226.1, from coordinate 588 downwards.
CGCGTCAAGGCGGCAGAGGCATTCGCGGCCGTGATCGTGCGACTGAATATCGATTATGAACGCTACTGTGCCCTGAGTCACATCCCGTTCCGGCGATTGCCCTGGCAGTCGCATGTGATGACATACGACGAGTTGTATCAGATGGTGAAGCGGGAACGGGGCGAGGAAATCGACCGGATTCTGGCAGAACTGATTGAAAAGCTGCGCGCGCGGCGGGCCGACGACCGTGAAGTGTCGATGGCGATTGTCAATGAAGTCCACAAACATTGCTCGGACAAAGATTCGAAGATTGTCGTTTATTTTGCGCCGCCCTATTACCCGCACAATTTTGTCCGCGACGGCGACCCGCGCAGCGACCGGTTGCTTGCCGCAGTCAGGCAGTCGGTGGCCGAAGCGCGGCAAAAGTTTGACTACCCGATTGTCACCCGCAAATTCTACCCTTATATTTCCGATCTCAGCTACTGTGGAATCGCCGCTGCCGAACACATGGACAAACTGACCGAAAACATGCCGGCCTGGCAACTGACGTACCGGCTGCCGGTGCAGGCGATTCAGTCGATCAGCATGCCGGTGGTCAATATCGGACCT
>CAZYJK010000225.1:0-2622 GCA_964647865.1 uncultured Veillonellaceae bacterium | reverse complement strand
TGACCGGACCCCCTTTGACGAAATAATCCAACCCGGTTGCAAAAATGTTCATCACGCGCCTCCTGAAATATTGATATGGGACTAGCGGAAAATCTTAAAGCACGATGGGCTTTTTGGTAATTCACTACATATCAAATTACATCCCTATTTTAATAAGTTTATTATTAGGTGTCAAGGCCGGGTTCAATTTGACCCATTTGGCCGGTTAAAAGTGACCCAATAAAACGGTAAATTCAATGTTTCTTCTGCCTTAGGGCCGGAAGTCCTTAAAGCCGGTTTTCCCAAGGCCGGGCTGGGGGACGGCCGGATTCAAGCCTACACGCAGACGATCTTTCAAGCGGTAGCTCTCACCTCTAATATTTATCACATGAGCATGGTACAGCAATCGGTCCAGGATAGCAGTCGCAATCACTGAATCGCTCATGAGTTCACCCCAGTCACTGAAATACTTGTTGCTGGTCATAATTATAGTACCCTGCTCATAGCGGGCACAGACAATCTGGAACAGCAATTCTGCCTGCTGCCGGCTCAGCTGCATATAGCCAACTTCATCTATCACCAGGATATCTGGCCGGGCGTAAAATTTGCAGCGCCTGGACAGCAGTCCTTTTTCCCGTCGTTTTTCCAGATCTTCAATAAGATGGGCTAGCGTAATGAAGTATGCGGTTTTGCCGTGGTGCAGGGCTTCTACCGCAAACGCGGTGGCCAGATGCGTCTTGCCGACTCCCGGCGGTCCCAGCAGGATCAGATTTTCACCTCGTTCCACAAAAGCAAGTGTACGCAGTTCCTGGAGCTGTTTCGGATTCAGGCTGGGCTGGAACGAAAAATCGAATTCCTCCAGTGTCTTCACGGTCGGGATCCGTGCAGCTTTCATCCTTTTCCGGATGGCTTTCTCAGTTCGTTCCTTCTGCTGAAAGCTCAGGAGCTGGTCGAGAAACGAAATAAAAGTCGAGTCTTTTGCAGTGGCCGTTTCCAGAAGAGCATCCAGCTGGCAGGCTGCCTCCGGCATATTGAATTCAGCCAGGAGCTTCCTGGCATGCTCCACTTCAAGCATTGGATACCACCTCCATCAGCCTGTCGTAAAGGGCCAGAGGACGCTTTACCACATCTTCTTTCATCTGGATTCCTGCCGTTCGAGGGTAAGCAATGCCCTCCTTGGCCTCCAATCCGCTGTATTGCGCCTGTTGCGGAACATAATATCCCTTTACTTCAGAGAGCGGTATATCTGCTACAGGAAGGTTATCTACGTATACCTGCACATGGTTCTGGTACAGCCGGACCTGGGCTTCTCTGCCGCTGTAGTGCCAATCCACACCATAGAGATGGCCGTCGAAGCTGACGAATCCATCCTTGGAAATCCGCCTGTCTTCCCAGCGGTAACGGTTGCGCAGCTCCTGGGGCGGGAGAGGGTTCAGATGCTCTGCAGTCAATTCCTGCAGAGGGATTTTCCCTGTAGTCCCATGCTTTTTGCCGTTCACATGCTGGCACCATTGAAGAGCCTGGCGGTTCAGGTCGTACAGATCGGTGAAACGTCTTCCGGGCAGGAAGTTTTCTTTGAGATAGCGGACAGAACGTTCTACCTTCCCTTTTGTCTGGGGCCGACGTACCTTGCAGGTGGAAGGCTTGAAGCCCATATCGGCACAGAAGCTTTCGAAAGCGGGAAGGAAGATAGTCTTCCCGGCCTCGTGCTTCAGGACAACTGTCTTCATGTTATCTGTCAGCACGACATCAGGGACTCCGCCAAAATATTCAAAAGCGTTCAGGATGCAGCGTTCCAGGCTTTTGAGGTCACAACGTTTTGTGAATTCCACGTATCGGGTCCGAGAGTATCCCAGAGTCATGACGAAAGCTGGAACTTTGTGGAATTCGCCATCTGTGCCCAAATACTGGCAGATTCCCCAATCCATCTGGGCCTGCTTTCCAGGTCTGGTTTCATACCGTGGCACAGCCGGGATGGCCTTTGGCGGACGAAAAACGTGGACATAATCCTTGATGATGGTCTTCCCACCGGTGTAACCCATCTGTTGCAAGGTCTCCAGGATGACGACGCAGTTGAATATGCCATCGTGCATCATCTGGTTGACCTGCGGCTTAAAGGGATCCAGAATGGAACCGCGCTTATGAGGTGGCTCCGGCAGAGTACCTACTTGCATATACTTCTTGGCCGTGTTCTTGGAAATATTCTGCTCTTTACCGATAGCATATGCGCTCTTGCCTTTTCTTGCACTATCGCGTATTATCATAATAAGCCCACTTCCTATCATTTTGGACTACCCCCTAACAAGTTTGCTCACTTATTATGGTAATCCATTTTGGTATGAGGTGGGTCATTTTTTTCCGGCCCTTTGGGTCAATTATAGTCCGGCCTTAACAAAATCCAAGTTCGAGAATAGAACACTGCAAAATTTGCATACGAAATAAGCAGGGGTCGTCGAATTTTGCATATAGAAGTGAAGATAGCCATGGTGGGAATGTTTCCTGCCATGGCTCTTTTTTGCGTTATCAGTACTTATTTCCGCATTTCCTGTCCTGTTACTCTTAGAAACGAAATTTTAGGAGGGTATGATTCATGAAAAAAGATCAATGGCAGGAGCTGCCGCTGAGCCAACGTTTTACGTTAAC
>CAZYJK010000224.1:0-2649 GCA_964647865.1 uncultured Veillonellaceae bacterium | reverse complement strand
GGGTCATCAGTCCATTCATCATCTGCAGGTGCGCTTTTTCTTCCGCCAGTTTTTTCAGCCGCGATTGCATCGATGCCAATTCTTGGCGGGATGGCGTCAGGGTTTCGGACATGGGGGGGCCTCCTTCATCGATTGCAGCCCGGCCAGAACCACCTTTTCCAGCTTGTCGAGCGATACGTCCAACCAGCGCAGCGGCAGGCCGACCTTTTGCCCGACCGCTGCCGCGGCGGCGGAAAAGTCGCCGGAACAGGGGGTGCGGACGCAGAGCAGGTGTGTGTGCGACAGCTGGAAAATTTCCTGGATGATGACCGGGTTGCTGCCAAACGTGCGGGCAGTGACGTGGTCCCAGTGCAGGGCCCAGTCTTCCAGCAGAAAGAATGCGCCTTCGGTCAGTTTTTCGGTGAACAGTTCGCTGCCAAGCAGGATGTCCACGCAGTTCTGACCGGTGACTCGGCGGACGTCCCGACCGAGAATCTGTTGCATCAACGGATGGCAGGTTCCATAGAAAACCAGTCGCCGGCGCTGCCCGTTGCGCTGCAGTGCGTGGCGCAGCGTCTGTTCCAGGGCGTTAAAATTGACATGCAGCGAAGAGTCGAACCAGAGCGAATCGACCGGCCACTGATGCTTGGCGATCAGATAATCGATTTCTTTCTTCAGGATGCCGCAACCGAGCAGGAGTATCCGTTCAGTTTGCTGCATGCCGGCTCCTTTGCTGCTCGCAGTAACGACGGATTGTATCGAGCATGGCACGGATGTTGGCGACCGGGATCTCGAACGGCATGACCAAAGTGCCGAAACAGAATCCGCCGCCCGGCATTCCGGCATCGAGGATGCGGTTCACTTCAGTTTCGACTTCGGCCGGCGTCCAGGACAGCAGACGGATGTCGTTGATGGTGCCGGCGCAGAGTGCACGACCGGCGATGACCTGCTTGCAGGCGGCGATATCGTCGAACGGGTGGAGATAGCAGGCAGCCAGCGGCAGTTTTCCGACCAGTTCCGGCAAAAGCGGGGCTAGCGGCATGCCGCCGCCATGCAGGACGATGTCGGCCGGGCCGGGCTGCGAAAGGTCATTGATGATCCAGGGATAGCCGACATCGCGGCAGAGGGCGGGCGTCAGCATTCCCGGCGTGGAAAACGGCGCGGCGTATACGCAGAGCTGGGCGCCGGCCTGCCGGCAGGCCTGGATGTGACGCTGGACAAACAGCGAACACTTGCGCAGCAGTTCGTCGCGCAGCGAAAACGGTCCGCAGATCAAAAGCTCCAGCCACTTTTCCGCTCCCATCAGCAAGGCGGGCAGGGAAGTGGAGGAAGTGATAAACGCAAACACCGGGTATTGCCCAGCCGATTCACGGCTGAGAATTTCCAGGCAGCGCCGGGTGTCGGCGAATCCGGGATGCGAGAAGACATCCGACGGGATTTCCAACCGTTCGATATCCTCGTAGGTCTGCAATACCAGTTGACCGACATTGGGCGGGCCGTTGTCAGCGAAAATCATCCGGCGGCAACCGAACATCTCGGCTTCCTTGCCGACGTAAAAAGCGCCCCACAGATTGTCGTAGTCATATTTCCGGCGCAACCGCAGCTGACCTTCGGCGACATTTTCCGGCTTGCTGTAGTATTCGCGGATGCTCAGACCGAGCTCGGTCGCGCCTTGTTCGAACAGGTTGCAGAATACGGGAATCCGGTCGGGGAGTTGCCCCGAGGCGACTGCCTGAATCCGTTGCCAGCCGTTCATCGAGCTTTTACCGTCTCGATCAGCTGGCGGATGATCCGGCCGGCTTCGATGCCGTTGGGGGCCCAGGCGTCAGCCTGCACGGTCTGGTACAAGTGGGGATCGAAACGGTATGGCGCGCCGCCCACGACAATCTTGACGGAGCTTTCCAGACCATGCTGCTGCAGCAGTCTGCGCACGCCCAGACAGCCATCCTTGCCTTGCGCCGTGTGCACCATCATGGCGGCGATGCCGATGATCTGCGCCTTGTGCTCCAGCGCCGCCGCCAGGAATTTTTCCGCCGGCGCGTTCACGCCGATATCGATGACTTCAATCATTTGGGTTTTTAGGCAACCAGCGACGATTCGCTTGCCGAGACCGTGAAAATCACCGGCGGATGCGCCGAGGATGACGGTGCCGACCACTTCCGGCTGATGTTGGAACAGCGCCAGCATTTCCTCGGTGACAGCGGCGGCGATCTGGGTGGCCATGAAGTGTTGCGCGATACTGGAATCGAAAGTGTCGGTGAAGCCGGCAACCATCCGGTCGATGGAAGGCACGACGATCTCGAATACAATCGTTTCCGGCGTCACGCCATCGGCAAGCGCCTGCCGGATGATCTGGAACGCAAGGTCGCGATCAGTGTCAAACACTGCCTGGTAGTAAGCCTGACCAATTGCCTGTACGGATTCGCGATTCATACGGCACCTCCTCAGAAAGTCGGGCTGGAATGAAAAAAGCCTTGCTTGTGTTGGCGACATCTCTGTTGAGAGGTTTCAACACGCGGCAAGGCGATTCCTGCGTAGAGAAAAAGATTTATCAGACGGCGATTATTGGCATACGTGGCGGCGACGGTACTCCAGCGGCGAGACGCCGCATGTTTTTTTGAACCAGAAGTAAAACCCGGACAGGCTGCCAAATCCGGTGGAATAGGCGAT
>CAZYJK010000223.1:0-2651 GCA_964647865.1 uncultured Veillonellaceae bacterium | reverse complement strand
TCCTTTCCGCGTTCGTTGACAATACTTTGCTGTTCATCGCGCAGGCGATCATCCTACGGGATGCGCTGCCCGACTATTATTTACCGTTGGTGCAGGGGTTGTACCTGGCCGCCTATATCCTGGCTTCGCCTTGGGTCGGCGGTTTTTCCGATTTCGTTCCCAAGGCGAGGGTGCTGTTTGTCGGCAATATTGTCAAGGCGTTGTGTCTGGTCGGGTTCCTGTCCGGTTTGAATCCGGCTCTCAGTTATGGGATTTTCGGCTTGGGATCGGTGATTTACAGTCCTGCCAAATATGGCATACTGCCGTTTCTGACAAAAGACGAAGAGCAACTGATGAAGGCGAATTCCTGGATGGAAGGCACGACGATTGCGGCGATTCTCAGCGGGGCCGTCGTGGGCGGCTTTTTATCCGATTACTCGATACCACTGGCTTGTCTGGTTGGTCTGGTGCTTTATGCCGTGTCGATCGGCTTCACTTTCTTGATTCCGATGAATCCCAGCCGGGGAAAAATGCCGGGCTGGAACGCGATTGGCGAATTTTTCGGCGATATCCGCTTTTTTCTGCAACATATCGACGGGCGTTTTTCCGTGCTTGGTTCCGCATTTTTCTGGACGGTTTCCAACATCCTGCGACTGGGGATGTTCGTCTGGGTGCCGGTTGCGCTGGGACTTTCCGGCAACAAGCCGGTCAGTCTGCTGATGGCGGTGATCGGCATCGGCATCGGCATCGGTGCGCTGCTGGCGCCGCGTTTCGTTTCGCTGCGCAGTTACCGCCGGGCGATTATTTTCGGTGTATTGATGAGCGGTGTCGTATTTGCCCTGAGTTTCGTCCAGACGCTGCCGCTGACGGTAGGATTGATATTTATGGTGGGGATCCTCAGCGGGATTTATATCGTGCCGGTCAATACCTTGAACGCGTATCTGGGCGAATGCAGCATCGGTACCGGACGGGCCACCACCGTGCAGAATTTTGCCGAAAACACGTTTATGCTGCTGGGAACCGGCGCTTACTCGTTGGCCGAGTATGTTGACATTCCAATCGATCATACGATTCGTTGGGCTGGTATTTTACTATTGGTCTTTATGGCGTTTTTAGCGGGTTATCGCAAGGGAGAGCCGATCGCAGTGCGGGGTGACGCTGAACGGTGTTAGTCAAAAGTTAGTATTGGGAGGTGCTTGTTTATGGAATGGGCGGAAGTAAAAGCAAAGGCTAAGGAGCGGTTCAACGGCGCGTGCAGAATGTGTCCGGTATGCAACGGGGTCGTTTGCGCCGGTGAAGTTCCTGGCATGGGCGGCGTGGGAACCGGCATGGGGTTTCGCAACAATGTGAGCGCACTGGCAGACATCAAGCTGAACCTGCGTACCGTGCACCGGGTGAATGCGCCGATCATGTCGACAGCCCTGTTCGGGCAGGAAATGAGTATGCCGGTGCTGGCCGCTGCGGTCGGTGGCACGGCGATGAACATGAAATGTAGCATGAGCGAAGCCGAGTATTCGACGGCGGTCATTACCGGTTCGGTGCAGGCCGGTGTGCTGGGAATGACCGGCGACGGGCCGAACCCGGAAGTTTTCCAGGGCGGCTTGGCGGCAATCAAGGCTGAACAGGGTAAAGGCATCGCCATCATCAAACCGCGCGAGTCAGAGCGGATCGTGCAGTTGGCCAATGAAGCGGCGCAGGCCGGTGCGGTAGCTTTTGGCATCGACATTGACGCGGCGGCGCTGATCAACATGACGCGGGCCGGGCAACCGGTCGGGCCGAAGAGTTTTATCGAACTGGAATATATCAAGCGCAATACGCAGATTCCGTTTATTGTCAAAGGGATCATGACGGTTGACGATGCGCTGGCCTGCGCCGAAGCGGGCGTTGATGCGATCGTCGTTTCCAACCATGGCGGCCGGGCGCTCGACCATACTCCCGGCACGGCGGAAGTGTTGCCGGCGATTGCCCGGGCGGTGCAGGGCCGTTTGGTGGTGATGGCGGACGGCGGAGTCCGCAGCGGTGTCGATGTGCTGAAAATGCTGGCGCTGGGCGCTGAATTCGTGCTGGTGGGCCGTCCGGTGATTGCCGGAGCCGTCGGTGGCGGCAGCGAAGGCGTCAAGCTGGTGATGGACCGGCTGGCGGCGGAACTGAGAGCGGCAATGGTGCTGACAGGCGCCAACGATGTTCGGTCCGTATCGCCGCGGGTCATTTATCCGCCGGCCTGGTAAGGCACTATTCGCAACGCACCTCTTGAAAGACGACGATCGGCTGGGTCAGGGGAACTACGGTAGGCGTCAGCCGGCTTAGTTCTTCCGGCAGCCAGCCCTGACCGGAGCCGGCCAGCAATTGCAGGGCCTGTTCCGCCGACTCGGCGGCAATGACGGCCACTGCGTCTGTATACATCGACTGGTGTACGCAGGGTTCGCCGAACATGCTCCAGCTATGGAATTTCCGGTTGTGTCGCCAGATATAGAGTTGCATCGCAAAATCCCCTTTATTCTGTAGTTTTTAGTTTAGTATGGATGTATCGAAAAGGCTGGTGTAGTTGATTGCAGCGGGTACGGGTTTCACAATTGAGTGCGGGAATGATAACAGCCAGGAATGTATTCAGCGCTGACGGGCGGATGTTGTTGGCTGCCGACAAGGAAATCACCGAGTCTTATATCCGGCGG
>CAZYJK010000222.1:0-2658 GCA_964647865.1 uncultured Veillonellaceae bacterium | reverse complement strand
ACATAAAACGGCGCGCCATGACACAGCCGCTTCTGCATCATCATATTGCCGGCAATTTCATTGATCGCCATATGTCCCGGTCCTTCAATCATCACCTGCACATTGCGAGCCCAGGCGCGTTTGGTCAGTTCGCCGAGCGTGATCAGTTCCTCGACCTGCGAGGCGTCGGTCGCATCATGAATCGAGCCGGGCCGGCAGGCGTCACCCAGGCTGAGCGTCACGTCATATTCCACGCAGATATCCAGCAACCGGTCGTAGTATTCATAAAACGGATTTTCCTTGCGGTTCATCTCCATCCAGGCAAACAATAATGAGCCGCCGCGCGATACGATATTGGTCAGGCGCTTATTGCGTTTGATGCGCTCCGCCGTTGCCAGGTTCATACCGCAGTGAATGGTCATGAAATCTACGCCGTCGGCAGCATGCGTCTCGACAACTTTGAAGAATTCATCGACCGTGATATCCTTCAATCCTTTATCGAGCAGACCAACCGCATCATACATCGGCACCGTACCGATCATCGCCGTGGAAGCGTCAAGCAACCGACGCCGGAAAGTCTGGGTCTTGCCAAAACAGCTCAGATCCATGATTGCTTCGGCTTTCAGTTCAATCGCCTTAAGCGCTTTAGTCAGCTCCAGGTCGAGATCGCAGCAGTCCTTGGAAACACCCAGGTTCACATTAATTTTTGTCCGCAGGCCAGTGCCGACCCCTTCAGGGTCAAGTTTCGAATGGTTTTTGTTAGCCGGAATCACTACCTGACCGGCTGCCACCAATTCCCGCAAACGCTGCGGGTCCATTTTTTCCTTGGCAGCGACAGTCTGCATCTGCGGTGTAATGATTCCTTGTTTCGCCGCATCCATTTGTGTTGAATAGTTCATCTTCATCCCCAACTTTCCTTTGTTTTCCGCGCATAAAAAAGAGAGCAGTGCAGAAAAGCTTGCTCTCCGGTATCCTTTGCACTCGCTTCCCTACGGTGGTCTTAACCACATCAGGTTCCAAGGGTCGGAATCTTCCTCTCAGCCTTGCGGCCCCCCCAGCTTACTGCCCTATTCACTTCACTTGTATTGTATTCCTCATGCGGTAAAAAGTAAAGCGCAGGTTCGGCAGCGCGGCGACTTAAAACTCAACATAAAAAATATAAAATAGATTTTTTATAAATATTATTGATTTTAAATAGACAATATATTATTATATCTATAAAATACATCAGGAGTTGATACTAATGCAACGCAACCAAGTAATGACGCAAGCATCGGTCAACGATCTCAAGCGCGGTTATGTTTTCGCCGCAGCGCAGGACCGATTCCACTGTCTCTGCTGCGGATTTAAAACCGAACCGGGCCAAATCTATCGGGCCGCAGACGCCTATTATGACGCAGAAAAATTTATCCGCATCCACATCGAAACCGAACACGGCTCGCCGCTGCAAATTTTGCTGCAACTTGACAAGCGCTGGACCGGCCTGACCGAACTGCAAACCCAGCTCATCGGCTTATTCGCCGGCGGAGTCAGCGACCAGGAAATCGCTGGTCAACTCGGTTCAGGCAGCGTATCGACAATCCGCAACCATCGGTTTTTGCTGCGGGAAAAGTTGAAACAGGCGAAATGTTTTCTGGCGATTGGCGAGCTGATGGAAGAACTGTCGCAAACCAAAAGCACCGCCCCGGTGGCAAAAGAAACCGGCAGCGTTTCTGCCGCAGAACAAAAAATCCTTGCGACTTACTTCCCGCAAGGAATCGAAGGTCCGCTTGCAACCTACCCCGGTCGGGAAAAGCGCCGCTTGATCGTCCTGCGGCAACTCGCTGAGCGATTTTCTCCCGATCGCGCCTATGACGAAAAAGAAGTCAACGCTGTTTTGTCCGCCGCTTATGAAGACCACGTTCTTTTGCGCCGGCATTTGATCGATTATGGGTTTTTGTCACGCCGACCCGATGGCAGCGAGTATCGTCGCAATGACGCGACGGCGCTGGCACCTCAGAATAATACAGAGGAGGCTGATACCATGGACTCCGAGCGCAAAAAAGCGCTGCTGCGTGAATATAAGGAAACACCGCTACCGATGGGGGTGTTCCAAATCAAAAACAATGTCACCGGAAAGCTTTTGCTGCTGAAGGCGCTTAATCTTCCCGGCATCATCAACCGCCATCAACTGGAGTTGCGACGTGGCATGCACCGCAATTCCCAGCTGCAGGCCGACTGGAATCAATACGGCGAAACCGCTTTTTCTTTCGACGTTCTCGCCACATTGAAACCCGAAGAGTATCTGCCGGAATACTACCCAACCGCAGTCAACGACCTGTTTGAAGCATGGCTGGAAAAACTGCAGCCGTTCGGAGATTCCGGTTACAACAAACCAAAATAGCCTGATATCAGTCAAGATAATGGTGCGGTGAACACGAACCTTTCATGACATCGACCCATTGTCGATAGTTTTGCTCCAACGCCGGGCTGATCGCAAACATTTCACGCACTTTTTCGATCGCCTGCGTTTGGCGCCCGTTTTCATACTCTTCGACACACCCCATCGCCAACAAATTGGAATAGGCAATCTTGCGCGACAGGTCGTCGTCAAACATCGCGCACTCTTCTACCAGGGCGTCGGAACAGGCTTGCTTTCGCCAGTTCACGACGCCTGTTTCTTGCGAGAATATATCCATC
>CAZYJK010000221.1:0-2681 GCA_964647865.1 uncultured Veillonellaceae bacterium | reverse complement strand
CGTGTTTTTCGCATGCCCCCACCTCTTTCTGATTGCGATTTTAGTATTATAAACTATTCCGCATCAGTTGGCAATTTCCTGCAAACTGTGGAAAAATTTGCATTGTTTTACAGTTTTGTCTGACCAATTGTGCGCATAGCAGGGAAATTGGCCGGCATGTCGAATTCTTAGCAGCATTGACAATAATCGAATCTGGTTGAATAGGCGGGAGAATTGCCGATGAATTGCCAAAGTGAAAATCAGCAGACTGAAATGATGATGCCAAATACGTCGGAGCTTCAGTTTCACGATTTATTTGATCTTGCTGAAATTCAGCGCATTCAGGATGCTTTTTCACTTGCCACCGGGGTCGCCGCTCTGATAACTGATCGTGCCGGAAATCCGATCACCCGACCGAGTCAGTTCACCCGTTTTTGCGAAATGATCCGTAGCACTACCAAGGGTAGGACCCATTGCAGGCAATCGGATGCCTATCTTGGACTTTTGAATCCGGCCGGACCGGTCTGGGGCCTGTGTCTGAGCGGCAAGTTGCTTGACGGCGGAGCCGGAATTGCCGTGGGTGACAGGCAAATCGCCAATTGGCTGATTGGCCAGGTGCTTGACGAGCCTGTCGACGAAGCGTATTATCGGCAATATGCCCGTGAGCTGGGGCTGGACGAAACGGAGTTTTTGCAGGCGCTAGCCGAAGTTCCCCGCATGTCTCGGCAACGCTTTGAACAGATTTGTCAGGCGCTGCATCTGATTGCCGCTCAGCTTTCCCGTCTGGCGCTGCGCAATGCCGAACAACGACAGGTGATCGAACAATACCGGCAAACCCAGGCTGCCTTGCAAGAGAGTGAGGAACGCTACCGGGCGTTGGTGCAAAAATCTTCCGAAGCGATTGTCTTGATTGATCCGGAAACACGGATGGTCATTGAATCCAACCGGCATTTCCAGGAGTTGATCGGCTATTCGCAGACGGAATTGGCTGAAATGCCGGTTTATAAATTTGTTCTTGGCAACAAGGAACAGATTGACCGGTATTATGAAGAAGTTTTGCCACTTCAACATGAACTGCCGGTGGAATCCCGCCAGTTCCGGCATAAAAGCGGCCGTGTTGTCGAGGTGGAGCGGTCCGGCGCGTTGGTCCACCTGCGGGGGAAAACCGTCTATATGGTCACGGCGCGTGATGTCACCGAGCGAAAGTACATCGAAGAAAAGATGAATTACCTGAGCTACCATGATATGTTGACCGGGCTTTATAACCGGACATATTTTGAAGAAGAAATGCTGCGGCGCGACAAAATGGGTGAAGTGGGGATCGGTCTGATCATCTTCGATCTTGACGGGCTAAAACTGGTCAATGATTCGTTTGGACATGAGCAGGGCGACGATTTGTTGGTGCGGACCGCCGAACTGATTCGGAGTTGTTTCGCAGAATCCGACCTGGTTGCGCGGATTGGCGGCGATGAAATTGCCGTGTTGATGAACCGGACTGCTCCGGAACTGATTGAGGCGGCGATGGCCAAGGTATATGCGGCGGTGGAAGCAGCGCAGCTGCAGCCGCAGCGGATTCCGATCAGTCTGTCGGCCGGCTCGGCGTATCGCTCTGATGTCGGTGTTTCGATGCGTGAACTGTTCCGTGAGGCCGACAATAAGATGTACCGGGGCAAACTCCACCGCAGCCAGAGCACTCGCAGCGCGATCGTCCAGACTGTCATGAAGCTATTGGAAGCGAGGGATTTTATCACCGAAGGCCATGCGGACCGGTTGCAGGAAATGCTGATTCGCCTGGCAAAGGCTGCCGGTTTGCCGGAGAGCCGGATGACCGATCTGCGATTGTTGGCTCAGTTTCATGATATCGGCAAGGTGGGGATCCCTGACCGGATACTATTAAAACCGGGGGCATTGGAACCGGATGAAGTGATTGAAATGCGGCGGCACTGCGAGATCGGTCACCGCATCGCCCAATCCTCGCCAGATTTGTTGCCGGTGGCCGATTGGGTGCTGAAACACCAGGAATGGTGGAACGGCGGCGGCTATCCGCTGGGCCTCGCCGGGGAACGAATTCCGATCGAATGCCGGATATTATCGATTGCCGACGCCTATGACGCGATGACCAGTGACCGGCCGTACCGCAAGGCTATGAGCCATGCGGCGGCGGTGGCGGAGTTGCGCCGCTGCGCCGGGACCCAGTTTGATCCGGAGCTGGTGGAATTATTCATCGCCACCTGCTCTGACAAGGCAGAATAGCCATAACCCACTGCTGCCAATAAATGCAACAGGGATCCTGCAGCTGTCGTATGGACAGTTCGCAGATCCCTGTTTTTTATCGCAGAAAATTTTCTTAACGCAAAGGTCAGGCCAGCAAATCGACGACGGATTTTGCGCTGGGTTTATGGGCGCTTAACACCGAGCCGGCTGATTTTTCAGCAGCCGCCCGAATCAGTTCCAGCTGTTTGCGGGCTTCCTCGGCGTTGGTGACTGCCGGTAGCGGCGAAGCCATCATTGACTGGGCCGTTTCGGATAGCTCCAGTTCATAGGATGTATCCAGCTTGCTGCTTTGTTGCGGATCAATCGGTTTATCGCTCTTGGCGGCTTTTTCTTTGCGAAGTAGCGCTTCGGCGGCGCTTTGTCCCTGCAAAGACGAAGATTGTTGCGGAATACGCGTGGTCATGATAATCACTCCCCACAAGATTGTT
>CAZYJK010000220.1:0-2696 GCA_964647865.1 uncultured Veillonellaceae bacterium | reverse complement strand
GGCCGATAGAAACGAATGCACCAATTCCACTGGCCTGGGCGCTGGAGGCGGCCCACCAGGTGGCTGACCAGCAAACCGCAACGGCAGCCAACGAACCACAGGAGCGCACCCTATGGGAAGCTGTGCGCCAACGTTGCGCAGCCCATGGACAACAGGCCGCAGCGCAAGCAGATGACCCACGCTTCACGCCGTGGGCACAGCGTGCAATGCACGTGTTGGCGCACTGGCTGGACGCCAAAACCCTCCCTCTGCAGGCCCAGCACCTGGCGCGTGCGCTTTTGCGTGCCATACAGGCCCGCATGGTGGCGCTTCCTATTGCACCTGAAGCCCTGGAGGAACCCTACCGTCCGTCAGAAAATCGGGCGCAAGAGAATGTCGTTCCCATCGCCAACGTCGAGCACCTGTTCCAGCGGCTCAACGGGGGGGGCACCGATTTGAGCGCCGAAGACCGTGCCTATTCCATGATCAAGGCCTACTGGCCCGGCATCGAGGGCACGATCCATGCCATCAAGCCCCGCCCACCAGAAACCCAGGTGGCGCTACTCGGCACCCGATTGAGCCTGGATCTGGCAGAGGGCAAGAACACCTTGCCCGCCCAGCCCTTCGTCAACAGCTTGCGGCAGCTGGCAACCGCCCAGGCCGGCGACAGCAAAAAAGCCCACGAACTGGTGGCGCAACGCGAGCAGATCCGCACCATGTTTGGTTTGCCGAAGACAGAAGATTCCAACGATCCGCCCATCTCGCCGGCTCCCATTCAAAAAGCGATCGAGCAGTGGGATCGCTGGTTTCTTTACTCCAAAGACCAGCCCTGGGGCTTGCCACCCGTGCTGCGCTCACGCATGGCCAGCCAGGCCCCCGAAGTGTTCTTGTTCCTGCTGCGCCTGGCCCACCACACCACAGACACCCCCGATGAAACCGTGCGCCGCAAACTGCTGGGCCTGGCCACCGCCGTGCATTGGTTTGGCCTGGAGCGCGAAAGCGCCGTGCGCTGGCTGTGGACCAAGCCACCTGCCCAGTGGCTGGACGGTAGCGCTTTTCCCCAAGTGCTCAGCGAGATTCGCTACAGCGGGCAGGCACAAGAACCAAACAGCCAACCGGCCATAGCACGCATTCTGCCCCCCAAGGCGTTGGAGGACTACATCCATCCGGACACCATCGAGCCAGCCTCTATTGCCGGTTGGAGGTGGTGGGACAGTTTGGTGGTGAAGCCCGCCCATCACACAGCGCGTACGGGCAACCCCGAAGCGACCCAGAAAGAGCTGGATGCTGCCGTCAACGCCCGTTGGGCGGAGTACGACCACTTCATTCGCATCGTGACCCGGCAGGACTATCGGGGCACCAACGCCCTACTGCTGATGTATGCCCAGCGCGAGCAGATGCAGCATTTCTTCCCCAACTACGACCCACAAGACGCGGACTTTTGGGCTGCACACAATGTGCCCTGGGACTTTGACCACCTGCTGCCGAAGAACGCTTTCACCAACAAAAAAGCCGATAACGCCTTCATTTATGTATGCCAGGAATGGGGCAATGCCATCGCCAACCTGCACCTGCTGCCATTCGAGCAAAACCGCAGCCGCCAGGATGCGGAGCTGAAAACCATCCTGCCGCCTGATACGGCTGAACACGTTGAATTCCTGCGGCGGATGCACCTCACGCCCGACACAGCGAGGGCCTTCTCGATGCCCAGCGATGCTATCCGCAGCAACTTACCCGAAGCGCCGCAGCGCGTCACCAACTTCGTCCGGGCATCGCGTGAGCGGCTACTGCGCTTATACGGCGATTGGTTCAGCGAGCTGCAGATCGGCTCCCTGCTGTAAACGAGTAGCAGGCCACAGAGCAAACGCCTTGGTGTGAGCACCTGGCAGGGCCTCTGCGCAAAGAGTGTTCTATGTCGAAAGAACTAAAACCACCAACGACACAATTCGTCGTTACGCCGTGGATGATGCCCCCATCACATGCTCAATTTCCCAAGCACTATGCTTTTCAATCGCAAAAAAACTCAACACACTCGCGACGAACTGCGAGAGCACCACTACGTCTTCGCACACAACACACTCCGAGAACTATGTGCGCAAGACCCATTAAAGTTCTTCGCAATAGTCACATCACCAGAACAGCCCAAGCTCTTGGCCCGGCTTTGGGCACTCACGGCTGTGCGAGTAGGTAAGCCCATTGTCAATATCAACCCTGCGCAGCTGAGCGTTACAACAGGCAACGTCATGGACTGCCCTGCAGTCATCTTCAAAATGCCCCATCCAGAGGCTATTGCAGAAGCGCATTTTGTCGCAGTGCTTCTTACCAACAGCCCTGTGCCGGAGGGTGAAGTACGCCAAGCCCAGTTTCGCTACTTCACACTAGAAGAGAGGGGGAAATTGGAGGGGACATTCCTATGCGAATGGGACGAAGATGGACGTCACAACTTCGGCGATGGCCCCACCGCAACCATCGAAGATTTCATTGGTGCCGTGGAGCGAAAAATCGCTCAAGAAATGCCAGATAGTGAATCGCCCTGACTACCCCATACGATGAGCAATTAGGCGATGCCTTGCGGGTGAGTGTGCTGTTTACGGGCACCATGGGCGCTTCCCCTGTAGAAACGCAATCTGTCCCGTAACGTCTCACCCCCGCTATGACCTCCCGCTCCGACACCCTGGAAACCACCCTGCTGGCGCTGGAAATCCTGCGCCACATTC
>CAZYJK010000219.1:0-2707 GCA_964647865.1 uncultured Veillonellaceae bacterium | reverse complement strand
TGGCCGACAAAGTCCAGGCGGCGATCGACGTACTGAAGGAAAGCCTGAAAGGTACTGATACGGAAAAGATCAAAGCCGATACGGAAGCACTGTCCAAGCCGCTGTACGAACTGACCTCCGCGGTTTACCAACAGGCCGGTCCGCAAGAAGGCGCGCCGGGCCAAGCTGGCCCGAGCGGTGCTGCCGGCGGCAAAACCGACGAAAAAGTCGTCGACGCCGAATACAAAGTGATGGACGACGAGAAAAAATAACCAGTATAATGAAATAGGCCAAACGAAATATAAGCGAGGGAGCAGTGTTGCGTTGTGCAGCGCTGCTTCCTTTCTGGAGTTGGTGAAGAAGTGGCGGACAAAAAAGATTACTATGAGCAGCTGGGAGTAGCCCGCAATGCGAGCGACGATGAGATCAAAAAGGCGTTTCGCAAGCTGGCTCGTCAGTATCATCCCGATGTGAACCGGGACGATCCCAAGACAGCCGAGGCGAAGTTCAAGGAGATCAACGAGGCGTACGAGGTCCTGTCCAACCAGGAAAATCGTGCCAAGTACGATCAGTTTGGTCATGCCGCCTTTGACGGTGCGTCTGGTGGCGGTGGCGGCTTCGGTGGCGGTGGGATCAACGATATCTTTGACATGTTCTTCGGCGGCGGTTTTGGCGGCGGACAGCGCCGGCAGGGACCGGAACGCGGCGCCGATCTGCGCTATGACATGGAGATTACACTGGAACAGGCCGCAACCGGCTATAACCAGGAAATTGAAATTCCCCGCACTGAAGATTGTAACGCTTGTCAGGGCACAGGCGCAGCCGCTGGTACCCACCCGGAAACCTGCCCGCAATGCGGCGGGTCCGGTCAGGCCCAGGTCGTGCAAAATACGCCGTTCGGCCGGATGGTCAACGTGACCACCTGCAGCCGTTGCCGCGGTGAAGGCAAGATTGTTCACAGTCCCTGCAGCGAGTGCCGTGGTCGCGGCAAAGTGCGCAAGAATCGCCGCATCCAGGTCACGATCCCGGCGGGCGCAGACAACGGACTGCGGCTGCGCATCTCGCAGGGTGGTGAAGCCGGTACCCGCGGCGGCCCGCCCGGTGACCTTTACGTATATGTTTCAGTCAAACGGCATAAAACCTTTGGCCGTGATGGCGACAACCTGATTTACGACCTGCCGGTCAGTTTTGCCCAGGTCGCGCTTGGCGACGAAGTGGAAGTGCCGACGCTGGAAGGGATGACAAAACTGGAAATTCCGGCCGGTACGCAGACCGGCTCGGTACTGACGATCAAGGAAAAAGGCGTGCCACATCTGCGCGGCAAAGGCAAAGGCGATCTCAAGGTGCGTCTCACCGTGGTGACGCCAAAGAAACTGTCCGATAAACAAAGACAGCTGTTGGCGGAGTTTGCCAAACTCGGCGGCGAAAATGTCAAGACTGAAAGCCCCAGTTTCGTGAAAAAGGTCAAGGAAGCACTGGGCGGTTGAATTTAGTGGTAGGAGGCGATGGGATGCAGGACAAATGGGCGGAAATCAGTATCCACACGACCCAGGAGGCTACAGTAGCGGTGGCGGCTGTTTTTCATGAACTGGGCGCCGGTGGCGTCGTGATCGAAGACCCGGACCTGATCCAGTCTTATCGTCGATCCGGCAACTGGACCGACTGCATTTTTCCCGACGAGCCGGCAGTCGACTATGTGACAGTGGTGGGCTACCTGCCTTCGGATACGGAGTTGCCGGGCAAACTGCGCATCCTGTCGCAGCGGATCGATGAACTGGCCGGACATTCGCTGGACAAAGGCCGCGGGACGATCCGCTGGCGCGAGGTTCGCGAAACCGAGTGGGCCGACGCCTGGAAACAATATTTTCATACGGCGCGGATCGGTCGACGGTTTGTCATCAAACCCTCCTGGGAAGACTATCAGCCCCAGAACGATGATATTGTGCTTGATCTGGACCCCGGCATGGCGTTTGGCACCGGTACGCACGGCACCACCATCCTGTGTCTGGAAAGCTTGGAAACGTTGGTCGAACCTGGGATGACGGTATTCGACATCGGCGCCGGTTCGGGGATTTTGTCGATCGCGGCGGCCAAACTGGGTGCTGTGGCAGTGCAGGCGGTCGAGTATGACAAAATGGCGACCGAGACAGCCGCGCGGAATGTGGCAGCGAATGGTGTGGTCGACCGGGTGACCGTTTCGCAGGGAAACCTGATGGATGACCTGAACGGACAGGCTGATATTATTGTTGCCAACCTGGTGGCTGATCTGATTCTGAAACTGACGCCGGCGATTCCGGCCCGCTTGAAAGCCGAAGGTTGTTTTCTGGCCAGCGGCATCATCAAGGACCGGTTGGCAGACGTGACCGCCGCCTTGTTGCAACAAGGGCTGCATGTGACCAAAGTCAACGAAGCCGGCGAGTGGGCGGCTGTGATTGCCTGCCGCAGTCAGGCCTGATATGCGGCGGATCTTTATCGACGGTCCGCTCGGCGAGACTATGATTGTCAACGGTGAACTGGCCCGCCATATCGGTCTGTCGCTGCGGATGGCGGTCGGCGATTCGCTCGGCGTGGCCGGCGCGGACGGGCAGTGTGGTCAGGCGGAAATCGTCAGTATTTCAACCGAAGCAGTAAGGCTGAAACTGACTGAATTGACTGCTTCGCCGGAGCCGCCGATTGCCGTATGGCTGGCCCAGGCGCTGCCCAAAGGCGACAAAATGGACCTGATCGT
>CAZYJK010000218.1:0-2707 GCA_964647865.1 uncultured Veillonellaceae bacterium | reverse complement strand
CTGTTCGACAAATAGAACAACAAAAACAAGGGGGACCGGGGCGCCGGTCCCCCTTGTTTTTGTTGCGTTTAATAAAGGGTGTATGAAATTTGAACCGTGAAGTTAACCGATGAAAAGATAGCTTTTTTTGAACACATGAACAGCAAATCTTCACGAATTGAAGCGGAAAAGCATATTATCCGGAATTAATTAGCGTTTTTTTAGCAGGATTTAGCTAATTATACGAGAAGTTTAATAAATTGAGCGCCTTTAAGTAACAATTAAGAGAGGAGACCCGAAATGGTCAAAATGGAACAGGCCGAGAAAACTGACTTGCTTGCGCGGATGAAAGAGCTCGCCAATGCCCAACACGCCGAGTTGGTCAATATCCGTAGGCATCTGCATGAAAACCCTGAACTTGGCTTTGAAGAAGTCGCAACAGCACAATATATCGCCGATTATTTGGCAGGACTGGGACTGGAAGTAACCAGCCAGGTGGCCAAGACCGGCGTGGTTGCGCTACTACGCGGCGCTCGGCCAGGCAAGACGGTCGCTATCCGGGCTGATATGGATGCGTTGCCGATTCAGGAGCTGAATGAAGTCCCCTATAAATCGAAGCATCCGGGGAAAATGCACGCTTGCGGGCACGACGCCCATGTAGCGGCGGCCATTGGTGCGGCTCGGATTTTATGGGAGTTGCGCGATCAAATTAACGGCAACGTCAAGTTTATCTTTCAGCCAGCCGAAGAGGCGCCTGGCGGGGCCGAGCCAATGATTGCGGCTGGAGTTTTGGAAAACCCCGCAGTCGACGCGATTATTGGCGGTCACGTATGGGGAAGCTTGGAAAGCGGCATCATCGAGGTCATGTCTGGACCGACGATGGCTTCTTCCGACATTATCCGGCTGAAAATTATCGGGAAAGGGGGGCATGCTGCCCAACCGCACACGACGATTGACCCGATAGTCATTGCCAGCGAAATTGTTGGTGCACTGCAAAAACTTGTCAGCCGACAGACCGATCCATTTGAATCAGTGGTTATTTCCATTTGTTCTTTTCACGCCGGTGACGTTTTCAATGTTATTCCCCATAGCGCGTATCTGGAAGGCGCAGTTCGCACGTTAAACAACGAACTGCGGCAGGAATTGCCCCATAAGATCGAAAAAATAATCAGGGGCATTACCGAACCCTATGGCGCAACCTATGAACTGGACTATTATTTGGGGTATCCGGTGACAGTCAATGATCCAGGTGTGACGGAGACTGTGCGCAAAGCGGCGGTCAGCGTTCTGGGCGCCGATAAAGTGCGTGTGGCGGCCCGAGCATCGATGGGCGGCGAAGACTATGCTTATTTTCTGAACAAAGTGCCTGGCACGTACATTCGTATAGGAACCCGCAATCCAGAGAAAGGGATTTGTCAGGAAATGCATCACCCCCGATTTGACATCGACGAGGCAGTGTTGGAACTCACCCCGGTCGTGTACGCTCAGGCGGCGTTTGATCTATTGGCTGAATAATCGATTGATTTGTGAAGGAGTGGAATTTTGTGCAAATAAACCCGGAAAAAAAACCACAGGAAAAAACCGGCTTTTTGGATCTTATGCTCGATAAATTAGAGGTTGCCGGCAATAAACTGCCTGACCCGGTTACGTTGTTTTTGATTTTTTGTGTCATCTTGGTTATTGTGTCTGATCTAGTGGCAGGCGCCGGCGTATCTGTCGTTCATCCCTCCACGAAAAAAACGGTGGTGGCTGTGAGCTTGTTGACGAAAGAGGGACTACAGCGTATCTTGAGTCAGGTGGTCAACAATTTTCAAGGGTTCCCCCCCTTGGGGCTGGTGCTGGTGGTCATGCTGGGCGTCGGCGTCGCCGAAAAAACTGGTCTGATGGAAACGGCGATGAAACAATCCGTGACGCGCGTTCCAGCAAGTATGGTAACATTGGTAATCATTCTGGCCGGAATCTGCGGCAATGCTGCCGGTGATGCAGGCTTTATCGTATTGCCGCCAATGGCTGCAGCCATATTTTTGGCGATTGGCCGGCACCCTCTGGCGGGCATGTTCGTCGCTTATGGCAGTATTGCTTCAGGTTTTGCCGCCAATCTGATCGTCAATATGTCTGACGTGCTTGCTGCCGGATTTACCATTCCAGCTGCACAAGTAGTGGATCCCAAATACATGGCTTCACCGGCAATGAATTATTATTTTATCGTAGTTTCCACTCTTTTGTTGGCAGTGACCGGCCTGTTCGTCAACTCCAAGATTGTTGAACCTCGCCTGGGAAAATATGTTCCCTGCGATGATTCCATCCCCCAAACTGACTTTTCGCCGCTAACTCCACTGGAGATTAAGGGGCTGAAATGGTCTGGCATTTCGGTGCTGTTATACATTTTGGCTGTGGCGGCCTTGTCGATCGGCGCCAAATCATTTATGGCCGATCCGGTGACTGACTCCATACTGGCCTGGAAAGCGCCGATGATGCAGGGCATCGTTCCGCTGGTAACCGGGCTATTCCTGATTCCTGGATTGGCTTATGGTATTATTACCAAGAGTATTACTAGCGACAAAGATGTAGTTCGGATGATGGCCCATGCGATGCGCGACATGGGCGGCTATATTGTCATCGCTTTTATGGCGGCGCAATTTTTGGCCTATTTCAACTGGTCCAACATGGGGATCATCATCGCGGTCAAAGGCGCTGAATTTTTGAAAAACGCCGGCTTTACCGGCGC
>CAZYJK010000217.1:0-2750 GCA_964647865.1 uncultured Veillonellaceae bacterium | reverse complement strand
GAGCAGCAACGCCGGATCGCCACATGGTCGATGATCTCTTCTTCCGTGACGTTCTTGCAATAGCAGACAAGACCCATACCAATCACCCCTTTGCAGATATTCTACCATACCAAATAATCGGGGACAGGCCCCAATTAAAAAAACAAGGAAAGAAGGCAGAAATCATGCTACTCACAGATATCACGAAAATCATCCGGGTGCTGCTGGGCGCCTTTGAGGAAGTCGCCTCGCAGGATGAACTGATCCAGCGCCGCATCGGACAAATCGGCCAGGTAATCGGCGCGGTGGAAGATGTGGCCGAAACCGAAGAGCACAAGGACGCCACGTTGGCGGAAAAACGCGTGGAAGAAGCGCACGACATCATCCACCGCATCGCCGCGATCCTGGCGCTGGAGGAAGGCCGGGACGAAGGTGGCGGAGACGATGCGCTGCGCGAGGAAATCTGGAACGGCAAGCTCGACGGGGAAACGATCGAGCTGAAGGAAGACGAGGAAGAATAGAGAAACCATAATTTTATAATCTTATTAACGGAAGGGTTCATGACACATTTTTAGTGACATGGACTCTTTTGTTTTGCGCTGCTGACATTAGGCTGCCAGTGCAAGGTGATACATTTCGATGAAAAAACGGCGACGTGATATTTATCGCCTGTGGATATAATTCAGGTCTTGATTCAACTGAACAAGGTTTTTCATGAAAGTGTTTGACAGACAAGGCATATCGGTATAGAATAATACTAGATCGAACTCCGGTGTGCCTTGTGCCCCGGGGTCTTTGTTTTTTGGAGGAAGCAATGGCGGCAGATAAGATTTTTCAAACCTACCGGTCTCAAATTAAAATATTGCGGCAACGAGGACTTCGCGTTCGCGATGGTGGACGAGCGATAAAAATTCTGGAGCAAGAAAATTATTATAACCTGATCAATGGATATAAAGAACCGTTTCTCGATTCCGGTCAAAGTACAGAACGGTTTAAGACGGGAGCCGACTTTAATGAAATCTATGCATTGTTTTTGTTTGACCGTGCAATTCGTGCGACTTTTTTAAAAGCGGTCCTGCGCATCGAAAATCATGTAAAATCGGTTCTTGCCTATGAGTTTTCTCATAAATACAAGCATGACAGGTATCTGAGATTGGCCAATTTTTCTGTTCAGCCGGATAATCCCAAACGATTGCAGCGAATCAGTCAATTAATTGCCGACATCATGGGCGATATCGCATTTCGGGTGGAAAAGAAACATCCGGCTATCGAACATTACGTTCAAGACCACGGTTATGTGCCGCTATGGGTGCTGGTCAATGTCTTGACGTTAGGACGAATCAGTACGTTTTATGCGAACATGAAACAGGAAGATCGCCAGAATGTCGCAAAACATTTTTCCGTGCCGGAAAACGTGATGGAATCCTATTTACGAGTGTTAACTCTGTTTCGTAATTGCTGTGCCCATGATGATAGGTTTTACAGCCTTCGCTCCACCAATGGGATTCCAGACAGTGAAATTCATGCGAGACTTACTGTTTATAAGAATCCGCAAGGTCAATATCTGCGCGGAAAAAAAGATGTGTTTGCGCAATTGATTATTTTGGCGGTTCTATTACCGAAGCCCGAGTTTGTCGTGGTGGTCAAGGAATTGACGGTAGCGGTTGGTCGACTGGAAAAGAAATTGCACTCAGTTCCTATCAACGATATTTTACGAAAAATGGGGTTCCCACAGAATTGGCAAGACATTAAGCAGTAAATATGACTAAAAGGTCCATTCAATTAATTCTAACGAGACTGACAGTAGGTTGTCAGTCCAAGTTTAAGGGAATGGAACTGAAAAGCTTGAAGTTTGCCTGGATGCCGCGGGGAATAATTTTTAGTGATGGCACCTCGGTGGGAACGGACGGAAAGTGAATTTTTAAGGGAGAAAGTGACCGTATTCCCCTCCGGGGGCTGGCATAGGGTGTGTGGTATATCGCATCACAGAACTGTTGCTGCGGAGAGTGTTGAAAACGTCGGTCAAATCACGTAAAATATATACGTAGAATGACCGTTGTTTTATTGGAGGGTGCCATGGACGCAGAGGTGTTTTTGTCGAAGCATCCCGTCTTTACCCGCGAGGATTGGCTAAAGAATCTTGCCGGGTCGGATTCGGTACGGACCAAAGAAACTAAGCTTCACTACTATGTAAAGAAAGGCCGCGCGGTACGGATGCGCCAAGGCCTGTATATCAGCGTGCCGCCAGGCGATGATCCGTTGGCAGTCCAGCCGGACCCGTTTTTGGTCTGCGCCAAGTCTGCCGCAGACAGCGTCATTGCCTACCACGCCGCGATGGAGTTCCACGGCCGGGCCTATTCACTGCATCAGCGGTTTGATTTCTTGACGATCGCCGATATCCGTTCGTTTGAATTTCGTGGCGTGTCCTACCGTGCACTGACGTTTCCCGCCCGATTGATAGAGGCGGAAGAAACGCACTGCGAGGTGGAGAAACGGGAACGCTCCGGCGTGACTGTGCGGGTGACCACGCTGGAACGCACGCTGGTCGATGCGCTGGATCGTCCGGAATTGGCGGGCGGCTGGGAGGAAATCTGGCGATCGATGGGATCGGTGGAATACTATGACGGGAAAAGGATCGTCAACTACCTAAAGCTGCTGGACAATGCGACAACGGTGGCCAAGACCGGATTTTTTCTCGAACAGCATCTTGCTTCATTGCCGTTTGGGGCCGGGGTGCTGGAAGAACTGGCGGCGATGCGACCCCAGCAGCC
>CAZYJK010000216.1:0-2776 GCA_964647865.1 uncultured Veillonellaceae bacterium | reverse complement strand
GTATGACAAAACGACCATCGTCAGCCGACATCCCTTGCCGCGCTGCTAGCGCCGGTTTAACGATTTCATGGAATACGGTCATCGCAGCGACGGTATGGCCAGGGATGCCAAACAACGCAGTATGTCCGACCACCGCCAGCAATGTCGGCTTGCCTGGTTTCAGCGCCACGCCGTGAAACAGGGTTCTCGCCCCCGGCAGGCTTTCTACCGCGACAGTCGTGTAGTCGCGATCTCCCACCGAACTGCCGCCGGACACCAGAATCAGATCGGACGTAGCCAACGCCGCCTGCAACACCGATGTCAAACCTGCTTGCGAATCGGCAACCCGCTCGGCCTGGATCACCTCGCAACCTGCCAGCTCTGCCAGCGCAGCCAACGTAAACGAATTAACATCCCGGATCTGACCTGGCAGCGGCGTCGCCTCCGGCGGGATGATCTCATCGCCGGTCGTTACGACCGTGACCACCGGTTTCTTGATTACAGGCACACAGGCAAAACCGCAGGAAGCCAGGACGCCAAGGTCAGGCACGCCGATTTTTGAACCGGCGGCAAGTACAACAGTCGCGGCTGTCACATCATCCCCGCGCACCACCATATTTTCGCGCCTGGCCACCGATCGGCCAGCAAGCACGGTTTCTGCTACGCCGACGGCGGTATACTCCTGCATCAACACGGCGTCTGCTCCGTCTGGCAACATCCCACCGGTCGGAATCCGCACTGCCTCTCCCGTCGAGATTTTTCCGTCATAGCCCCGTCCCATTCTCACTTCGCCAACAAGGCGCAATGACACTGGCGTGGCTGCAGATGCAGCTGCCAGGTCTTGCGAGCGAACGGCATAGCCATCGACCGTCGACCGATCAAACGCCGGATTATCTTCGGCGTTTATCATGTCGCAGGCGGCAATCCGCCCCAGTGCCTGCCTGAGACCCACTTGTTCCGTCTGTCGCGGCGCGGCGGCAAGCGCCTCAACTGCCAATCGTCTGGCTTCAGTCAGTGATATCAGGTTCCATGCTTTCATGAACGTGCTCCCCTCATTCCGGTGTCGCCGGACCAAACACACTTTGTCTGCCTTTAAGCAAACAGTCAAAGCAAGTCAGTTGTCTCCCTGCCGGTTTAAATACTTCACCGCATTCATTGCAGCGGGGAAATTCCTTGACGATCAATTTTCGCGTAGCCACGGCCCCACTCGCTTCACGCTGAATCGAACCGGTCGGACAATGCTCCAGGCAAAGACCACAACCGGTGCAAACCAGCGGTTGATGCGACAATTCCAGCGCCAGCGGCGTCTCCTCGGCCGTCATCGCCTGAATCGGACAAATCTTCGCACACAGCCCGCAGGCAATACAGGACGCATCGATCGACAATACCGGAAAAAAATCCTGCTCTGCCGACAGTTCCGCCGCCGGCCTGTCCCGCAACAGGTGCGCCCGCCACTTGGCCTTCTCGATCGGTCGCACCCCCTGCTCGGGCCACAACACATTTTGCGCCGTTTCCACGCCCGTCGACAACAAGGCGCCAAAAAAGCCGCGCCGGTCCATGCGTTTTGCCTCCCGATAATCCTTGGGCGTTTCGCCGTCTTCACGAATCGCTGCCGATGACACGGATGCCAAAAACTGGCGGGCACGGGCGATTTCCTGCGTCAAATGCCGGTCGACAGACTCCCGGCAGGTTCCACATTTTCGGGTATGGACAAAAACGGTTTGCGGCGATGGATTCGTATGACGCATGGTTAACGCCACCAAGTCGCGGGCATTCAGAAAACCCAGGCACGACCACGGTCCGGCGCCGAATTTACGGCAGGAAAGATGTAGCTCGCTACCCTCGTTTTGAATCAGCTCCGCCCAGGCGCCGGACGGCTGCCCTTCGACCCCGATGGCATCGACCGGACAAACCGACTGACAAAGACCGCAGCCATCGCAACGCTCCGGCAACGGATTGCCGTTGTCATCCCAGCACTGGCGGGGACAGATATCGCGACAGCGTCGGCAGCTGGTCTTCTTATAATTATAATTCAGGCAACGGTCTTCAGCGATTGTAAAATAAGCCATAAAAGAATTTTCGCTGTCGGTCGGGCGATGTCCTGCCAAAAAAACACCGTTTCGTCAGTTTGGGCACAAGGATTCTTCTAGCTTCCGGCGAATAATATGATAGAATGGAAAGGAATGATTTATGCTGAAAGCTTGGTTTATGGCGATGCGCCCCTGGTCGTTCACCGCAGCGTTTGTCCCGGTCGCGCTGGGAACTGCGCTGGCCTGGGATCAGGGTTATTTTCATCCGGGGCTGTTTTTGCTTACTGCCCTCGGCGGTATCTGCGTGCAGGCCGGCACCAATTTCATCAATACTTACGGCGACTACCGCTCCGGTGTGGACACGGTCGAGTCGGCCCACACCTGCCCGCAGTTGGTTACCGGCGCCATGCGCCCGGCCGCGATGAAGCGGGCCGGTCTGATTGCGTTTGGTCTTGCCGCATTCATTGGCCTGATGCTGGCCTGGCTGCGCGGTTGGGAGGTCCTTGCCGTCGGACTGCTCGGCATCATCGGCGGCTACACCTATACAGCCGGTCCTATTCCTTACAAATACAAGGGCGCCGGCTCGTTCGCCGTGTTTTTTCTAATGGGTCCGTTGATGGTCTGGCCTGCCTGGTTCATCCAGACCGGACAATACAGCTGGCTGCCGGTGCTGGTTTCGCTACCGGTAGGTTTTCTGGTCGCTGCCATTCTCAACGGAAATGATGTACGTGATATTGCCCACGATCGGGCAGCCGGCATCATCACTC
>CAZYJK010000215.1:0-2783 GCA_964647865.1 uncultured Veillonellaceae bacterium | reverse complement strand
ATCAAGGCTGCCAGCCGCTGTTCCTCGCCATGCTCTGTCGGTTGATAGTAACGACTGCCTGTCAGTTGCTCCGGCAAGTATTGTTGGGTTACATAACCGTCCGGAAAGTCATGCGGGTATTTATAGCCCTTGCCGTGCCCCAACAGCTGGGCGCCGCGATAATGACTGTCGCGCAAATGATGCGGCACCGGGCCGCATTCGCGATCCCTCACATCGGCCATGGCTCTGTCGATTGCTACATACGCTGCATTGCTCTTCGGCGCGGCCGCGATATAGGCCACCGCCTGCGCAATCGGGATTCTCGCCTCTGGCCAGCCAATCATCTCTGCCGCCTGCATGGCCGCTACAGCCAGCATCAGCGCAGTCGGGTCGGCGTTGCCGACATCTTCAGCCGCGCAGATAATGATTCTGCGGGCAATGAACCGTGGGTCTTCGCCGCCTTCGATCATCCGGGCCAGGTAGTGCAGGGCGGCGTCGGGGTCCGAGCCGCGCATGCTCTTAATAAATGCGGAAGTGACATCATAGTGATTGTCGCCTTTTTTATCGTAGGCCTGAAATTTTTCTACGGCAACGGTCTCGACAATTTCACGTGTCAACTCGATCGGCTGTGCCGGTTCGGCCTGTTCCGCAGCCAGCATCAGCACCATCTGTTCCAGTAAGTTCAGCGCTACCCGGGCATCGCCGCCGGCCCGGTCGGAGAGCAGTCCCAACACCTCGTCCGCCGCCCTGGCCTGATACGCTCCCAGTCCACGCACTTCATCACTTAGCGCCCGTTGCAAAATTCCGATGGTTTCCTGCCGTGACAAAGCCTGCAGCCGCAATACCCGCATGCGGGACAACAGCGGCGAGTTCACTTCAAAGTAGGGATTTTCCGTCGTTGCGCCAATCAACGTGATCGTTCCGTTCTCCACATGCGGCAGCAAGGCGTCCTGTTGCGACTTGTTGAAACGGTGGATCTCGTCGATGAACAGGATCGTGCGGCGGTTTGCCCGCAGCAATCGTTCGCGCGCTTTGTCGACCGCTTTGCGGATATCGGCCACACCGGCGGAAACCGCGTTCATTTCTTCAAACTGCGCGCCGGTCGAATGCGCCACTATGTTCGCCAAGGTGGTTTTGCCGGTGCCCGGCGGGCCAAAGAACAACAAGGATGGCAAAGAATCGGATTCAATCACCCGGCGCAAGAACCGCCCCGGTCCTACCAGCTCCGACTGTCCGACAAATTCATCCAGCGTCCGCGGCCGCATCCGTAGCGCAAGCGGTTCAAGGTTAAGCCGCCGGCTCTCCATCTGGTCGGCAAACAAGTCCACGGTTCAGCCTTTCTTCGGCAGATGCTGCAATACATCCACCACTTTTGCGATTTCCGCCGCACTTATGCCATGATGCGTCACCATGCGGACCCGGTATTCACCGAATGCACCGGCCAGCACGCCGGCTTTCTTCAGCCGTGCGACGAAATCCGCCGCCTTCAGGCCGGTACGCGATACATCAAAGATCACGATATTGGTCTGGACTGTCGACAAATCGATGGCAAAACCGCTCGCAGCCAATTCATTCGCCAGCAATTTCGCATTGGCATGGTCTTCCGCCAGCCGCTCCACCATGCTTTGCAAGCCGACAAGACCGGCTGCAGCAAGGACGCCTGCCTGCCGCATGCCGCCGCCGAGCATTTTGCGATAACGCCGGGCTTGGGCGATGAATTCTTCACTACCGACCAGCAGGCTGCCGACCGGCGCACACAAGCCTTTTGACAGGCAAAACTGGACCGAATCGGCATACTGGGCAATCTTATCGACTTTTACCCCTTGCGCGACAGCCGCGTTGAACAAACGGGCGCCGTCGATATGCACCGGGATTTTGCTCCGGTCAGCCAATTTGCGGATCGCTGCCAGGGTTTCCAGTGGATAGCAGGTGCCGCCAGCCCGGTTGTGAGTGTTTTCCAGACAGATCAGCGCACTGCGCGGTTGGTGAACATCCACCGGACGTATTGCCGCTTCGATGGTTTCCGCACTGAGAATCCCTTTCACCGATGGCAGCGTCCTGGCTTGCACCCCAGACAAAACCGACATGCCTGCCACTTCATAATAATAAATGTGCGATTCGGCTTCGCAAATGACCTCATCGCCCCGCTGGGTATGTGACAAGACAGCGACCTGATTGCCCATCGTGCCGCTGGCAACGAACAGGCCTGCGGCCTTGCCGGTCATGCGGGCGCCCAGTTTCTCCAGTTCGATCACGGTCGGGTCTTCGCCGTACACGTCATCGCCCAGTTCGGCCTTAAACATTGCCTCACGCATCTCGTTCGTCGGCTTTGTCACGGTATCGCTGCGCAGATCGATATAGTCCATAATTTCACAATCCTCTCCGCAAAATCAATTGCCTGATCCAGGACAAAAAAATACTACCCTTTTATATTTCGGTTACTTTGTCAGCATTCCTGCCAAGTCAGCAAACGAAAAAAGAGTAGAAAAATCCCCGCCATGCCGTTTGACCCGTGTTTTGAATCCTGCCTAAGCAGGTGGGTGCGCGCCTTCCCGTATAATGAGTCCCTGAAACAAGCAGGGCTTTCACGCAGCGGTCAGAGTCTGAGCTCCCAATGTGAAAGTGTTGGATCAAAACAATGGGTTTATACGCACACAGCAGGGACAAGGCTGAGTTATGCAACTATTCTTTATAATATGAGTGTATCAGACTCCGGCCTGACTGGCAACAGCTTAAGCCAATATTACTTCGCTGTTTTCTTGGCCGCCACTTCGGTTCGGATTGATAGTTCCTTCAACTGACGC
>CAZYJK010000214.1:0-2818 GCA_964647865.1 uncultured Veillonellaceae bacterium | reverse complement strand
AGCTAGGGGACAGCCTGAGCGGGTTCATGCGCGAGCTGGACATGGTTCCGACTGGCGGGCGGTGGGGCAGCATCACACGGCTGAAGGATCAAGCGCGGCGCTTGTTTTCCTGCACGGTGTCGGCCACCTACGAAGACGGCCAGAAAAGCGCATTCCTGAATCAGTCCATTGCATCCAAGGCGGTGCTGTGGTGGGACGCCAAAGACCCCGAGCAGGCCGGTCTATGGCAATCCACGGTCACGCTGTCGGAGGCGTTTTTCAACGAAGTGGTGTCGCACCCCATCCCGGTCGATATGCGGGCGCTGAAGGCGCTGAAGAAGTCCCCCCTGGCCTTGGACACCTATTGCTGGCTGACCTACCGGGCCAGCTATGCCAAGCGGCCTAGCGTCATCCCATGGTCGGCGCTGGCGCTTCAATTCGGCAGCGACTACAAGCTGGTGAGGCAGTTCAAAGCGGCCTTCCTGGCAGAGCTTCGCAAGGTCGTCACGGTGTACGGCGGGGTACAGATCGAGGCTACCGACGAGGGTTTGCTGGTCAAGCCATCGGTGACGCACATCACCAAGAAAGGCACCCCATGAAAGACCGAGCTGAAGCCTTCATCCTGCAAGCCAAGTCGGGGCAATGGATGGTCGAGGTCTGGCAGGACGGGACGCCGGTTCAGTGTGTCGCTGGCTTGGCGACTGAGATGGACGCGGTAGAGGCGGCATCTGACCTGGCAGCGGACTATGACGGTCTGGAGTTCGTCATCACCCAAGGCAGAGAGCGGCCATGAGCCACGCATTAACGGTCGCGCCTACCTGGCGAGTTGTCCCCAAAAAGCTGTGGATTGGGCGACTTGTCCACGCATTAACGGTGACGCTTTTTCGGGTTGTCCACGCATTAACGGTGACGCTGTTACGCATAAACGGTGACGCCACTAATAAAGAGCCTGTATTCCCCTGTATGAAATACCCTGTAGTAAGAGCTTCGCATCCTGTGGACAGCCTGCGGCTGACACACAGTCCGCTCGCTCTCACCACCAAGATTTTTAAAAACTTAAGGAACCCAAGTGCAGACATCCTTCCGTAAGAAAGCAATCGTTCTTTCCTTGATGTTGCTGGCCACGAATCCTGCATGGGCTGATTGGGTTAACACCGATTCAACAGTCGATGCAGCCCATTACATGGATCCTGCGACTATTCGAAAAGACGGGGATCTGCGTAGCGCCTGGACGCTTCAGGACTATAAGGAACGTC
This sequence comes from uncultured Veillonellaceae bacterium, assembly GCA_964647865.1. Taxonomy (GTDB): domain Bacteria; phylum Bacillota; class Negativicutes; order UBA1444; family UBA1444; genus UBA1444. The sequence continues at coordinate 1,583 of CAZYJK010000214.1, read as the reverse complement.
AAAGAGGTGGGGAAATGTCGGCCCGCGGAAGAATGGAGTTCGACTGTAAAAGTAAACGCTTCCGTGTTCTATCGGTGATCTCATATTCTGGTCCTATGGGCACAGGGAAAATTCTTGGCATGACTGGCAAATCAACCAGCTGGTCAGATGACGCATCTGATCTTGTTGATCTTGAAATTGTTTGCAGTCAATAGCCATCACCTTCAAGTCCACAACGTGAATTGAAACCAAGATGCACACATCCATCCGCAAGAAAGCAATCGCTCTTTCCTTGATGTTTCTGGCCACCAGCTCTGCCTGGGCTGATTGGGAGATGATCAGCGAAACACATAGAGCAAATTTTTATATTGACCCAACTACCATTCGAAAAGACGGCAACTTCCGAAAAGTTTGGGAAGTTCAGAATCTCAAAGTTCGCCACAAAGACGGAGAAAAATCCTGGCGCACGAGAAATGAATATGACTGCATCAATGAGCGTCAAAGGATTCTGTCTTTTTCTACCCATTCTGGTCCGGTGGCTACTGGCGATGTTCTCCAAATCGGAAGAGAACCAGGATCATGGTCCGATGTGGCTCCTGGTACTTCTCGCGACACAATTCTTAGAATCGTCTGCGGCGAATGACCATGACAGCCAAAATCATCGGAGTGATCCAAATAAAGGGCGGTGCAGGCCGGTCAACGTTATCGACCAACTTGGCCGGAGAGCTTTCAAAAATAGGCAGGACGGTTCTAATAGACTGCGACATGCCGCAAGGAACAAGCGCAAGTTGGTTTGCCGTTCGGAAGGGTGCTGATAAGGTTGACAACCTTGTTGTCGATACCGTTACCAACCATCGTGAGCTGATTGAGAAGGTCGAGCGATACCAGGACGCCGATTTCATCGTGTTGGACGGGCCGCCGCGTATCGCCGAGCTGACCAGGGCTATCTTGATGCTGGCAAACCTGTGTCTCATTCCTGTTGGTGCATCGGCTGCTGAATTGTGGGCAACCAACGACCTGTTGCTGTTGGTCAAAGAGGCCAAGAAACTGCGAAAGATAAAAACACGCGTCGTCTGGACACGCTACCGGCCAAATACGCGACTGGCGCAGGAGCTGACAGTATTGGCCGAGAAAGAACTTGGACTGAAAGCTCTGGAGACCGCCCTTGGAATGCGCGTCGCATTCATGGAAGCACTCGGAAGTGGATTGACGGCAGCAGAGGTGACTGACGCAAGCGCCAAAGAAGAGGTTCGTTCAATGGTTGCAGAGGTTTGCAAGATTATCGGATAATTAGGTAAGTACATACGAGGATAATCGAGTAATGAGCAAAATCGTCAGCGTGAAGAAGCCCATCGACAGCGACGCGGTGATGGCCTTCGCAGAAGGGGCGCAGAAGGCGAAAACGGTCGAAGCAAGGGGCAAGAGTCTATCCAAGGCGGAAAACGCGCCAAAAGGCCAGAAATCCGGTTTGCTGCCACCCGGTGATGTTCGTCTGACGGCCAACATCCGGGAAGACCTGCACCTGAAGCTGAAGATCAAAGCGGCGCAGGAGCGAACCACCATCGGCGAGCTGATTGAACAGTGGGTCGAAACCTGGTGAGGTG
>CAZYJK010000213.1:0-2819 GCA_964647865.1 uncultured Veillonellaceae bacterium | reverse complement strand
CCTGCAGGGGATTATTATCCGGAGTAGTAATTGGCTCTACCAAGGTTACGGCTTCAGTAGTTGTGGCTAGCAGACCCTGGGAAGGGGAATCAGTGGTAAGGAAAGGGGGTTCAGCCCGGCTCGGCATGTCCTGGGGTTTGCCTTGGCATGACCCTGCCGGTTCAGGGATGGTACTGGCCGCTTCACGCGGGTGCGGGTTCTGGTGTTTGTCGAAATGGACGATCTGGATGTAACGTTCGCCGCCGGCTTCGTAGCGGAGGATGAAGCCCCGCCGGGCCAGCTCGCCGAGGAATGCATCCACATTCACCTCGTCATAGGGGAAGACCTCGGCCTTGATTTTTTTTGGCCGGTCTTCCAGCCGCCCGGCCCGGTCGGCAATCCCCCACAGGCCGATGAACAAAAGCCGACCAGCGAAGTCCAGCTCGGCCAGGGCGTCGTTCTTGAAGAATCCCGGTTTGATATTGCGCGATCTCATGCTTGTCTCACCTCGAATCCGGTCGCTAGGATGCGGCGCCAAAAGTAGTTTGTCATGATGCCTGCCGCTTCAACTTTCGCTTCAGCTCGTTCAGCCGCTCGTTGTAATCGAGGGTGTAGGTTTTTGTCGTGCTGCGGCGCTGCTGCGGCTCCGGCTGGCGGATCACTTGCCGCCCCTGGTTCAGCCGGTACCATTTTTCATAGGCCTGTTCGTCAACGACAAACTTTTTGCCGACTTGAATCGACGGGAAGCCGCTGCTCCGCATCAGTTCGGTGGCGGATCGGTAGCCTAGGCCGAGGCGCTGCATCAAGTCCTTGGTGGTCATGGAATCGTCTCCTATCTGTCCGTTTAATTTGCCGGCCAATCAGGGCAGAACGGTTTGCTGACCGTGATCAGCCCGGCTGATTTTCTCATGCCGCGTTGCCTGTTACGCTTTAAGCGTTTTAGAGGGCAAAAAAATAATATCGTCGTAGCTTACGCCGTAAGCGTTTTCAATCTTCTTCAGATGCATTGCATCCGGAAACGATTTGCCCCGCTCCCAGTTCTGGATCAAGCTACGCGATACCCCCATCATTTTGGCGGCTTGTTCCTGGGTGACCCCGCTGTTTACCCGTGCTGCCTTGAGTGTCACTTGCAATCCAACCACCTCCTTCGCCAAAATTATATAACGCTTAAAGCGTATCGTCAACACTTAGAGCGTAATATTTCTCGCAAATCGTTGATCGCTTTATGCTAAAAGCGTATAATTAAAATCATCAGGGAAGGAAGTGGTTAAATGAGTGAGCCCGGAAATAAAGAAGTGTTTGCCGCCAATTTAAAGTTTTATCTTGGCAAATCAGGAAAAGACCGAAACCAAATTTGCGACGAGCTGGGGTTCCCTTATTCAACCCTTTCTGAATGGATCAGCGGCAAAAAATATCCCCGCATTGATAAAATCGAACTGCTGGCCAAATATTTCGGCATCGAAAAATCCGATTTGATTGAACAGCGAAAAGAAAAAGAAAAATCGCTTGATGCGATTTGGGCCGAACAAGCGCCCGTACTGAGGCGGGCCGGCACCATCGCCACCCCCGAAGAACGGCAACGCATCGCCAATATTATTAAAGCCACGCTCGGAATAGAAGATTAATGATCGCACCAACGACGCAGCCGCCGCTGCGGGCAAGACTGGCACTAGCCGAACTCACCGCACGCAATATTTTGATTGCAGAAAACATTACCGCGCCGCCGGTGCCGGTGGAACGATTGCTCGGCGAGAGCGCTTTCGTCCATTGGTATGAGGACCCGAAGGAAGAAGGCTTTTGCATCATGGGCGACGATGGTCCGCATGCGTTTTTGAACAAAACCATGATCAAGGGCTGCGACGCGTTTACGCTGGCTCACGAACTCGGCCATATCAAAATGGGCCACATCGGCATCGATCAAGATTTAATCACCCCGTCGCTCGAACGCAATATCAAGCTGGAAGCCGACTATTTCGCTTATTGCCTGTTGATGCCGGAGCGGTGGATACGCGGCGCTGTCGGCGGTGGTCGCAGAGGCTGCGAACATATCCGCGGACTGGCCCATATCTTTGGCGTAAGCTATTCGTCGATGAACAAGCGGCTGGCCAGACTGGGCTTATATCACCAAGAGCTGATCCACCGGACGTGGGGTGAAATACAAAGACGGTAGGAGGCGATTGCCATGCGCCGCAGGTCTAACAATGAAGGCTGCATCTACCAGCGCTCGGATGGTCGGTGGGTCGTACAGATCACGTTGCAGGGCAAACTGAGGCAATTCTATTTCAAGTCCAACGATGCTGCGGTGGAACACCTGAAAGAACTTCATCGCCAGCAGGTCGTCGGCAAAAACATCTCGGCATCGGACGAACCGTTTGGCGTCTATCTGGCCCGCTGGCTGACCGAGACAAAATCGTCCAAGGTCCGGCAAAACACCCTGGAGGATTATGTCGCCGTGGCGCAGAACCACATCTTGCCGGTGCTGGGGCAAAAGCCGATCGGCAGCATCGACACGGCAACGATCCAAAGCCTCTATGACGGCATGAGCGCCGCCGGCAAATCGCCGCAGGTCATCCGCAAAACCCACGTGTTGCTGACCGGTGTGTTCAATTCCATGCTGCCGGATCGGATCATCGAACGAAACCCTGTCGGGCAAACTGACCGGCCCAAGATCGTGAAAAAGCAAAAAGTCCTGTTCGACGACGAACAGGAACGGATATTTCTTGAAACGGTATTACGATCAAAATCACGCTACAAAGACCTGGCACTCGTTTATTGGGAAACCGGCTGCCGCATCTCGGAAATCCTCGGCCTCAAATGGTCCTGCGTCGGCGCCGATTTTA
>CAZYJK010000212.1:0-2842 GCA_964647865.1 uncultured Veillonellaceae bacterium | reverse complement strand
CAATCGCCACCGCCACCACGTCCGGCTGGCAGGCTTCTTCTATATACGCGGCAAACCGCTGCGGCGGCAGATAAGTGTTGGAAAAATTCTGCAGGTAGGCGATAAACTTGCCGGCTTTGTACTTCGCCTGAATATGCCGTCGGTTGGTCGCGATCTGTTCGGTCACTGTCATCGACTCAGGCAGGTTCTCATAGCCTGCGCCAATTTCGCCGCAAAAAATACAGCCGCCGACACCGCAGGTTCCATCGCGGTTCGGACAGGTCACCGGCAAACTCACTGGCAACTTATAAACTTTTTCGCCATATTGCTGCCGCCAATGCTCGGATATCATTAAATACCGTGAATTCACGTCGCATCCTCCAATGGAAAATCTGCCGACGCAGCAACCTGCCAGCGCGGCTTTGCCTGAGTCAGGTCAAATACGATGGGAACCAGTTCGGGCAATTCGTTCCCAGCTTGCAACCAGCCGGCAACGTTCACAGCAAATACTTCCAATGGAAACTTGCGTTTTATTTCCCGCCAGTTAGTGAACCGATAGTCGGTAATGTAGCGGCGCATTTTTGCTTCATCCCGCCACAGACTATTTTTTGACGTTTCCCACCGCTGCCGGTTCCAGTCAAGCGCCTCGCCTTTGAGTGATCTCCCCCCGTCGCAGATCGCATCAAACTTCAGCAGTTCCCCGACCCAGTGTTGCTGCTCGGGCGTCAATCGACCGGCGAACTCGTGGAGGCAGGCAAGCACCCGGTCCGGGCTGTGCGAGCTGCCAAGCAGGCCTTTGCCTTCCCACCACAGCGTCAACTCATTATAAAAGAGAAACGCGTCCCCGGCGAAAACTTTCACCAGATACGCCAACGTTTGGGAAAAGCGTCCACTATTATAGGTCTGGTTGAATACCTCTTCCAAGTGTTTCAGTTGTCGAATCTCCGCATAAGACAAAAAACGGTTCGCCAAAATTTCGTACGGCGGATACTCCAGATAAATCATGCCATATTCGTCGGCCTGTGAACGCATCGGCGTGCCTGGCAGCATTTTGAGAAACCCAATTTGCAACATATGCGGTTGTAAACCGTATACATCATTAAAGGATTGCCGAAACTCCGGCAGTCCTTCGAACGGCAACCCCACGATCAAATCCAGATGCAGGTGAATATTTTGCGGTTGCAACAGCACCTGCACGTTCCGGTGCAGATGCTGCCAGTCGTTTTGACGGCCAATCGCCTGCAGGGTTTTTTTACAAGTCGACTGCACACCGATCTCAAACTGAAACAGACCAGCCGGGACGGTTGCCAGCCATTCTATCTCGTCCGGTCGCAAACGGTCGGCCACGATTTCAAAGTGAAAATTTGTCAGGCCAGGTCGGTCGGCCAGGAACCGCCAGATTGCCTGATAATGCGCCGGCACTACATTAAAGGTCCGATCGACAAACTTGACCTGCTGCACTTGATGATCGAGGAAAAACTGCATTTCCCGGCAAACCTTGTCGACGCTGCGATGCCTGACTCCTTTGGTCGAAGCCGAAATGCAATAGGAGCAGGAATACGGGCAGCCACGGGAGCTCTCATAATATAGAATACGATTGCCAAGCAGCGACAATTCCGCTTCGCTATAAGGAAACGGCAATGAATCCAGGTCCTCGACATAGCAGGCGCCGCCATTTAGTTCTACTCCATCCGCCGCGCGCCGGGCAATGCCAGGCACAGCGACCGCCCCATTATCAGCCGCGGCATTTTTCCAACATTCCAGTTGCGCCAACAATCCCGGCACACTTGCCTCCCCTTCTCCCTGTACGACAAAATCAAAACATAAATGTTGCGCTAAAATCGCCGCGGCATCAGAGGAAACTTCCGGTCCACCCAAAACGACAATGATGCCGGGCAAGGCTTTTTTTAGCGCCGCTGCCAGTTTCAACGTAAGTTCCCGGTTCCAGATATAACAGGCCAAACCGACGACATCTGGCGACTGTCCGGCGATGTCCGCCAATACCACCAACAGATCCTGGTTGATTGTATACTCTCTCACGGCCACCGTTTTTCCCGGAACACGACAACTGGCTGCAATCGAGTAAAGTCCGAGCGCCGTATGGATATATTTTGCATTCAGACTAACTAGCAATACGTTCAATTCATTTCCCCCAACCGAGGCGAAGAGTGGTCTTTTTGCGTCGCCTGTATTATGATTATTATAGCTCGCAAACAACAGCAGTACAAAGGAGTGTTCCGTTCATGCAAAAAAAACCGTCCCCCTTGTTCGCCCTGGTCGTCGGCGCTATGTTGTTCTCCTGCTCCGGCGCTGAATCCGCCGCAGCTGCCAAACTGCCTTCCCGCACTGAACTGCCGACCGAATCCAAGTGGAACCTCAGCGACATTTATCCTTCCGACGAGGCCTGGGAAAGCGAATTCGACCGCTTAAAAAATCTCGGCGTCAATATCGCCGCTTATCAAAACAAACTGGATCAGTCGCCCCAACTTCTGCTTGAGTGCCTGCAGGCCCGCGATGAAATCGGTATCGCCAGCGGCAAGCTGTTCGCCTATGCCCGGATGCACCGGGATGAAAATACGGCAGACAGCAAATATCAAGCGATGACCAGTCGTGCCGAGACTTTGCTCGCATCGGTCGGCGCCGCTACCGCGTTCATCGAGCCGAATATCCTGGCGATGCCGGCAGAAAAACTAACCGAGTTCAGGCTAGCCGAAGCCGGGCTCAAGCCTTACAGTTTTTACTTTGACAACCTACTACGCCAGAAACAGCACATTCTATCGCCAGCCGAGGAAGCCTTGCTATCAAAAATCTCCGAAGTAGGCGATGCGCCGCAGACGATTTTCACCATGCTGGCCAGAGCCGA
>CAZYJK010000211.1:0-2855 GCA_964647865.1 uncultured Veillonellaceae bacterium | reverse complement strand
GAGATTCGAACTCGCGACCCACGGCTTGGGAAGCCGAATTCCCTTATCAAGAAGAAAGGCTGAAATACCGTAAATACTGGGGTTTTGCGCTATCGTCATTTCGTTGCTTTTGGCCGTTTTAGGTCGGTTTTTGACCAAAACCAACGGCAAACCAATGGTAAGGCTTTTTTGTTGGCTATCCATTAAGTTTGGGACTACAAGCTGTATATAATCTTTAAATGGCAGTCCATACTATCGGTTCAATCCTCATAAAGGGATCGCCTCGTTAAGAACTCGCTCACGGATACGTTCCTTCAAACCTCGTTCCGTAACAACGTCGACTTTTGTGTTGAGCAGTTGTTCCAAATCCATCAACAGTCCGCCAAGATCAAAAAGGCTTCTTCCCGGTTCCATTTCTACCAGGAAGTCAATGTCACTGTTAGCATCGTCCTGACGCCGGGCAACTGATCCAAAGACACGAATGCGATGAGCACCATGCTGTGCAGCGGTTTGCAATATTCGATCCCGGTTCGGCATAACCACTTCACCTAGTTTCAAAGCATTCACCTGCCTTCGCATTGTCAGTCCCCTGAACATCATATTGCTTTCTTAATTAGCATAATAACACAATTCCGTATTGGGTTGAGCTGGAGCCAGACGTCTTGTCATTCCCGTTCTTTCCGTTCATTTCATTGAACATGTGCTCTTTCCAATGAACAATAGTTTGAGCTGGCTTACGGCCAGTATGAGATCAGTCATCCTATGTGCAATATATGACCCTCAGTCCTGCCAAAACATCTGACTTGGCCGCCATCCTGATTCCAAGCTGCCTTAAGTCAACCTCTTCAGTTTCCATAGCGGATAGAAACACATCCATGTCTTGGCGAATTTGTTCAGGAACTTCCGGTAGGGGAGCTGGCCCAACAATTTGGAACAGACGGAATACATCATTTTTATGTTTCCGAATATCTGCCCCGTCGACCTGTTCGCCTTTTCGCTTGCGTTCCGACAAATCCAGCCAAGCTTTTGCCTTTAACGCGATCAAGCCGGGCGCAGAAAGAAGTGACAGGCCTGCCTGTTCGATCCTCTGCACCTGAATTAAATCATAATATTGATCCTCGAGCAAAATGGCCGACAAGCTGACTCTATCTTCGGCCACGGCAACCGGAGTAATCTGGTCCAGATCCATGTCTTGAAAGATTTCAGGCCTGCGCGAGAACAGTTCCAAAACCGACGGGTAAGATGATTGCGCTGGTTGTGAAAAACGATACAGGCAACGCGAATGGCTTTGAGTCTTTTCTTTGATTTCATAGCCGCCGTCATTTACAAATCGCCAAAAACGCCTGATGAAGGATTCTTCCAACACTTCGATGCACAATACGATGTCCAGATCACGGGTTGCCCGAAATGACAGGCCTGCTTCATCAAGCAGCAAGTCACACGCAGTGCCGCCGATAAGAATGTACTGATTCGAAAAGTTTTCAAATGCTTCTTGGAAAAGCTTTAATCCATTTACCATAGTGTTTTCTCCAGCAATTTGGATATTGCATCTTGTAACCGTTCGTCCGTCCGCTCCCGCAGTGACAAATAGAGAGACAGCGGATCTACGGTTTCTTTTTGGCCCGGCATCTGCACAGGATAGCGCCAAAGTTCAAATTCGGCAGACCCGACCTCAGCATAGGGAATCTCTTGCAGTTTCCGCAACAAGCCTCCCTTTTGGCTTTGCCATGTTTTACTCTGAATCGCCCATACCGGTACTCTTGGTTCATTAAGCATCGATACTCTTGCCAGGGCACTTTCTCCTGCAATCGCGAGCTCGAGCTCACTGATGACTTGTTGATCCAAGCCTCGCACATATACACGTCGCATGACGGGATTTTGTAACTGAGGCTCTATCCTTTCCCAAACATTGCGTCGGGTATCTAATATTCTTAGATACTTCTCTTTACCGACTTTTTCTGTGCTACCAATGCCAGTGCTTTCGATTTCACGAAACGCTCTTACCATGGTCATGTTTTGATATCCGAGCAATCTGGCGGCGTTGGACTGATTTATTTCCATCGGCGCAGGGTTATCTAGCAAATATAAGACGAGATACTGCGCAGCTGGGCTAAAGGCGATCTCGGATCGATTTCGATTATCGGTGTACCGCTCGCGCAAATCAATCCCAACGAAAGGCAGGTACATCTGGCTGCCGGGTATGACAAACGGTATTTTTCTCTCGATTAGCCTTTTGCGGTCATAGCTGGTAATGGATTGCCGCACATAAACAAGTGCATCTTGCGTTTTCGTCGATAATTGCATGAAATTCTTCTCGATCAAGGCGGGAGTTTGCTCGGCTCGATCGATACAGAGCAGGAAGCTTCTAACCCCTCCTGCGGGCTTGGCCTGATGAAACTGGTATTGCTCGCGCAAATAAAGCGGAAGAACTGCCTCACCTTCCCACGGCTCCGGCTCGACATTCATCGCTAATACCTCACACAAGTATTTAGTAAAATCGTTTAATAGCTCACCCATATAGTCACCGCCCGCATCCGCACGATAACTTTATAAAAGTTATCGTGCGATTTGATGTTATAATCATAACACAGATTCGATTGCTATACAACGTAGCAGCTATTTATAGTAGGATAATCCTCACCAGTTCATTAGTAAATGTTCATCGAGCCATCGTTGCCGATTATACAACCACCCACGATAGTCTTAATCCCTCGCTTTCTTTAATTGGACACGAGGGTTACGAGATAGCGTTCCAAGTCAGAAAAAATAGCAATAAAAAAGAAATTCCGCTAAACCTGAAAAGCCGCAGAATTTCTGAATATACTGGAGCGGGCAACGAGATTCGAACTCGCGACCCACGGCTTGGGAAGCCGGTA
>CAZYJK010000210.1:0-2859 GCA_964647865.1 uncultured Veillonellaceae bacterium | reverse complement strand
GAAGGCGCCAGCCCGGTCGGCAGCCACAAGCTGAATACCGCACTGGCCCAGGCTTATTACAACAAACAAGCTGGCATCAAACGACTGGCTACCGAGACCGGCGCAGGACAGTGGGGTAGCGCGCTCAGCATGGCCTGCAGCTATTTCGGCCTGGAATGCATGGTCTATATGGTGAAAGTCAGTTACCAGCAAAAACCGTACCGGCGCTCTTTCATGGAAGTGTTCGGCGGCTCGGTCATTCCCAGCCCTTCCGAAATGACCGCTTCCGGCCGGGCTGTGCTGGCGGAGCACCCTGATTCGAACGGCAGTCTGGCGATTGCGATATCCGAAGCAGTCGAAGACGCCGCCGGCCGCAGCGATACCAACTACGCACTGGGCAGCGTGCTGAACCATGTTTTGCTGCATCAGACCATAATCGGCCTGGAAGCCAAGGCCCAGCTGGAGAAAGCCGGCGACTACCCGGACGTGGTGGTGGCCTGCAACGGCGGCGGCAGCAATTTTGGCGGCACGGCGTTCCCGTTTGTCGCCGACCGGTTCAAAGGCAACAAAGTCCGGGCGGTGGCGGTCGAACCTTCGGCCTGTCCGACGCTGACCCGCGGCGTCTTCGCCTATGACTTCGGCGACCTGGCCAAGTTGACGCCGATCATGAAAATGTATACTTTGGGTCATGAGTTCATGCCAGCCGGCATTCATGCCGGTGGCCTGCGTTATCACGGCGATTCGCCGCTGGTCAGCGCGCTGTACCATCACAAGCATATCGAAGCTCGTTCCTACAACCAGCGGGAATGCTTCGAGTCGGCGATCCTGTTCGCCCGCACCGAAGGGATCGTGCCTGCGCCGGAGTCCTCGCATGCGATTAAAGGCGCGATTGACGAAGCGCTGGTAGCGCGGGAAGAGGGCAAGTCCCGCACGATTCTGTTCACGTTGTCCGGCAACGGCTATCTGGATCTTGCAGCCTATGACAATTTCCTGGCCGGTAAACTGGTTGATGCACCCTGTCCGCAGTCCGAGCTGACCGAAGGCTTGCAGTGCCTGCCGAAACTGTAATGATTGCCTGAATTTATGTGACGCCAATAATGAACAAAGGCCTGCCGCAGACTCTATGCCAGTCTGTAGCAGGCCTTGTTTTTTTAAAGAAGAAGCGCTGATATAATGGAGATTACCTTGGGTTGAGGCCGTAGCATTCGCCGATGAAGCTGCAAAATTTGTCGTTGAAAATCAACAGGAAGTTGATTTTAGCGCAGAACGACCGGATGGAGTATTCTGCGCGTCCGACAAATAGCAGCAGCAAATCGCTGCGAATCAAGGCCAAAATCTTCAGAAATCGGAATTATTTCAGCGCTTCTTAATAAATCAATCGAGGTTTTTTCCTACAGAAACGCGCCGCCGTCCACCACGACGGTCTGCCCGGTCATCATCGCCGCATTGACCAGCAGCGGCACCGCCACATCAGCGACATCCTCGGCGCTGCAACAACGCCCCAGCGGCGTGTGTTCTCCCAGTTTCTTGACGTGCGCCTCGCGGCCTTCGACCCAGCGGGTCAGCACGATTCCCGGCGCGACGCTGTTGACCCGCACTTCCGGCGCCAGGACCCGCGCCAGCGACTTGGTCACGCTGATCGCGGCGGCTTTGGAGGCGGCGTAGGCGATCGAACTGCCCATGCCGGTGATGCCTGCCACCGAAGTGATATTTACAATGCTGCCATGCGTTTTCTTCAGGTGCGGCGCGGCGGCCCGGCAGACCGAGAACAGCCCTTTCACATTGACATCCATGATCTCGTCCCAATACTCCGGCTTCAGACCTTCCAGGTCCGGCATATCAACATAGACAGTCGTGCCGGCGCAATTAACCAGATAGTCCAGCTGCCCGAACTGTTCGACAACCGTCTGCACCATTGTGCGGACTTCTGCATCCTTGGCGACATTCGCCTGAACAACGACTGCTTTGCCGCCGTTTTTTTCAATAGCGGCGACAGTGTCCAGCGCTTCCTGCTGAGAACGGGAATAGTTGACAGCCACGTCGATCGACAAGGCAGCCAGGGCGATTGAGATTGCACGGCCGATGCCGGTGCCGCCGCCTGTTACCAGAGCGACTTTGCGTTTGAGTTGTGTCATTATTCTCCCACCTTTACATTGAAAATAAAAAAAATACTTATTTAACCGAAAGTTTACATCACGTTTGCGCTTGTTTGTGGTATAATAAATACAATGAGGAAGCAATCAGATGCCGGATCTCTGCAGACCCTGCGCTAGGTCTCTGTCGGTATCCTTGCAACCTGACCCGGCAAGACCGGGCGAAAAAAGCAGGTCAATAAAAGGCCTGCTTTTTTTCGTCCCAGTATTATTTTGGCGATTCCTTGGTTACGATGTCGATTTTATCGCCATTTTTGATGATGGCGGTGTATTCTGCGACTTTATTATTGACGACGACAGTGATGCCGCCTGCCGAGGGCAGGTCGCCAGGATTGAATTCCGCCGCCAGCAGGACATCGGCCAATGTTGGCTGGCTGGCCTGGGATAGCGTGAACTCAATGTCGCCGCCATCTGGCGCCGGGTCGTTCAGACTGGCCGCCGCGCCATTCAGGGTCAGGGTATAGCGCCGAGTGGGAACCGCGCAGGTGATGCCGTTAAAAATGACTTCGATCGGTTCGATATCCTGCTCGCAGAAACCGACGACTTTGCCGATTTCCGGCGTGGTCGCCGGAATCAGCGTGATTTCGTCATCGGCGCTGACCGGTGCGGACGGCTCGGCAGGCTGGCCGTTCAGGACAAAGGCCGGCCAGACCGAATGGGTGCGTTCTGTTTCGTTCACGAGATACTGAAACCGTTTTGCTTCCAGCTCGAACCGGATGGAACGGAA
>CAZYJK010000209.1:0-2901 GCA_964647865.1 uncultured Veillonellaceae bacterium | reverse complement strand
CGCTGGCGGCAAAGGGGATGCGTGTCGGTTTGCTTGATATCGACGTCCATGGCCCGAGCATCGCCCGAATCATGGGATTGACGGGATTGGCGCTGGGCACGGTGAATGGGAAAATCCAGCCTTATCCGTATTCGGATAATCTAAAAATTATCTCTATGCAGGGGTTTTTGCAACATAGCGATGACGCGGTGATTTGGCGGGGGCCGCTGAAAATCGGCGTCATCAAGCAGTTTTTGGTGGATGTCGACTGGGGTCCGTTGGATGCTCTGGTGATTGACAGCCCGCCGGGAACTGGTGATGAGCCGTTGACGATCGCCCAGTTCATTCCCGGTTGCGGTGCGATCGTTGTCACCACGCCGCAGGGAGTGGCGCTGGCCGACGTACGGAAGTCGTTGAACTTCTGCCGCCAGGTGGGCATGAACATCGTCGGTGTGATTGAAAACATGAGCGGCTATGTGTGTCCGGAGTGCGGGCATCATGCGGCGATTTTCAAAACCGGCGGCGGCGAAGCGTTGGCGCGGGAATTCAATGTGCCGTTTTTGGGCCGGATGCCGATCGACCCGATGGTCGTGTGCGCCGGCGATGATGGTGTGTCGGCGATCGAACGGTCTGAAGCCATGAAGGCGGCAATCGATGAAATTGTCGGCAATGTCTTGCTGGATGAGCTAACAGAGGCTAAGGTAGTGAAGGGGGAAAACAAAATGGAGAAAATAGCAGTGCCGGTGGTCGGCGGAATGCTCAGCAGTCATTTTGGCCACTGTGAAGAGTTTTTGTTTGCGACAATTGAGGACGGAAAAATCGCGGTCGTGGAAAACCTGGTACCGCCGCCGCACGCACCTGGTGTGATTCCCAACTGGCTTGCAGATCAAGGGGCAACAGTGGTCCTGGTCGGCGGCATGGGCGAAGCGGCCCAGCAGATTTTCCAATCACGCGGCGTAGCGGTGGTTTGCGGCGTACAATCCGGCAAACCGGTCGACCTGGTCAACCAGTATCTGGCGAAAAACCTGGCGGTGGGCGGAAACTCGTGCAACCACGATGGCGATGACCACCACGGTTGCGGACACTAAATCAAGTGAAAAACAGGGCGGACCCCAGATGTATTCATCGGGTTCCGCCCTGTTTTTATTTTGGCTATAACGGGTGAATCGGCAGCTTAGATTTTTAATCCTTCGTTCAAGTGCCTGCAGTTTTGGGCAATCGCATTCATGGCAGCGGCATTGATCGGGTATGCTACCGGTGAAGCCGATACCAACGGATGAGTTGCAACCTGGAAGGTGTTGAGCTCTGTTGCTGTCATATCTTTTTGAATCGCCAGACTCAGGATGTTAATCATTTCGGCGACGGAATCTCCGCCGGAAATCTGCGCACCGAGAATGACGCCGGAACACTTGGAAAAGATCAGTTTAATGGTGGTTTTTTGCGAACCAGGCAAACAACCGGGGTGACGGTCCATGGTGAAAAAATCGCCGACCATGACGCTGAAGCCTTCCTGGTTGGCTCTGGCTTCAGTAAGCCCGGCAGCCGCAAATGTTTTGCCGAACAGCTTCGTTGAAAACGCGCTGATCGTTCCTTTGTTGGCCCGAATCAGCCTGAGCTGGAAGGCGTTGCAACCCGCGATTTTTGCCTCCATCGCCGCAGTTGAGGCAAGCAGGACCGGGGCATCCTTGCCGGTGAAAAAGCATTTCTTCTCCGCGCAGTCGCCAACGGCGAAAATGTCGGGGTCGGTCGTTCGGGTATATTGATCGACCACAATTGCCCCTTTGCCGTTCAATTCAAGCCCGGCCTCTTTTGCCAGAGCGGAATTGGGTTTGACGCCCAAGCCCAGGATTACTATATCAGCAGGAATCACTTCGCCGCTTTCCACTTCGACGCCCTCTGCCACGGTGGCGCCGACAATCTTTTTGACTTTAGCTCCAGTCAGAAGCCGTATGCCGTTTGCTGTTAGCGAGGCCTCGATGTCGTCGGTAAAGCTTCGGTCGAATGCTTGCCATAAACAGGCATCCGCCAACTCGATCAAGGTAACGTTTTTCCCTGACAAACGAATCTGTTCGGCGAACTCAACCCCGATAAACCCGCCGCCAATGACAACGACGTTTTGCACTGTTTGCAGTTTGTCGAGCAGAGAATTCAAGTAGTCCTGGTTTTTGTAGACAGCAAATACATTTTCCAGATCATTGCCTGGAATGAAGGCGGGAATAATCGGCAGGGAACCGGTGGCCAAAATCAATTTCTTGTACTCAATGCTTTCATTGCCCGCCAGGGTGACAATTTTTGCCGACCGGTCGATTTGGGTTACCCGATCGACTATTACGTGTACGCTTGAATCTAACAGACCGGTATCCGGCATCACATTTTTGTCCGTGTTGTTCAGCGTGCCATAAATGTAAGGGATGCCGCAAGGAACCATGACCTTTTCTGTTTCGCGAACCAGGGTAATGTCGATGTCACCATAGGCTTTTCGTGCGGTTGTTGCGGATAGAACTCCGCCGGCGCTCCCGCCAATCACTAACAGGTCGGTTTTTTTCATCGGTTTCTTCCTCCTAAAACTGATTTGGATTATTTCGGGCTTACGATTCCGTGTCCGGAAAGAACTCGCTAATAAGCGACTGCACCAGACTGCGCGTCTTTTCATCGTAAAGTGAATAGTAAACGTTGGTTCCTTCTCTTTTGCCGGCGATAATCTTCGCTGACTTCAGTTTGGCTAAATGTTGTGAAACGGTCGATTGCGCTTCACCGAGACAGTTTTGCATGTCGGTAACATTGGAATGTTGTTTTTCACACAAAGTTTTGACGATGCACAGTCTTTGCGGGTGGGCCAAGGCTTTAAGCAGATCCGCCAATTTGTTGAACGCTTCAGGTTCTGTACGATAAAGATGCTGCACCATAATCCCTCACTCGCTC
>CAZYJK010000208.1:0-2910 GCA_964647865.1 uncultured Veillonellaceae bacterium | reverse complement strand
GTCAGGAACAGGGGAAAGAACCAGGCGGCATAGTTGTGCACGACATGCACATTATACTCGTTGCCGAGCAGGCTGATCACCGGCGAAAAGATCTTCGCGGTCCAGCTGGCGGGGTTGATCATGCCATACATGGCAAAGCCGGTGGCCATCAGGACAAATGTCACGATATACCAGATCAAATATGTCGTGCGGGCCAGCGAATTGCGCAAATACGGTGGATGGTCGCTTTTCAGGAACAGGTAATGCTGAAGCACCTGACTAAGTCCTGTCCAGTAGAGCTTCGTCCAGAACTTCGGCAACAACCGGTCGCCTTTGTACATGAACCAGCCATAAATCCGCAGAATGAACGAGGCGACCAGAACATAGGCCCAGAAGAAATGCCAGAACCGGATCGTTTCCATCGACATCAGATTGCCGACCGATACCGTCGGATCGACGCCGATCGAACCATGAAAGAACGGATTGGCGATGTAGCGGCCCGTCAAAAACAACATCAGGACCGCCGCCGCCATGATCCAGTGGAACAGCCGCAGGAACGGACTGAAGATGTAGATGCCGTCAACCCGCTTGTTTTTCAACTGCCACACCCCCCGCAGGCATTGATATAGGGGTCGCTGTTAATGACTGCTTTTTTGTTGCCTTCCGTGTCGTACAGATGGGTGGCGCAGGCGATGCAGGGATCAAAGGAATGGATGACCCGCAACACCTCGAGCGGTTTGTCGGCAACCTTGATCTTGGTTTCGATCATGCTGGACTCGTAAGCGCCACTGCCGGCCTTGGAATCGCGCGGACAGGCATTCCAGGTGCTCGGCACAACAGCCTGGTAATTGGCGGTCAGTCCGTTCTTGATCTGGATCCAGTGCCCGAGCGCGCCGCGCGGCGCTTCATGCAGACCGACTCCCTTGGCTTCTTTCGGCCAACTGGCCGGCTCGAACTTGCTCATGTTGGCTGTGGCAGTATCGCCATTCCGAATGTTCTTGATCATCTTGTCAAAGAAATACTTGTTGATGTAAGCCATCACCTGGGCTTCCAGGCCACGGCAGGCCGTCCGGCCGACGGTGGAACACATCCAGACGTGGGCCGGTGCGCCAAGCACCTTCGATACGCCGTCGATCTGGTCGACGATCATTTTTTCCGCCCAGGTCGGCTGCATCAGGCCTTGTTTCACTTTGACGTAGGTTACGATATAGCGGGCCAAAGGTCCGACCTCGGCCATCTTGCCGCGCCACAGCGGCGTCTTGATCCAGGAGTACTTGCCTTTTTCGTCAAGATATTTCCAGTTTGTTTTTGTGCCTTCCTTGGGACCGGTATAGTTGGGCGCTGTCACTCCGGCGAATGGATGCAGGGCCTTGCCGGCCTGCGGATAACTGTACCAGGAATGTTCGATATCTTCGGTGATGATTTCCGGGTCGACATAGTCCTTGCCTTCCAGGTTGGTGAATTTGGCGGCCATTGCCCCGGCGGCGAAGTTTTCCACTACGCCCTGGCAACGCAGCAATAGCCGTTTGTGGAAATCGCCATTGGCAATGCCGGTATAACTGTCTTCCGGGTAATCGCCGTAGCCGAGTACACATTTTCCAGCCAGACCGCCACCGTCCACCATTTTGTGTTTGGTGACGTAGATGTCGCCGATTGCCAGTAGGTCCGGCAGGTAGAAATAATTTACGGCGGAAATGCCGAGGTTGACTGCGACATCGACGACTCCCAGCCGGGCAGTATTGATCGGTGCATTCATGTCGTTCATCGAGATGGCGCAAGGCATACCGCCGACAATGTATTGCGGGTGGGGATTTTTTCCGCCATAGACGACATGTCCGGTCACCAGTTCGCGTTGGCGGTCCAGCATCGTCAGGTAGTGGGTTACTGCCATCAGGTGGACTTCCGGCGGCAACAGCGAATAGTCGGGGTGATCCCACCAATGGGCGGCGAAGATGCCTAACTGACCACTTTCGACCAATGCCTTGACTTTGGCCTGGATCGCTTTGAAATAGGCCGGGGTCGCCCGGGGGAATTCCTTGGGATAGGCATCGGTATTGAAGTCGAATGGACCGGACAGACCCAGGTCATATTTTGCCAGGATCGCATTTTGCAGCGAGGCGGTTGCGCCGGGATCGGCCTTGAGCGCCTCGACCGGGCTGACCCAGTCCAGCGCGTGCAGATGATAGAAGTGGATCAGGTGGTCCTGCACCGCCAGCGATGAAGCCATCTGATTGCGGATATAGTTGGCGTTTTTGGGAATCTCGATGCCCAGTGCATCTTCGACGGTGCGGACCGAAGCCAGGGCGTGGGTTGTCGTGCAAACGCCGCAGAACCGCTGGGTAAAGGCCCAGGCATCACGCGGGTCACGGTCTTTCAGGATGATTTCGATGCCACGCCAGGCGGTGCCGCTGGAGAGGGCGTCCTGCACCTTCCCGGTGGCTTCGTCCACGGTGACTTCCACCCGTAGATGTCCTTCGATCCGAGTTACCGGGTCGACTACTACTCGTTTCATCAGTGCTCGTTCCTCCCTCTCAGCTATTTTTCGTCATGTTCGGATTCGTTTTTCGCATGTCTTGACTTTTGAACCGAAGAAATTACCGCGTGGACCGTTACGCCGGCCATGGCGGCGACTGTCAATCCGGCGCCGATCTTGTCGGCGTTGGTCAGCGTGTTCGGTAGCACGACATTGGGCAACCGCTCATGGAAGGGACCGTTGTCCCAGAATCCGTCGCTGCCGCAGGCAAAGCAGGGCGAACCGGACTGGATCGGATAGGACAGGCCGTTCCACCAGCGCAGGTTGCCGCAGGCGTTATAAGCTTCCGGTCCACGACAGCCAAGTTTGTATAGACACCAACCGGCCTTTGATCCTGCGTCGTCGAACCGCTCGGCAAACATCCCGGCGTCGAAGAAAGAACGACGATAGCAGGTGTC
>CAZYJK010000207.1:0-2965 GCA_964647865.1 uncultured Veillonellaceae bacterium | reverse complement strand
GTGGCGTTCCACGGCATGCATTTGTTGGGCGGCAGGCAGCGCATGATGAACGGATTCATCTCGATTTTCGCGCCTTCTTTGAACGCTGTCGACAGGTAATCGCCAGCAATGACTTTTTCGCTTGCCGGGGGCACCAAAAAGATAAACTCGCCAAGATTTTGCCAGCCTACCCGCTGGAGCCGCTTGCCTTCTTCCAGTTTTGTCAGCGCCACATCAAACCCAAACCGTTGTTCGACCACACTCGTCATTGCTGTGTCTCCTCCCTATCGCTTGGTTATTCCGGCCATTTTAAGAGAATAGCCTGAATATTATTATTCTACAAGGAGAAGTCAGAATCCTGCCACTATTTTTTGCCGTCGATATAACCGATCGCCGACAGCACCGCCACCAGCCCCTCGCCGGTCGCCCGGGCGATTTGCCAGGGTTTGCCTGTGCAGTCGCCTGCCGCATACACACCAGGCACATTGGTCGCCTGGTCGCGGTTCACTTTGACGAACGGGCCATCCATCTCCAGTTCCGGCAGCAGGGTTTCCGCCGGGTCGGACTGACGCAGGATAAAGATCCCTTCCACGTTCAGCTCGCCGGCATCGGTCGCCAGGCCGGTCACTTCCTCGCTGCCCAGCACCGCCTGCGGCCGCGCCTTCATCACCTGGACGCTCTGGTGTTTGGGCTGGTATTCGGTTTTGTATTGGGGAATGAAGTAAACGACCGGGCAGATTTCACCGAGGAAGTCGGCTTCATGTTCGCCCTCTTCCGTATAGGCGATGACCGCGACCGGTTTGCCGCGATACAGCATGCCGTCGCAGGTGGCGCAGTAACTGACGCCTTTGCCGACGAGGTCTTTTTCGCCGGTCAGCATCGCCGCGTTGCTCACGCCGATCGCCAGCACCAGCGCTTTCGCCTCGTAGGTGTTGTTCGGGGTCAGCAGGGTGAATGTGTCGCCGGCGTAGATGTTGGTGACTTTTTCACGGATCAGTGTCGGCCCCGCCGCCAGGCAGTGGTCGGCCATCTGCTTCATCATGTCCTTGCCGGCGGTCATCGGCATGCCGAGATAATTGTTGATTGCATGGGCTTTCTGCAGTTTCGGGCTGAAGTCCATGTGTTCAAACAGCGCCACCGATTTGTTGCGTACCCGCGCGGTGAGCGCCGCCGACAGTCCGGCCGGGCCGGCGCCGATAATCGCGATGTCAAAAATTTGCTCAGACATAATTTATCCTCCTCAGCCCAGGTCCTGGGCGATTTTTTTCATCCGTTCGCGGATCGGGATATCATAGGGGCAGCGGGTCTCGCATACGCCGCATTCGATGCAGGCCGACGCCTTGGCCGTAGCCTTGGCCGCCGCCATCGCGTTGTATTTCTCCGGGATGACCTGCTGCATGCCGTATTTTTCGTATTGCAGATGCAAAATGAACAACAGCGGGATTTCGATTCCCTGCACGCAGGGCATGCAGTAGCCGCAGCGGCGGCAGAAGTTTTTGCCGAGCTCGGCGACTTCCGCGTCGAGCGCCGCCTTTTCCGCTGCCGAGAGCGGCACGAAAGGTTCGGCGGCTTTCAGGTTTTCCTCGATATGGGCCAGTTCGTCCATGCCGGGGATGGCGACCGTGATGTCATGTTGCAGGATAAACCGCAGCGAAGCGACCTTGCTGTCGATCTGGCCGCCGCCGAGTGGCTTCATCACGATGCGGCCGATATCCATCGCTTTGGCCAGCGGAAACAGGCTGTCCAGCGCCGCGAGTTCGACGGCGTTGAATGGGGCCTGCACCGTGCTGAATTCATTGGTTTTGATCCCCTCGACCAACAGGCCGTAGTCGTGGCCGGTAATACCGATGTGCCGGATCTTGCCGGCCGCCTGGGCTTCTTTCAGCGCTTCCAGCGCGCCGCCGGGACCGAGCACGGTTTCCAGTTCCGGTCGTTTTTTGATGTTATGCACCTGATACAGGTCGATCACGTCGGTTTGCAGCATTTTCAGGCTGATGTCGATGTCCTTGGCCATGCCGTCTTTGATGCGGGCAAAGCTCTTGGTCGCCAGCACGTATTCGCTGCGTCGCCCGGCCAGATAACAGCCGATTTTTTCCTCACTGTCCGAGTAGCCCCGCGCCGTGTCGATAAAGTCGATTCCCCTGTCCAGCGCGGCATGCAGCACCGGCCCCGCTTCCTCCATCGTGCATCGCTGGATCGGCAACGCGCCGAAGCCGATGCAGCCGACCTCCAGGCCGGTCCGGCCTAATCTGCGTTTTTCCATCACTTAACTCCCCTTTCCTTGCCGGTCGTCTCTATTTCTCTATGCGACCGGTCATCCGTTCGTCTTCAGCGCCAGCAGAATCTCTTCCATGACCGAGACGAAGGCCTCGTGCATTTTTTCCATCGAGCCTTCCACCGGATCGACCCGGCTATAACGGGCCGTGGCCCGCATAATCATTTCGCCGGATGCAACGGAGTATGCCCGGCACTCCAGGGCAAAGAACTCCATCAGGTTTTGGTCCTGCTTGTTGCGAAAACGGCCCCATTCCGTCAGTTTGACGGAGATACGCACATCGGCGCTGGTGTTGTCGATCGCCACCCAGCCCTGGTTTTTCGCTGCCGTCAGCGACAATTCCGCCAGCCGCTGCCGCAGGAACGGATCGCTGCGGTCGTAGAACGAATCTCCCGCCGGCCTTATGCTGACCGACACTTCGTTGCCGATCGATTTGAACCCGCCATAGTTTACGCCTGGCTTGCGAAACACTTCCACCAGTTTGGTCGGCTCCGGCGCCGCCAGGGCTGCGCTGGCGCACAAAACCAGCAATAATATGGTCATTAGACCCGCTGCTATCTTTTTCATTCCGCTCCCCCTGTTCTTAGCAATACTACTTATTATTTGACTGTTGCAGAGGAAACTCCTGCTTTGTTGCCCCGCCACAGCAGCCAAAACACGCCGGCCAGCCAGCACCCCGCCAAAACCCGCAAGACCGGCGGCGGTTGCCGT
>CAZYJK010000206.1:0-2988 GCA_964647865.1 uncultured Veillonellaceae bacterium | reverse complement strand
CGGCAATATGTTGCCGGCTGGATTTTTCAGCCGGCCTGGCAACCGCAGGCAAACAAGCCGGTGCGGGTGTTGACTTCGGTTTGGGTTCAGTTTGGCACGAAAAAGGAGTGACAAAAAAATGAAAAAACTGACGATACTATTGCTCTGCGGCTTGTTTTGGCTGACGGCGTCGGCGGTCACGCTGGCCGCGCCGGTTTCCGAAACGCTGAAATCAGGCGGCGACCTCCGCAACTACTGGTTGGTGCGTCCAGAAGGTCTCGAAAAGACCAAACCGGCGCCATTGCTAATGGTGTTGCATGGTAGCGCCGGCAGCGGTGAAGATATGATGACGGTGACCCAGCGCGGGTTTGAACGGTTGGCTGACAAAGAAAAGTTCGTCGTGGTCTATCCGGATGCGCTGGAACGGCGCTGGAACGACCAGGGCGGTACAGTCGACGATGTCGGCTTTTTGCTGGCCATCGTCGACAAACTGGTTGCCGACGGATTGGTTGATAAGAACCGAATTTATGTCGCCGGCATCTCCAACGGCGGGATGATGGCGCAGCGGCTGGCCTGTGAACAGGCGGACCGGATCGCCGGCATCGCTACGGTGGCTGGCGGATTGCCGGAACCGTTGCAGGCAACTTGCAAACCGGCTCGTGCTCTGCCGGTGTTGGTGATTCAAGGCACGGAAGATCCGATTGTTCCCTGGTCCGGCGGTGCGGTCGCCGGGTTCGAGGATTTTGGCAAAGTGCTGTCCGCCCGGGAAACTGCCAAGTTTTGGGCCGCGAATAACCGGTGCGGCGACGGCGGTGTGATTGCTGCGGAACCAGATCGCGATCCCAAAGATGGCACCAGGGTAAAAATGGAGGTTTTCGCGTCCTGTCCCGCCGGGGCGGCGGTGAAATTGGCAGCGGTTGAAGGCGGCGGCCATACCTGGCCGGGAGGCTATCAGTATCTGCCGGAACGCTTTATCGGCAGGACCTCTCAGGACGTGGACGCCAATATGCTGATTTGGGATTTCTTTAAAGGGGGCGTGCGGTAGAGAATGTGGGTTGGACTGGCCGCATTTACGCTGCTTTGCCTGCTGGCCCTGCTGTATGTGAAAGTATCCGTGCACAGGCAATCGGATGACCAAACCGAATATGTCGTGAAAAAACGCAAGGTCGGCAAGTGTTTTGGCTGCGGACAGTGCGAAAAAGGCTGTCCACTGATTGTCGAATACCGCGAGAAGGTAACTAAACAGTAAAAGAGATCCCTTGAAATTGAATTATTCAACGGTTCTCTTGTGTTTTTCGCGAATTCGGTTGCCAATTTGGCAGGATTATCTTCAATTGGCGAGAAACAATGAACAGAAAGCAAATTTCTTATGAGGAGTGAACGATTTATCATGATGAAACAAAATCCGCTGGTGATGATCCCCGGACCGACTCCTGTGGCAGAACCGATCCGCCAGGCCCTGGCCGGTCCGACCTACGGCCATACCTACGGCCCGTTCGTGGCGATTTACAAAGAGTGTCTGCAAGGACTGAAGACGATTTTCCAGGCCGACCATGTGGTGGCGATCGGCGGGGCAGGAACCCTGTCGATGGAAATGGGTCTGGTGAATACGGTGAAGGCTGGCGAATCCGTGCTCGTGATTACCCAGGGCTATTTCGGCGAGCGGTTTGTGCCGCTGGCCAAGGCGCTCGGCATCGTGCCGGACGTCTTGACGGCGCCGGCCGGCGAACGGGTGCCGCTGGCTGACATCGAAGCCAAACTGAAACAAAACAAATATGCAGCGATGACCCTGACCCATGTGGATACCTCCACCGGTGTGATGGGGCAGGTTGCTGAAGTCGCCGCACTGGCGAAAAAATATGATACCTTGTTCATTCTCGATGGAGTCTGCGCCAGCGCCGGGGTGCCGGAGCCGATGAAGGACCTCGGCATCGACGTGGTGATTACGACCAGCCAGAAGGCGTTTGGCACGCCGCCGGGGCTGACGATCGTCGCGTTCAATGAGAAAGCGCTGGCCCGCCGCGAACAGATGGGCACGGTCGCCGGCTATTATGTCGACTGGAAAAACTGGCTGCCGATCATGGACAACCCTTCGATGTATTTCTCCACCCCGCCGGTGAACTTGATCCAGGCGTTGGCAAAATCGGTGCAGATGATTTTGGAAGAAGGGCTGGAAGCCCGTTATGCGCGGCATGAACGGATTGCCCGCAGCTTCCGCGCCGGCTTGAAGGCGATTGGGCTGGAACTGATTACTGCCGCCGATGCCGTGGCGCCGACCCTGTCGGTAATCAAATATCCTGATGGACTCGACGATGTGGCGTTCCGCGCCAAGATGGAAGAGTACGATATCGTGGTGGCCGGCGGCGTCGGGCCACTGAAAGGCAAGATCTTCCGGGTCGGCCACATGGGCAACATCTGCATCAATGAGCTGGTTCTGACGCTGTACGCGGTGGAACGGTCCCTGACGGCTCTCGGCGTCAAAGTGGCGCAAGGGGCCGCAGTCGGCGCGGCCTGGGCGGAGTGGCACAAAGGCTGAAGGGAGTGACCGGCATGCGGATTCTGCTTACGGGAGGAACCGGTTTTGTCGGGACTGCACTAAATGAGGCGTTAAAAAGTCAGGGGCACGAGACCGTGCTCCTGACTCGTCATGATGTGCCGCCGCCGGGAGTGGCGCTTGCGCCGCATTGGCTCGCCGGCGTCGACGCGATTGTCAATATGGCCGGGGAGAGCATTGCCGGCGGGCGCTGGACAGCGGCTTACAAACAGAAGATTCGTGACAGCCGGATCGTGCTAACCCGGGCGCTGGCGGAGGCCTGCTCTGCGGCTGCGGCAAACGGACAGCCGACGCCGAAAGTGTTGATCAGTTTTTCGGCCGTCGGTTATTATGGAACGCATCCGACGCAGCAGTTCGATGAGCAGAGTCCCGCCGGCGACAGCTGGCTGTGCGGCGTGGCGCGGGACTGGGAGGCAGCGGCGGTGCAGGCCGTTTCCGCCGGCGTCCGGCTAGTC
>CAZYJK010000205.1:0-3006 GCA_964647865.1 uncultured Veillonellaceae bacterium | reverse complement strand
CCGCAGATCAGTCCACGCGCCGTCAGCAGTTCGGCAATCAGTTCGCTCTTGTCCGAATCCGCCATGCGGAAAAGTTTCGCCTTGATCCCGCCTGCGGTCAGCCCTTCCAAAATGCGGCGTGCCATCATCTCGGTGCTGCCCCACATAGAATCATAAACAACCAGGACTAACGGGTCTGTTTCGCCGGCGGACCATTTCTTGTACAGGGAAAGAATGTCAGCGATATGCGCCCGCCAAATCAATCCATGGCTGGGCGCAATCATCCGGATCGGCAATAAGCCGAGATTATCCAGCGCTTTTACGACCAGCTTGTTGAACGGCATTAAGATATTGGCATAATATTTTTTTGCCTCGTAAAGCAATTCGCTCAGATCATTCTCATCATCAAACTTGAAATTGGTTGAGTAATGCTGACCAAATGCATCATTCGAAAACAAAATCTGTTCTTCTTCCAGATATGTCGCCATTGAATCCGGCCAATGCAGCATCGGTAAAGGTACAAATTTCAGCGTATGTTTCCCCAACGACAGGGAGTCGCCATTTTTGACCACGCGGAAATCATACTCCTGGCCAAAATATTTGATAATCTCGCCGCGGCCCTGCTCAGTAATTACGACTTTGGCCTGCGGCGCTGCTTGCATCAGCATCGGCAAGGCACTGCTATGATCCGGCTCCACATGGTTCACTATCACATAGTCTATTTTAGCCGGATCGACTATTTGACTGATTCGTTCCAGCAATTCCTTGGCAAACGGTGCTTTGACCGCGTCAATCAAACATATCTTTTCATCCACGATCAGATAAGAATTATAGGTGACCCCTCGAGGCGTTTTGTAGCCATGAAAATCGCGGGTTGCCCAATCTACGGCTCCAACCTGATAAATTCCTTTGGCCAGTTCTGCATTAACCATCATTGCAAATCGCTCCTTTGTCTTAACAATCCTATGTTGAACACGCGTGTATCGGAAAACTATCCCATATTTATGATTTTACCTTTCCCGCTCAATAACTGCAAGTGCAGCGGACCGCCGGGGGATATTTGCGCGGACTAGCGGTTCAAAGTATAATAAGATGCTAGAGACAAATATCTCAGTCCAATAAGAAAAAATTATGCAAAAGAGAGGTGACGCATTTGGCTGCCATCGGCCGACACACGACCGCTGACTACTACGGTTGCCGCAAAGAAACCCTGAATGATATGGAATTGTTGCAAAACATCGTTTCTCAGGCAATCCACGCCGCCAATCTAAAAATGCTCAGCGTCCAGACGTATCAATTTGAACCGGAAGGCATCACGGTCCTGGCCCTATTAACCGACGGTCATCTAGGCATCCATTCCTATCCTGAGCTTGGTTTTGCGGCTGTAGACCTGTTTACATGCGATAGTCACAGTTTCCCGGAAAAAGCTCTATTAACGATGAAGAAGGAACTTTCACCGGAAAAGACAAAAAACACAACGATTAAGCGCGGCGACTTTGGTTCCGAGCGCGATATGAAGCCACGGACAAAAACAAATTCGGGAGCGATTCGAAAAGTACGTGATACAGGAACCAAAGTTTTCAAATTTCTCGCTAACAAATAAACTATTGGAACTTGACATTTTTCCAGGAATGGATAATAATTATCCATAGTAAACATTATGATGATAAAGGAGCTGTTTTCATTGAGCAAGACGCAACAAAACCTAGCTGACGCTTTTGCCGGCGAGTCACAGGCAAATCGCAAGTATCTCGCATTTGCCAAACAGGCTGATGCCGAAAAACTGCCGCAAGTGGCCAAATTATTCCGCGCCGCTGCTGAAGCCGAAACCATCCATGCACACACACATCTTCGCAATATGGGTATGATCAAGTCGACTGCCGAAAATCTCAAGGCTGCGATTGAAGGCGAAACACACGAGTTCACCGAAATGTACCCCGGCTTCATTGACGATGCAAAAGCCGAGAATCAATCGGCTGTTATTCTGAAAGGTCTGCAACTGGCCAATGACGCGGAAAAGGTTCATGCATCGCTGTACCAGAAAGCATTGGATACTCTTGCCAATCCGGTGGAAACCGATCTGTTTCTCTGCACCGTATGCGGTCATATTGCCGAAGGCAATGCACCAGACCAATGTCCGATCTGCGGTGCCAAATCGGTAGTCTACAAAAAAGTCGATTAAGCGGCAAGGCTCGCGATGATAATTACGGGAGGATGGTAACTTGCCATCCTCCCGTTTTACTTTTGTTCACCTTGTTATTTTTTGCTATCTGTCTCGCTATGTCTGGCAACCCTTTCTAGAGGAAAACGGATCAATACCGACTTGACTGGTTTGACCTGCTTGGGCACCGGTTGGTTTACCGATTCGGCAGACTGGTTGCCGCTCCAGGAACTGCCGAGAAGAACCCCGTCAACAAACAAATCGGCCTGGATTAACGGTTGAAATCTCTCATGGCGCAAATAGTCAACCAAAAGAGAGGCCTCCGCGATATTTTCCGCTGTCGGAGCCCCTTCTATCACGACAAAGCCAAAATCAAGAAAATCTTCCCACTCATCGTACTCTGAACCGAATCCAAGATTCATCACTTCCGTCAATTCGCTCATGATATCGGGGCTTTCGCAACCCTCAATGCTCAAGCATTCCACTACCAACATCACTTTTTTGTACGACAATGGCGCAATCAGTTCTTCAAACGCCAATATTCGATGTTCCAAAGGTTTGACTCCTTCCGCATAAACTTGTTTTTATTATCCTGCGCAAATTCTCTTCTGTCAAACTCAGCTTTGCTTCTGCTGAAAAAAGCCCTCCGGAATTTTAGCCGGAAGGCTTTGCAATTTATGGTGACCCCGGCGTGATTCGAACACGCGACCTACGGATTCGAAGTCCGGCGCTCTATCCAGCTGAGCTACGGAGCCACTTTTTCAATTGACTCAGGAGAGCAAAACCCTTCCGTAGTAACGGAAGGGTTTTGCTTTTCTAACCGGCGGCGACCTACTCTCCCAGGCCGTTTCCAACCAAGTACCCTC
>CAZYJK010000204.1:0-3153 GCA_964647865.1 uncultured Veillonellaceae bacterium | reverse complement strand
TATCTATGTGGCGGGCGATGTGGCCGGCGTCGAAGAGGCATCGGCGGCGATGGTCGAGGGGAAACTGGCCGGGCTGGCAGCGGCCTTTGCCCTGCGTTACCAGAGCGAAAACTTTGCCGCCCTCTATCACGAGGCGAAATCGCAGTTGAATGCGCTGCGCAGCGCGCCGGTCAGCGCCAAAGTCTGCAATGGCCTGTGTAAAGTCATGCTTGGGGAGGCGATCTAAGATGCTGGCAGTTGACGGAATTCCGACGAATGAAGACTTGCAGGCTGTATTGCCAGCATCGGGCCGGCTGAAGCAGGGGCCGGTGGCGGTGATCGAATGTTTCCAGCAGATTCCCTGCAATCCCTGCGCCGAAGCCTGTCCGCGCGGCGCCATCACGATGCCGGGCAGCATTAGCGAGCGCCCGCTGTTTGACGAAGCAAAATGCAACGGCTGCGGTCTCTGTGTCACGCGGTGCCCCGGCCTGGCGATCTTTGTCATCGACTATGACTGGTCGCCGGTGGCGGCATTGCTGAAAATCCCCTATGAGTTCTCGCCACTGCCGGTTAGCGGCGAAGTCGTCGAAGCGATCGACCGGGCCGGAAAACCCGTTGGCGCGGCGACTGTGCAGCGCGTGCAGCAGCAGGCCAACCGGACGACGGTGCTGTGGCTGGCAGTGGACAAAACGATTGCGATGGATGTGCGGAATATCCGGCGGCGAAAGGAAGTGGCGCTATGAGCGAGAATCTCGACGAAGATATCATCATCTGCCGCTGCGAGGATATCAAACTGTCGGAAATTCGCCAGAGCATTGCCGACGGCAATCTGAGCAGCGAAGAAATCAAGCGCAGCTGCCGCTGCGGCATGGGGCCCTGCCAGGGCCGGACCTGTATGCCGCTGGTGGCGCAGGAACTGGCCAAAGCCACCGGCAAACCGCTGGCCGAAATCGCGCTGCCGACGTTTCGCCAACCGGTGGCGACGATCAGCCTGGGGGCGCTGGGCGGAGGTGGCATGGATGAATGATACGGCTGATGTAGTGGTCATCGGCGGCGGCATCGTCGGCTGTGCTACGGCCTACAATCTGGCCCGGCTCGGCGCCGGCAAAGTGGTGCTGTTGGAACGCGGCTACCTGGCCAGCGGGGCTACCGGTCGCTGCGGCGCCGGCATGCGGATGCAGTGGGGCACCGAAACCAATTGCCTGCTGTCGCGGGAAAGCACCCGGATGCTGGAACAGCTGCCGCAGCTGCTGGACGTCGATGTCGATATCGAACTGAAACAGGGCGGCTATCTGCTGCTGGCCTATACGGAAAAGATGGCGGCCCAGTTCAAAAAGAACCTGTTGCTGCAAAATTCGCTGGGGATTCCTTCCCGCTGGGTGACGCCGGCCGAAGCGAAAGAGATCGTGCCGCATCTGAACACGGCGGGGCTGCTGGGCGCGACCTTCTGCGCCAAAGACGGCCACTGCAATCCGTTCAAGGCGACGGCCGCTTATGCGAAAGCGGCGCAGCGCCATGGCGTGGAGATTCGTACCGACAGCGAAGTGACCGGAATCGAAGCGGAGTGCTGCCGGGTCACAGCAGTCAAAACCCGGTGGGGTACTATTAGTACCCCACGGGTAGTCGTGACGGCTGGCGGTCATTCCAAGCAGCTGGGCCGGATGGTCGGCGTCGAACTGCCGATTTATCCTGAACGGCATGAAATCCTCGTGACCGAACCGGTCGAGCCGATGCAGGACTCGATGGTGATGAGTTTCCACCACAACCTGTATTGCCAGCAAAGTCCGCATGGCAGCTTTATCATGGGTATCGGCCACCCCGATGAACCGGAGAGCTTCAACACCGAGTCCAGCTGGCAGTTCCTCGGCGAGATGGCCCGCCGGATCGTCGAGATCCTGCCGCCGTTGGCTGGACTCAATGTTGTGCGGCAATGGGCCGGGTTGTATGATATGTCGCCGGATCGTCAGCCGATCATCGGGCCGGCTGGCGATGTGGAAGGATTTCATGTGGCGGCAGGATTTAGCGGACATGGTTTCATGATCGCGCCGATTACCGGCCAGATCGTCGCCGAACAGCTGCTGGGTCTGAAAACCGCGTTGCCGGTCGGACTGCTGGACGCCGGCCGGTTTGCCCGCGGCGACCTATTTGTCGAACCATCGGTAGTATAGGGAAATTCGGTAGTATGAAGAAATACTGAAATAAAGGAACCGCTGAAATAATGGAGATTGCCTTGGATTGAGGCCGTAGTATTCGCCGATGAAGGGACGCAGTTTTGTCTGGTCAAATCAACATGGATGTTGATTTGAGGCCAGAAGCGACGGATAATATGAGACTTGCTGCCAAGGAGCGTAGCGACGAAGGAAGCTTAGTCGAGTAATGTCGAGCTATAGCCTGTCGGAAATGAAATGACGCACAGGCTGTGCGAAGACCGAAGCGTTTCTGGCCGACCGGAGAAACCAGTCACAAATCGATGCGAATCAAGGCTGAAATCTTCAGCAATCGGAATTATTCAACGGTTCCGTAAGATATCTCTACTTAACGAATGATGAAATATTGAGGAGGGCTACCCTTATGCAGACAGCGTATCAACCTGAACCGTTCACGAATTTTAGCATCCCCGAGAACAAAGCGGCCATGGAGGCGGCGCTGCAACTGGTGGCGTCCGAAAAAGGCCGTCACTATCCGCTGAAGATTGCCGGCAAAGCGATTGACACGGAAGCCCGCATCACCTCGGTGAACCCCTCCTGCTTCGCGGAAGTCATCGGCACGGTGGCCCGGGCCAACGCCGAACTGGCCGACCAGGCGGTCAAAGCGGCGCAAGACGCTTTTGCCAGTTGGAAACATGTGGCGCCGGAAGTGCGGGCCCGTCTGCTGTTCAAGGCGGCGGCGATTCTGCGCCGGCGCAAATTCGAGTATTCGGCCTGGCTGGTTGAGGAAGCCGGCAAGAACTGGGCCGAAGCCGATGCCGATACGGCCGAGGCGATCGATTTCATGGAATACTATGGACGGGAAATGCTGCGCTATGCGGCGGGCATGCCTGTCATCGCCGTTCCCGGCGAACAGAACGAATGCTTCTACATCCCGCTCGGCGTCGGCGTCGTGATTCCGCCCTGGAATTTCCCACTGGCGATTTTGGCCGGCATGGTTGCCGCTGCGGTGGTGGCAGGCAATACG
>CAZYJK010000203.1:0-3163 GCA_964647865.1 uncultured Veillonellaceae bacterium | reverse complement strand
AGCGCCAGCTGCAGCGCCGCGTCCAGCGACACATTGTCGAGAATCAGGTCCATCAGAGCATCAATGTTGTATCGCCCGTCAAACATGACCGTTTGCTTGTCCGCCGACCAATCCATGTAGGAACAGACCGGCAAAACCGCCAGCGGCGTCAGGTTTGCCGCGCGGTTCATCGCATCGACCTGCTCGCGGAACAGGCGGATGTTTTCCTGCTTGCGGGGGCTGTCCACCGGCTCCTGCGCCGGCGCCATCTGGTCGGCCTTGTTCAGCAGCACGATCACCGGCGTGACGCCGCCGAAGTACTTCTGGCGGATCTTCTGCACAGCCGCGATGTCTTCATCCAGGTGCGACCGGTCGGTGAGCGGAATCATCAAGATCATCAGGTCCGGCAAAAACTCGCTGAGCGCCGTTTCCAGCGCCGCCTCCGCTCCCGGCCCCGCATCGGCGATCCCCCGCGTATCCACCACTTCAAACAACACCTGCTCGCCATCGGCGATGCTATGCTTTTCCGCCTGTTGCTGCCCCGGCACCGGGTCGGACACTTCCGCCAGGTATTTGCCTGTCAGGGCATTGATGACGCTGCTTTTGCCGGCGCCCGTCCGGCCGACGAACACCAGCCGCAGCGGACGCGGGTGCTCAAACGCATCCAGCACCGCTTTGATCCGCGAATCGGCATAGATATAGTCGAGCACCGGCCCGACGATCTCGCTGCCCAGCGGCAACTCCGACAACCGGCGGGTTATTTCCTCCCGCAGGCCCAGCACTCTTTTCAGCCGCAACGGGTCGAGCCCGGCAGCGAAGTCCAGCGGTTCCTGTTCGTCGCCCAGGGGAACGTCCTTCTGCGGATGCGACAGGTACTCGCGCCATTTGTCTGCGGCCGTCGCTTTCACATTCTTGAACAGGCCCTTAAACTCTGCCATCTCGCTGGGACAACCGGCCTTGATCCAAGCCTGCGCCGCCTTGCCCACCGCATAGGTGACGGAAACGCCGACCGCCAGCTGCATCGGCGGAAACGGCAGCAAGGTCGCCAGCGTCTGCCCGGCGAACGCAGCCCCCAGCGAACTCAAAAACCCCATCGCCGCCGACTTCGACACGTTCACGTCGTACAGCCGGCCCAGCCGGACGATCATATACACTTCATTGGCCATCAACGCCATCGTGCCGATGCCGGGCAGCACGACGATGGCACCGGCGCGGGCCGCCCCCCACCGGCACAGGTTCTCCGCCTTGTTGTCCAGCTCGGCAGTCCGGTTCTCGCTATCGTTCACAGTATTTCCCTCCCCCGCCAACTGTTCCACGATTTCCACATCGGCCGGGCAGAAGACATACTGCTTCAGTTCCGCCGCACTCACCCAGCGGATCTGCTCGTGCACCACCGGCGTCAGCGTCCCGGCCACGATTTCCGCCTGGAAAAAGGTGAACACCAGTTCCCATTGCTTATGCGGGTAACTCGTACGGCCGAACTCGCCGCACACCCGGATATCGACGCCCAGCTCCTCCTGACACTCGCGGATGATGCACTCCTCCAGCGTCTCGCCCGGCTCCAGCTTGCCGCCGGGAAACTCCCACAAGAGAGGCAGTTCGTCATCGTGTGCCCGCTGGCAGATTAGATATTTCCCTTCTTGCTGAATAATCGCCGCCGTGACCTGCACCTGCACCTGCAATTTATCCCACCACCAGTTTATTCGTTTTCTTGATCAGTTTCGCCGGAATCGGCGCCGATAGCTGCCAGACAATGTTCATCGGCTTGCCGCCCTCATGTTTCACATAGTCGGCCCGGCCCAAAAACGTGTAGGGTGCCGCCGTTTTAAACTCGTCCTGTTTGGATTCGCGGACAAACAGCAACACCTGGTTGCCGGTTTGCCGGTGGTGAATGTAGCGCTGCCCGGTCGCGGACTCGGCCGAAGTGGTACTTTGACTCTGCCAGTGGAACAGCGATTCATTGATCGAGTAGTCATTGTACATCGTCGTGGGCGAGTAATCTTTGTCCGACTTGTTCAGCGTCACAAAAAACACGTCCGTCTTCTTCTCCGCGAAATACTTCACGCCGAGACCCTGCAGCGCCCCGTAGTTGAAATACTCCATCGCCGTCGCAATCTGGCGCAGCGAATAATGGCAGTGCAGTTCGAGCGGATGCACATAGCCGAGGTCAACCGGCTCCGCCACCAGATCCACGCGGTCGAGACTATACTGCAACAAGGCAAGGAGTTCCTGCCGCATCACCGGCGCTGCCACCAACCGCTGCAAGTTGTGCTGGACATCCGCCGCGCCCAGGTCCTGGGCCGCTTCGTTCCACACCGTCTGATAAAACATCTGCAGCATCAACTGCTGCGGCTTCGCGAGCCGGGCCACGTCCAGCTCGTCCATCCTCGCCAAATAATCGAGCAGAAAACGAATCCATCCCGGTGCGTCAATCTGGCAGAGCCGCGGCAGCGCCCGCGTCAGCTCCGCTTCGACCTCTTCCTGAAAATCGGCCCGGACTCCCGCCAAAACGCAAAGCCGGGCAAAACTGCCCCGTTCAAAAATCTTGCGGACATCCAGATGATAATACTGGGCAAAATGCGCCAACGTCACCGGCAACCCGCTTTCTTCCTCAAACGACTGCAATCGGGCCACCAGCCCGGCCCGCACGCCAAACGAACCGCGGATATTTTCCAGAATGTACTGCTGCGCTTTTCGCTCCAGCTGGATAAAACAGCCCTTGGGCACCGAGACAAAGCCTTCCCTGATTTCGTGCTGCAGGCTGCGAGTCGTATTGGATAACAGCGCCGCAAACTTCTCTTCAAAATTGTACTTCTTGTGAGCCTGACCGATAAAATCGAGCACCGTCAGGCAGTCTTTGCCCGCCGCCAGCCGCAGGCCACGGCCCAGTTGCTGCAAAAACACGGTCAAGCTTTCGGTCGGCCGCAGAAACAGCACCGTGTTGATTTCCGGAATATCCACCCCTTCATTGTAGAGGTCCACCACAAACAGAAACCGCAACTCGCCGCCGACCAGCCTGTCCTTGGCGCTTTTGCGCTCTTCCGCTGGCGAGTCGGAGGTCAGATGCATCGCCGGAATCTGCCGTTCGTTGAACTGTTCGGCCATAAACCGCGCGTGTTCCTTTGACACGCAGAACCCCAGCCCGATGACCTCTTCGATGTCCGTCACATATTTCAGCAGCGAG
>CAZYJK010000202.1:0-3165 GCA_964647865.1 uncultured Veillonellaceae bacterium | reverse complement strand
AACAGCGATACACAACGGCCGTCCGGCGTAAACGAATGACAGACGCCGCTGGGGGCGGTCCGGCCAATTTCGGCGTTCTGGAACCGTTTCGGCGTCGCCGAGGACGAGGCGCAGACATCGTACTTGGCGCTTTCGCCAAGCAAGGCGAGTTTGGCGAGTTTATCCATAGTGGAACCCTCCCGTTGCACTGTTTGTTCAGCCTCATTATATAAAACCTTTGGCAAAATATCAAACATATGTTCTAATTGGCAGGAATATAGCTAACGATGGAGAATCTAATGAAAGCGAATTTGATTTGAAGTCGAAAAACGGGAGGAACAAAGTGCACCAGGATTATATGAAGAAACTCAATCCCTGCCAGGCGGAGGCAGTCACGCATATCAACGGGCCGTTGCTGGTAGTGGCGGGCGCCGGGTCAGGCAAGACCAGCGTGTTGACCAGCCGGATCGCTTACCTGATTGAACAGGGGGTCAAGCCCTGGGAGATATTGGCCATCACTTTCACCAACAAAGCGGCGGCAGAAATGAAGCAGCGGGTGCAAAGACTGGTCGGGCCGGTGGCGGCGCACATCTGGCTGAGTACGTTTCATTCTTTTTGCGCCCGATTCCTGCGGATGGAAGTGGACGTGACCGGTTGGTACAGCCGGCATTTCACGATTTACGATGAAGCGGACATCAAGCTGCTGGTCCGTCAGTGCCTGAAAGAGCTGGATTTGCCGGAGCGGCAGTTTTCTGTCGGCAGTGTGATCGGCACCATATCCAACGCCAAGAATCAGCTAATAACGCCGGAACGGTTTTCGGCCCAGGCCGACAATTATTATCAGCAGCGGGTGGCGTCGGTGTACAGTTTGTATCAGCAGAAGCTGCTGGCGAATAATGCGATGGATTTTGATGATCTGATGAATGTAACCGTCCGGTTGCTGGAAGAGTTCCCGGCAGTACTGGAAAAATATCAGCAGCGGTTTCGTTATGTTCTGGTCGATGAATATCAGGACACCAACCACACGCAATACACACTGACCCGGATGCTGGCGGCGAAGCACCGCAACCTCTGCGTGGTCGGCGATGCGGACCAGAGCATTTACGGCTGGCGCGGCGCCGATATCAGCAACATCCTGGATTTTGAAAAAGACTACCCGGAAGCTGCAGTGATCAAACTGGAACAGAATTATCGCTCGACCCAAGTGATTCTCGATGCGGCGAATGCCCTGATCGACAACAATACGGGTCGCAAACCGAAAACGATGTGGACAGAAAACCCGGCTGGCGATTCGCTGGTGTTGCATGTGGCCGGCGATCAGCATGACGAGGGCCGGTTTATCGTCGAACAGATCGAACGGTTGCATCTGTCGCAGCGTCAGCCTTATGGCGGCATGGCGGTACTGTACCGGACCAATGCCCAGTCGCGGGCCGTAGAGGAAGCGTTCCTCAAACAGGGGCTACCGTATACGATCGTCGGCGGAGTAAAATTTTATGATCGCAAAGAAATCAAAGACATGCTGGCCTATCTGCGCCTGATCCAGAATCCGGCCGACTCGGTCAGTTTTCGGCGGATTGTCAATGTGCCGCGGCGCGGCGTCGGGGATACGTCGATGGGTTATTTGCAGACTGCGGCGGATCAGGCCGGGCTATCCCTGTTTGAAATGGCCAAGCGAATTCACACTGTGACGACGATCGGCGCCAAAGCCAAAGGGGCGTTGGTCGATTTGGTGCGGCTGATGGAGCGGCTGCGGGAAGCTGCCGGCAACGATTCGGTCGCCGACCTGATTACCCGGGTGATGAAGGAATCCGGCTATCTGGCCGAGCTGGAGCAGGAGGGTACGCCGGAAGCGCAGAGCCGGGTAGAGAATTTGCAGGAACTCTTAACCGTGGCCCGGGAATTTATCACCGAAAGCGATGAGGAAGATTCGCTGGAAGCCTTTTTGAATCATGTCGCATTGGTGGCGGATATCGACACGGCGGAACTGGAAACGGACCGGGTGACCCTGATGACCTTGCACTCGGCCAAAGGGCTGGAGTTTCCCACCGTATTTCTGATCGGCCTGGAAGAAGGACTGCTGCCGCATGTGCGGACCTTGTCCAATGCGGAGGAAATGGAAGAAGAACGGCGCCTCTGCTATGTGGGAATTACCCGGGCGCAGCGCAATGTTTTCTTAACCCGGGCCCAGAGCCGGATGATTTATGGCGAAGTACAGATTAATCGACCATCGCGTTTTTTGGGCGAGATCCCGGAGGCGTTGCTGGAAACCAAGAAAAAAAGTCAACCGGCGCAAGTGCAGCCAAGTCAACGCCTGAGCCTCGGATCGCCCGCCTCGCCTGGGCAAAATTCATTTGCGATCTCACCCGGCAAACGCGCCCCGCAGAAACAATCCTCGCTAATGAAGCCGGTGGCGCCATCGATGTCTGCTACGATTGCGGCGTCCAGCTCGATCGTTCAGTGGAAAGCCGGCGACAAGGCAATGCATGGAAAATGGGGTGTCGGTACTGTGGTGGCTGTCAAAGGCAGCGGTGACAATCAGGAAGTGCAGATCGCGTTCCCCGAGCAGGGAATCAAATCGTTGTCGGTAAAATTCGCCCCGATCCAACGGGTGTAGGAGGCGCACGTCATGAGCGACAGACAGCAGAACGAACAAACTGTCGAGCAGGAAGCGATCACATTGCGAACGCTGCTGCATCGCTACAACTATGAATATTACGCGCTCGATGCTCCGTCGGTCAGTGATGCCGAGTTTGACAGGCTACTACGCCGCCTGAAGGAAATCGAAGCAAGCCATCCCGAGTTGGTGACGCCGGATTCGCCGACCCAGCGGGTAGGCGGACAACCGCTGGCCGCCTTTGACAAGGTTACCCACGCTGCGCCGCTGCTCAGCCTGGGTAACGCGTTTTCCGCCGAGGAACTGCGGGCATTTGACAACCGGGTGCGTTCTGCGGCCGGCAGAGCGGTGGAATATGTGGTTGAACTGAAAATTGATGGTCTGGCGGTCAATCTGATTTATCAGGCCGGGCGGCTCAGCCGGGCGGCAACGCGCGGCGACGGAGAAGTGGGCGAAGATGTCACCAGCAATGTAAAAACGATCCGCTCGATTCCGCTGGTGTTGCAGGCAGATGCCAATGCATTTCCGGCCAGTTTTGAAGTTCGCGGCGAAGTGTTCATGCCCAAACCGGC
>CAZYJK010000201.1:0-3165 GCA_964647865.1 uncultured Veillonellaceae bacterium | reverse complement strand
AAAAGGAAGATGCTGCGGGTCAGCCCCGTTCATCTTCCTTTTGTTTTGCAGTTGCAGCCAGCTTTCGGCCACTATTATTCCGATTGGCCCCTGTCCTTTTTGTCCGTCGGTTTATCGGCGCGGACCCGGGGCAGATTGATCCCGTAATACAGACTCAGTAGCCGGATCGCCACTGTAATCAGACAGGCCAGATACAGCGCCATATCGACCGGCAGCATCAGCTGCAGACCATAGAAGCACGCCGCACCGATCGCCGCAGCCACCGCATAGATTTCCGCCCGAAAAACCAGCGGGATTTCGCGGACAAAAATATCCCTTAGCACACCGCCGCCAATCCCGGTAACGACCCCGACCGTGACCACCAGCAGCAAACTGTCATGCGACAGCGCCAGGCTGGCGCCGGTCGCGGCAAAGGCGCCGAGGCCCAGCGCGTCGCACAGATTGAGCAGTCGTTGTTTCCTGACGACTTGTTTGACAAAGATCGACACCAGCACGGCGACCACCAGGCTGATAAAGATGAACATCGGGTTGCGAAACGCCAGTGGTGGAATATTGCCGATCAGGGTATCGCGCATGATGCCGCCGCCAACTGCCGTCGTGACCGCCAGCATCGCCACGCCGAAGATATCCAGTCGCTTTTTCACGCCGACCAGGGCGCCGGCGGCGGCAAAAGCAACCGTGCCGATCACCTCAAGACCGGTCCAGAGCACGACGCACCTCCGCTATTGCACGATCAGTCTTTTGCCACACAATAGCCCTCCTGCTGCAACGCAGACAAAATCTCGGCGGTGTGTTCTTCATCGCGGGTCTCCAGACTGACCTGGACTTTGGCCTGTCCCAGCGGCACTTCATGCTGGATGCGGTCGTGGTGCACGTACAATACATTGCCCCGGCAGGCCGCGATACTGGCCAGCAGGCGTTGCAACGCGCCCGGCCGGTCGACCACCGTCGTGGTGATGATCACCCGCCGACCGGCCTTGACCAGACCGCGCTCGATGATCCGGGCGATAAAATTCACGTCGATATTGCCGCCGGATATCAGGCAGGCCACCGGGCCCCGCAGCGGAATCTTGCCGTGCAATAGCGCCGCCAGTCCGATCGCTCCGGCGCCCTCGACCATCAGCTTGGCCCGCTCCAGCAGCATCAAAATCGCAGCAGCGATCGCTTCGTCGTCAATCGTCACGATCTCGTCCACAACCTGTTGAATCACGGCAAACGTAGCGTCGCCGGGCGATTTGACCGCGATGCCGTCCGCGATGGTCGAGGCGACCGCCGTCGGCGTCAATACCCCGGCCTGCTTGGACCGGGCCATCGCGTCGGCCCCTGCCGCCTGGACGCCGACCACCCGCACCTGCGGCGCCAGCGCCTTGATCGCAGTCGCCACCCCGGCAATCAGTCCGCCGCCGCCGATCGGCACGACGACTGTCGCCAGTTCCGGTAGTTCGCGCAATATCTCCAGTCCGATCGTTCCCTGCCCGGCCATGACCTGCGGGTCATTGAAGGCATGGACAAAGGTCAGCCCCTGCTGCTGCTCCAGTTGTTTGGCCCTGGCAAAGGCTTCGTCATAGGAAGTGCCGGCCAGCACAACCTCCGCCCCATAGCCGCGGGTCGCGCTCACTTTCGACAGCGGCGCCGTTTCCGGCATCACGATGACGGAGCGGATACCGGCATGACTGGCCGCATAGGCCACCCCCTGCGCGTGATTGCCTGCCGAAGCGGCGATAACGCCGCATTTTTTCTCCGTCTCGCTCAGTAAATGAATCTTGTTGTACGCGCCGCGCAGTTTGAACGAACCGGTCTTCTGCAGATTCTCCAGTTTCAGATAAACCGGCGCGCCGACCATCTGGGAAAACGTCGAACTGCGGTCGAGCGGCGTGGCATGGGCGACTCCCGCGAGAGCTGCCGCGGCCTCACGGATCGCCTGAATCGTCAGGCCGTTGTTCATATCGAAGACTCCTTCCGCTGCAAAAGATACAGACCTAGCAGGATTCCGCCGCCACCGAGCGCCTGGCCCCAGCTAAAGCTTTCCGCCAGCAGCAGCACAGACAACACGACTGTCAGCACCGGTTCCAGGTTCATCACGATCGACGCGGTGGAAGGGCCGACCCGTTTCATGCCGGCAAAAAAACAGACAATGCCGATGAAGTTGGCGAAAAACCCTGTACCCAGGATCGCTCCCCAGGCCAGCGGCGTCATGTTCCAGAGCAGACTTCCGTCCACAATGCCATACAGAAAGAACGCCGCCGAAGTCGCCAGTGCGGACCAGCCGACCGCAATCAGTGGTGACAGTTCGGCAACGATCGTATGGCTCAGCAGCACGTGGCAGGCCTGCGTGAACGCCGCCGCGACGCCGAACAGCAAGCCGGACAGCGAAGCTGCGCCAAACGAAACCCCCATGACTTGCAGCAAGCCGGCAAAGCAGATGGCCAAGGCCATCAGTTTGAACCGGTTCAGCGATTCCCTGCCGATCAGGACCGCCAACATAGTGACCATCGCCGGATACAGGTAAAATACCAGGCCTGTCAGCGATGCCGGCAACCGCTGCACCGAAATTGCATAAAAAATCGATACGGCGACATGCACCACCCCGCCCAGCAAAAAGACCGGCCAGCGCTGCGCTTTCGGCAAAACCAGGCTTTTTTTCGTCAACAGCAGCGCAACAAAGCAGAACAACGCCGAAAACAGGAAACGAAACGCCAGTAGCGTCGTCAAATTGACGCCCGCCATAAAAGCGAATTTCATGAAAATCGCCAGCGTGGAAAACGCCGTCGCGGCAACGAGCAATAGGGCCAGTCCGGTTCCTGTCAAAATATCAGACCCCTATTTCTTTAATGCCGCGTCAATCGCCTCGATGAATTTCGCCGGCGGCTGCGCGCCGACCAGCACCTTGCCGTTAATGATGAAAACAGGCACGCCGTCATATTTCGCCTGCTCAAACTCCTGTTTGTCGGCAGCGATTTTTTTGTAAATCTCCGGGCTACGGGCATCTTTTTCCAGACGGGCCATGTCCGCGCCGACTCCAGCCGCCACGGTTTTCAGAAAATCTTCGCCTTCAACCAGCCTGCGGGCATTGGCGAACACGGCGTCATAGAACTGCCAGGCCTTGTCCGGGCTTTGCAGGGCGATCGCCTCGAAATACAGCGCCGCCGGCAGGGCCGCCGGATG
>CAZYJK010000200.1:0-3193 GCA_964647865.1 uncultured Veillonellaceae bacterium | reverse complement strand
AACTGTAGCCGGCCAATTTTTTCTGCCCTTCATATTCATATTCCATCGCACCGGTTTGTTTAAAAGAGACCGCCAACTCCGGGACCATGCGGAACAGATTGGCCGAAGTCGCCACGATGCCGGAATCGGGATGCACGAGTACATGGCCGGCCTCATTCACCAGAATCGCATACCCGGTCAAGCCTATCTTGGTTTTGGTAATTCGCTGCCCTAATTTCTCCAGTTCGACGTTAATAATTACAGCGCCCAAAAACTCGCCATTCCAGCCAATTACCGGTTCGGCGATCCCAATGACCTGTTGACCGGTGCTGCGGGACTGTATTACCTCGGAGATCGCGGTAGTCCGTGTTCTCAATATTTGCTGGAAGTAATCCCGGTCGAAATAACTGATTCCGGCGATCGGTTGATCGTCGGATCTGGCAATCAGCTTTCCCTGACTGTCCGCCAGCAGGGCAATCCCGATATCGCCGCTATGAAAGTACAGATCGCGTAATACCGCTGTCTGTCTTAGCGGGTCTGCCGATTTGATTTCGGCATTATTCGCCACGATTTTGAGCAGTCGGACTTTTTCGATAAACATTGCGTCAATGTCTTCGGCGATATTGGCCGCCAAATTCCGATTGGCCTCGAATACGGCTTGAATCGTCGTCTGCTCGGTTTGTTCGAATGTCACAATGATCGAAAACAGCAACGGCAATACAGCCACCAAAACGAACGCCAGACTAAACGTCTTGCGTAAGCTTACGGCAGATTTCCTGCCCTTTATTTCTGTCGATGTATTCAATGGACTCTCACATTCTTGCACATTTTGATTTATTTCAGCGTATTGACGCAAACTCCTGCAGGATATTTCCGCTTCACCGCGAATTAATTATGTGAAATAATTCCTCTTTAATTGATTTAATTTATTTGTATTCTATTCGTGATTTCGTGACAAAAATTGAACGGAGAATACATAATTGCTTTACGAACAGCAATTGAGCGCAGCTGTTGCCGGAATCGATGGATTGGAAGGTTTGGAGCAGGCTTGTGAAAACGCCTTGCTTAATCGGGGCGTTGTAAATCCTGCTTTTTTGTTTGCCCTGCATGAAGCACTGATTAACGCTTTTGAAGCCAATTGTCGCTGCGGCCAAGCCGACGCTGTGCTTTCCGTAACACTGCGGCTCGACAGGGATCAACTGTCAGCCGAAATTCCGGACCGGGGACCGGGGCTGCCGCCAAACTGGCGCGAAATCTGCCAGAATCAGTCGATGCAAAGTTTATTATGGGAAGAACGCGGTCGCGGGATTCTGTTCATGCAGTATTTGTGCAAGGAGATCGATTCAATCACCGACCGGACGGGACGACATATAATGATTTTGAAAGCGGGGATCGAAAAAAATGACTGAATTCAATGTAACGGGTAGAATGGACGAAACATCGCTCCGGCTTGAATGCTCCGGTTCGTTGGTGTATGAGGTCTCTACCCAGGCGCGCGAACAGGTGCGCCCATATTTCGAGAAGTTGACCGAGGGCAGCCGATGCCTGTTTCTGATGGACAAGCTCAAGCGGATCGACAGTACCGGTTTTGGCGTGCTGATCCACTTTGTCAGGCAAGCGGCCAGTCGCAAAATCAAATTGGCGGTTGTCGTGTCCGATCCGTTCATTTTGGACCTGTTCCGCATCGCCAAGTTCGACCAAATCATGACGGTCGCCCCCGACGAAGCCAGCGCCTTGCAGGCATTGGCGACCGAACAGTCGCTTCCCATGTCGCCGCAGGAGTATTAATCGTCTTGAGTATTTTCATCGTCGACGATTCGTCCACTGACCGCAAAATCATTCGCAACTTCATCACCAAACTGGGTTTCGGTGTTCCCGAAGAGTTTGCTAGCGGCGAAACAGTGCTGGAACGGCTGCTGCAGGTGGAACCTGTCTCCGTCAGAGCCATTTTGCTAGACCTGCAGATGGAAGGCATGGAAGGCATCGCCTGCTGTCTGCGTATCCGATCCATGCCGGGCTATGCCGACACGCCGATTCTCGTTGTCACCGCCAGCAATGACGAAATCCAGATGAACTGCGCCTTTGAAGCCGGTGCCACCGATTACATTCTCAAACCGATCCAAAAATACAACCTGCAAGTCCGCCTACGCAACGCCATCCAGCTTGACCGTGAGCGGGCAAGTAGGCGCAAGTTCGAGCAACGGTTGCAACAGGACATCCGAATCGCTCAGGAAATCCAGGACCGGTTGTTGACCCGCCGTTTGCAACGGCCTGATTTTCAGATGGAACTGTTGTATCGTCCCGCCAGCAACTTGTCCGGCGACATGGTCTTTGTCTGTCCTACCGGCCCCCAACGTTACGCCGCCATTTTGATGGATGTGATGGGCCATGGCGTATCTTCGGCTTTTATTGCGGTTTTTCTGCAGTCCACCGCCAGTAGGTTGATGCAACAAAATACCGCTCCAGGCGAAATCCTCAATTTGCTTGGACGACAGATGTGGGATATTGCAAGTCTGCCGCGACAAACGGCGGAGGAAGAAAACGGAATGCTGCCGAGCTTTCTCTCGGCGGTCTGTTTTGATTTTGACCTGGCAACCGAAAAACTGCATTGGGCCAATGCCGGTCATTTGCCTGCCTTGCTGCGCCTGCCGGACGGTTCGATTGAAAAACTGGAAAGCACCACTCCGCCGCTTGGCTTGTTCCCCTCAACCAACCTTAAGACGCAAACTGTTGGTATGTCTGGCGGTTGCCGTATGATTGCCTTTTCTGACGGCATTCTGGAAAACCACTTTGCGTCGGTCGGGACCGGAATTGAAACGTTATCTCAATTTTTAGCAACGGAAGCCGTCGAAACCCCTGCCGCCTTTCTTACAGCGTTGGAAAAAACTCTGCGTCCGGTACTGTCTGTCCGCGATATGGACGATGCCTGCGTTATGACCATCGACATCAAATCTAAGGAGCTGTGAAACATGTTTAACCTGCAAAGTCTACGGGTCCGGATCATTTTATTTACCAGCCTGATCATCATCTTTCTGCTTGTCGCCACGCTCGGTTTCTCCCTGTGGCGCTCCAATCAGGCGACCTTGGCCGGTGCCGAACGCGAAGCCACCACAGCCACAAATCTGGTGGTCATGAGCCTAAACAGCTATCTCAACCAACGCAGCGGCGATGTCGATGTGCTGGCGACCCGCCGGGTGCTGAAAGATCCTGCCGC
>CAZYJK010000199.1:0-3202 GCA_964647865.1 uncultured Veillonellaceae bacterium | reverse complement strand
CTCATATATCCTGCGCCGAAATATATCGGTCCGGCGCCATTGCCATAGTGGGTTAAACAAGCAAAGAAGTTGGAGAAGTAGCCCATCGATAACGCGACAAGCATGGGTGGTGCCCCGGCGGCGCCTGCCACTGCGATGAAGGCCGGGTACATGGCGGCGACATGGCCGGTGATTGAGGCAAAAAGATAGTGGGTATACAAGTAAATCAACAGCAGGGCCAAGAGGGTCCACATCCAAGGAATTCCGCCCAGAGAGGCTACGGTGAGTTTGCTGAACCAAGCGATCAGGCCGTGTTTGCTGAGCAGACCGGCAATTGTGCTGAGTACACCGACCCAAACCATTGCATCCCAGGCGCCGTTTTCGTTCAACACATCCTTCCAGGTCAGCACGTTGGTTATCAATAGGACGGCGCCGCTACCGAGCGCGATCAACGTTGCATCCAGTTTGGTGTAAGGTGCGGTGGCCCAGAGGAAAATGCTTGTCAAAAACACGCCTAGCATGACTTTTTCATCAAATGACATGGGCCCCATTTTATTCAATTCTGCTTTAGCGAACGCAGGAGCTTCCGGCGTTTTTTTCTGTTCCGGAGGCAAGATATAGTACAATACGATTGGAATCAAAATCATTGCCAACGTGCCGGGGACAAAGGCTGCAATCGCCCACTGCATCCAACTGATTTGAATGCCGAACGCTTGTTGGGCAAACAATACCATCATCGGATTGGCGATCATCGCCGTGAGAAATAGGCTGCCGCTGACGCAGTTGGACTGAAACCCGACCTGCATCAGGTAGGCGCCGATTTTTTTTGCAGTTGGACCAGGTTCGGAATCAAACGCGCTAGCCAAACTGCGGGCGATTGGATAAACGATAGCGCCGCCACGGGCCGTGGTGGATGGAGTCGCCGGACTGAACACATATTCACTGAACATGATCGCAAAACCAAGTTTCATGGTTTTGTCACCAAACAAATTGATCAACAGGTAGGACATCCGTCGGCCCAGCCCTGTTTTGCTGAAGCCGCGCGAGAGCAAGAATGCCGAAACAATCAACCAGATGGTGGAACTGGCGAAGCCCGCCAGCAATTCATTCATTTTGGCCAGGCCCAGAAATCCGATCAAGCAAAGACTAGCCATGGAAATAGCGCCCAGTGGAATTGGTTGGACAAT
Organism: uncultured Veillonellaceae bacterium; assembly: GCA_964647865.1. GTDB lineage: Bacteria > Bacillota > Negativicutes > UBA1444 > UBA1444 > UBA1444. The sequence continues at coordinate 2,036 of CAZYJK010000199.1, read as the reverse complement.
GCAACCAACAATCGTGGCAACAAATACCGCCAACAGATTCCAGGCAATTGGCTTAACGCCTGCCGGTACGGGAATCAGAAATACCAGCAAGCCACTGCCGATAACGATTAGCCATTTTTTGGTCAATTCATTCACTTGGTTCCGCCTCCGATTATTTTATTTTTTCAGTTGCAGGATTTGCCGGGCTTCGGCGGGAGTGGCGATTTCTTTGCCCATCGCCAGGGCAATCGCTTTTATTCTGCTTAGCAGGGATGCATTGGTGGCGAGGACGCCTTTGGAGTAGTACACGTTGTCTTCCAGACCGACCCGGACGTTGCCTCCCAACGCCAGTGCCATGGTTGACAGTTCGACATGGTCGCGGCCGACAGCGGTAATGGACCAGGTGCAGTTTGCCGGCAATTGCTCATAGAGAAAAAACAGGTTTTTGAACGTGGCAGGCAAGGACCCTGGCACGCCGAGCACCAGATTGATTTGTAGCGGCCAATCGATAACGCCCTTGTCGGCGAGTTGTATAGCATTGAATAGCATGGCCGAATCAAAAACTTCAACTTCGGGTTTAATATTGTATTTTTTCATTTCGCCGGCCAGATAGCCGATGGTTTCTGGATCGTTCAGATTGGCTTTGCTGGGGAAATTTGACGAACCGGTTGCCAAACTGGCCATATCCGGCGCCAAACAAAGCATTTGCCCTCGGTCCATATAGGTTTTGCCTGCGCGACCGCCAGTCGAAAGCTGGCGAATAATGTCACAGTCCGGGTATTTGTCGAGCTCGGCCAATACTTCGCGATTGGCTTCGATGTCCGAAGTCGGGACGCCGTCCTTGTCGCGGGTGTGGATGTGAGCAACCGCTGCACCGAGTTGCCAGCACTGATATATTTGGGCGGCGATTTCAGAGGGAGTAACCGGAACGTGTGGCGTCATGGCCTTTGTTGGGACGTTTCCTGTGGGAGCGATGGTTAGAATTAGCTTGTTTTTCATACGATCACCTCATAAAGTATTTTGGTACGCGGTCACAGTCTTGCGTTGTATCATAATTGCATAAACTGTGCCAACCTGATGAGAATAAGAATGTGATTGCTGACAAAGGCCTAATTGCCTGGAAAAATTCGATATGCGAATCACTCAAAAAAGACAAAAAGCGTATAAGAAACAGCAAATCGGGTTTTTAAAAATTTGCAAACTTTTAAAAACCCGAAAATTGTTTCTCTGCATTGGCAGGACTTCAAATTGTTTTCAGCGAATCGCACAGTATTAGAGGATGTGAAAAGGGGTTTATAGCATGCTGATTGCTCCGGAAATGCAAACAATCAACGAAACAGTCCGTGCCATTTTGCAAAAGAATGACCGCGATGTTCGCATCGTTTCGGAATCGGATTATGCAGAAACTCCGCTAAGCGGCGACTACATATTGGAATTGTTCGCGGCAGGCGTGTCTGCAAATGCGCCTGTAAAAACCTTGTTTGCCGGGGCACCGGTGTTGCCGGGGCAAGCCACAGGGGCTGTTCAAAGTAATGCTAACCCCTATATCCACTGGCTGATCAGTATTTTTGATTCCCTGCATGATGGCGTTCTCATTGCAGACCAACATACGATTGTTCGCTATATCAATAAATCTTTTGAACGGGTCAGCGGAGCTGTTTTTTCCGAGGTTGTCGGGCGGTATTTACTGGATGCGAGGCCGGGGGCAAGACTTGGCGAAGTGATCAAAAGCGGCAAGCCGATGCTAGGGATTCGTCGCAAGTTTGGCGATATTGAATATCTGACCGATATGCATCCGTTGATCATCAACGGTGAATGCATGGGCGGCGTAACGATTGCCCGCGATATCACGGAAGTGCAACAGTTGCAGACAAAACTAAGTAAATATCATGTTCGATACAATGAACTGCTTCGCCAAGTAAACAGTGCGAATGTTTCTTTGTACGCGTTTGATGATATTTTTGGCGACAGTGCAAGTTTTAAGGCGACAAAACATCTGGCAGAAAAATTGGCCAAATCCTCGTTGCCGATTTTGTTGCGGGGAGAAAGCGGCACCG
>CAZYJK010000198.1:0-3204 GCA_964647865.1 uncultured Veillonellaceae bacterium | reverse complement strand
GAATAAAGTGGACCTGCTGCCGTATGTCGATTTCGGCCTGAAACAGTTCTACCAGGATCTAACTTTGTTGAATCCGCAGGCAACCATCCTCGAAGTGTCCTGCCGAACCGCTGCGGGACTGGCTGAACTGGCCGAATGGATCAAGCAATGCGTAGCCGCGAAGCGGCAGGAACTGGCCCAGACCGCAATGCAAGAGAAGGGATGAACCGTCATGTGTATAGGAGTTCCTTTAAAATTATTGGAGCGCGACGAATATAGCGGCATCGGCGAAATCGAAGGCGTGCAGCGGCGAATTTCGCTGGCGCTGGTCCCCGAGGCCAAGGTCGGCGATTATGTGCTGATCCATGCCGGTAGCGGCATGAAAGTGATTGATGAACAGGCGGCGGCGGAAACGATTGCGTTACTGCAAAGAATTCACGATGAAACAGACTGACGCGTTTCGCAGTGCTGACCTGGTCAGCTCGCTGACGGCCAGCCTTGCGCAGGCTGTCACTCGCCCGATCAAGATCATGGAAGTCTGCGGTAGCCACACCATGTCGATCTTCCATCACGGCATTCGCGACCTGCTGCCAGCCGACATGCAGCTGCTGTCCGGCCCCGGCTGTCCGGTCTGCGTCACGCCGCAGGGCTATATTGACAACGCTATCGGGTTGGTGCACAGCCAAGATGTTATCCTGGCCAGTTTCGGCGATATGCTGCGGGTGCCGGGAAATCGCAGCAGCCTGCTGAAAGAAAAGGCTGCCGGCCAAGATATCCGGGTGCTTTATTCGCCACTGGACGCCGTGGAAATCGCAGCGACCAATCCGCAGCGGCAGGTGGTGTTTCTTGGCGTCGGCTTTGAAACGACCGCCCCGGTAGTGGCAGTAACAATACTGGAAGCCGCCAAACGCAACCTGGACAACTTTAGCGTTTTTTCCGCCCACAAACTGGTGCCGCCGGCCATGGAGGCCCTGTGCGCCGATGATGCTTTGCAGGTGGATGGGTTCCTCTGCCCCGGTCATGTCAGCACCGTAATCGGCCTGGAGCCCTATCGGTTTCTGGCAGAAAAACATCATAAACCGGCAGTGATCGCCGGTTTTGAAATCGTCGACATATTGCACGCACTACTGTTGATCGCCGAAATGCTGCGCCTGGACAAGCCTGCCGCAGTCAACGCCTATCCTCGCGCCGTGGCCGATGCAGGCAACCCGACCGCCCGCGAAATCCTGAACCGGCTGTTTATGCCTACCGACAGTATCTGGCGTGGCCTCGGCCTGATTCGCGAGTCCGGCCTACAGATTCGTCCAGAATTCTCCCGGTTTGACGCCGCAGTACGGTTCGACCTGAAGGAAACCGAGACGCAGACGCCAAACGGCTGTAGTTGCGGTGACATCCTGCGCGGCTTGAAAACACCGCCGCAATGCCCCTTGTATAAAAAAGCCTGCACGCCGCAAACGCCGATGGGCGCCTGCATGGTTTCCAGCGAAGGCACCTGCGCCGCCTACTACAAATACATTGTCGATTAAATAAAAGAACGGAGATTCGTATGGATGTCGTCACACTGGCGCATGGTTCCGGTGGTAGCCTGACCGGCGAGCTAATCAGCCACCTGTTTCGCCGCCACTTCGACAACCCTTATCTGGCAGAAGCGCATGACGCCGCCCGCCTGCCTGTAATCACCGGCAGACCGGCCTTTACCACCGATTCCTATGTGATCAACCCGTTGGTTTTTCCCGGCGGAAACATCGGTAAACTGGCTGTCTGCGGCACAGTCAACGATCTGGCGATGAGCGGTGCCCGCCCGCTGTACCTCAGCTGCGGCTTCATCATCGAAGACGGACTGCCGCTGTCGCTGTTGGAAACGGTAGTACGGTCGATGGCCGACGCGGCCCGGGAAGCCGGCGTGCTAGTCGTGACCGGCGACACCAAAGTCGTCAACCGGGGGGCGGCCGACAAGCTGTTTATCAATACTGCCGGTATCGGCGAAATCGCTTCCGGCGTTGATATCTGCGGCGCTAACGCACAGCCCGGCGACGTGGTGATTGTCAGCGGCACACTCGGCGACCACGGCGCGACCATCCTGCTGGAACGCGAGCAGTTGGGCCTGACAACCAACCTGGCCAGCGACTGTGCGCCGCTCGGCGGACTGGTCGCCGCCATGCTGGCTGTCTGTCCGCAGATCCGGGTTCTCCGCGACCCGACCCGCGGCGGCCTGGCCACTGCGCTGAATGAAATCGCCAGCCAGAGCCAGGTCGGCATTGAGCTGGACGAAGTCAGCATCCCTGTCAAACCGGCTGTACGTGGCGTCTGTGAAATGTTGGGGCTGGACCCGCTTTACCTGGCCAATGAAGGCAAGCTGGTCGCTATCGTCCCGGCAGATATGGCAGAACAAATTTTGACCGCAATGAAAAAGCACCCATACGGTGACGCCTCCGCCATCATCGGCCAGGTACTTGACCAGCCGGTCGGCCGGCTTTTTATGCGCACCCCTTACGGTAGCCGCCGGATTCTTGATGTGATGGTCTCCGATCCGCTACCGCGAATTTGTTGAACAGGAGGGATGAATCGAATGTGCAAGACATGCGGCTGTGCTGCCGGTACGCAGCAACTATGGCTCGAGGTCAGTCAAAATGAACAATCAGCCGGGTTGCAACGCCTTTATGCAGATTTAATCGGCGCACCCGGCGTATTGCAGGTGACAACCGATGAAAAATCCGGCCAGGTTACTATCGATTTCAATCCACAGAGCACCTCGCAGCAGGAGCTTGAACAACGGGTTACGCAATCGGGTTATGCAATGACCGGCACCGAAATCCGCACCCCGGCCCACCAGCACAGCATCAGCGGGTTTTTCAAAAAACTCTTGGGCCAATAGCGATCGGCTTGCCGAAGAAATCCGGCAAGCCTTCATTTTTGCGCAATACGTCACTGAATACGGTGGTCACTTTGGTCTTGAATTTAGAATGCGGCGTAATCAGCGAGAACTTGCGACGAAATGGCGTGCCGCGCACATCGACGATTTTCAGGCTGCCCAACGATACTTCTTTTTGAATCGTACAGTGCGAGAGTAGCGTGACGCCCAGGCCGACCTGCACCGACTCCTTGATGATCTGGGTACTGCCGAATTCCATGATTTTTTTCGGGCGAAACGCAAGTTCGGCAAACATTTTTTCGGTTGCTTCGCGGGTCCCGGAAGCTTCTTCGCGCAAAATCCAGGTTTCATGT
>CAZYJK010000197.1:0-3211 GCA_964647865.1 uncultured Veillonellaceae bacterium | reverse complement strand
CCAGGTGGAGCATGTCGACGCCGTGAGCAACTTGGACGAAATTCTGGCAGTGGAAGGGATTGACGGCATATTCATTGGTCCGGCTGATTTATCGCAGTCGATGGGATGCACCGGTCAATTCGATAATCCTGAGTTGCGCCACGTCATCCACTCGGTGATAGAAAAAACCCGCCGCACTGACAAGTGGGCGGGCATATTCTGCCTTGATGCGGCGGATGCCGAATATTGGCGTAAAGCGGGGGTCCAGTTTGTGAACATTGCGGCCGAGAGCATGCTGTTTGCGGCGGCGCTGCGGCAACTAAAGAAACAACTGGGCCAGCAGGTTTAGTTAGCTCTCTTCGCCAAGCAACCTGAGAAATTCAACCACTAAATGGGGATCAAACTGGCTGCCGGCGCAATTGCGCAATTCGGCAGCCGCTTCTTTTGTCGAGAAGGCCGTGCGGTCGGGGCGGTCGTGCGTCATCGCGTCAAAGGCGTCAACGATTGAAAAGATCCGGCACTCAAGCGGGATTTCTGTCTCGCGCAGACCCAGCGGATAGCCTTGTCCATTCCACCATTCATGATGCTTCAGAAGAAGATCCGCCATTGGCGTCAGCTCGGGGATGGACTGGGCGATCCGGTGGCCGATCTCTACATGCAGCTTCATCGTATCCATCTCACCGGCAGTCAGTCGGCCTTTTTTAAACAGCAAATGATCAGGGATACCGACTTTGCCGATATCGTGATATTGGGTCAATAGTTTCAGTTCGCGCAGGCGGCGGCGCGGCAGACCGGCCTGTTTGGCCAGTAGCTGACACAACGCCCACAGGCGGTTTGCGTGTTGATGAGTGATAAAATCCCGTGTTGCCAAGGCTGCTTGTAAAGATTGAAAGAAGCGTTCCCGGGCGAATTGGCTTTGGCGCAACTTGTCGCGGCGCATCCGGGCGGCAGCCAGTTTCTGAATGTCGACCAGGGCAACCGCATCGGGGATTTCGGCGGCATAGCCCAAGGCGATACTGAATCGGAGCGAATCATCCATCAAGCTTATTTTGTCTGTTTCGTCACGAATGGTTTGACACAGCGGCTGCAGGTCGGCGCCGGTATGAACGAGCAGCATGGTGGCGAATTCATCGCTGCCGGTTCTGGCGATCAGACCATCCAGCGGTAAGCAGGAGCGTAAAACCATGGCGAACGATTTCAGAATCTGGTCGCCCCATTCCTGTCCCAGACTTTCGTTAACCAGTTGCAACCCGTCGATGTCGCAAATAATGATTGCAACAGCTTGGTCTGATGCGAATTTTCGCGCGGCCAGTTGTTGTTCCCAGCCGTCACGGTTTAGCAAGCCGGTGAGCGGATCACGCACATTGGCAAATTTCAGCGATTCTTCCAGTTCCCGCTTTTCTGTCAGGTCTCTGATCACTGCCAAGACTTCATTGTTGCCGGAGGGGGTCAACCGGACTTCCAGAAAAAGCGGACGCTTGTTGACGCTGGTTTCGTGCTCGAACCAATAGGTTTCACCAGTTTCCAATGCCTGCCGCAAGCCGGTCATGATCCTTTCGGTCAGTCGGGGTGGAAATGCCTCATCAATCGAATTGCCTGCCAACATTTTTGCCGGCGCGGCAAAGACGCGGTCGCGGCCGGTCTTGTAGTCGAGCAGCAAGCCGTTCTTGTCAATGCGAAGCAAAGAATCTGGCATCCCTGCCAGCAAGGCGCGGGTCGCTGCTTCGCTTTCACGTAGTTCGCTCTGCACCGTTTCCAGTGATTGCAGCATGCGGTTGATGGACCCGGCCAGCAAGGACAGTTCATCCTGACCGGATACGTTCACTCGTAGCGACGGTTGGCTCTGCAGGCCTATTTGCGACACCTGACGGCCCAGGCTTGATAGGCGGGCTAATACGGTTTTCTCCAGCATCAGCAAATAGATCAAAGTAAAGAAAATTCCCAGTCCGATTAATAGCAGGACAAAATACTGCACGGTTCGTTTTCCCTGCAGATAAGCTTCGCGTGGCGCATCCGTCCGCAAAATGATGCCCGGTTGGCCGTACAAGTCAGTTAACAGGGCATAACCGGCGATGCGGGTTTCTGTCAATGCAGTCACCAGCAAAGGTGTTTGTTTGGACAATTTCCGAGTAGCTTGTTGAAAGTCTGCCGGCAGGTCGGTTGCAGCGACAGGGTGAAGCTGAAGTGAGAGCTGGCTTGTTTGGGCCAACTGGCTGCGCAGCGTTTCGTCAATGACCCGCCCGACAACCAACCAACCACGCGGCGGCAATTTCCGTTCACTATCAATGACCGGGTGTGCGGCAATTAGCAGGGGAGCATCGGCAAGAACAACTATGCCGCGGACGGACTTGTCGGAGTTCAGATCGGGCAGCAGCGGCAATCCTGGTTTGAAATGCTGGTGCAAATCGGTCGGTAGCGGCTGAAATGCTTTGGTTACAGGATTGAAGGTTGTTCCGAACACGATATTGCGCTCGGCATCCAAGAATACAAGCAGTTGTAATTTTTGTGTCAGAAATGTTGTCGCAGTCAAATTCTTCTTGATATATTCCGGCGACTGTTTGGCGATAAAATCGTAGGAATCGTCCCATTCCGCCCAATCGGCCAAAAAGGCGGTCAGCGAAGCCAACTCGTTTTCGACGGCGGCTGTTGCCCGACTAAGACTGGACTGAGTCTCACGGGTTTCGACATCAGAAAAACCGCCCAACAAGATATAGTTGGCGGAAAAAGTGACGACTGACAATAGCAGCAGGACGGCAAGGCAACTTGCCAATAACGTTTTGCGGCGCAGGGTCATGGCGTCCTCCTCGGGTCAGTTCTCATTGTTTGTTCTGGCATAGCCCCGAAAATCAAGATAGCGACCTTTTAAAGTATAGCGGTTCGGTTCCGCCGGCCAGAGTTCGGCAGTATCGCCGCCGCGCATCGCAGCGGAAAAACGCCGGTAATACTCGGGGTCTTTGGCTTCCAAGCTGCTCAGCATCTCTTTGATTTCCTGGCGTTTGGTATTGCCGTTGTAGGGGCAGGGGTTTTTTAGCGGTTGCAAGCCAAGCTTGTTGGCGTTTTCGATAATCTCCTGTTCGCGGAAATAGACCAAAGGACGGATGATTGTCAGGCCGCTGCGTTCCTGCGGCGTTTTTGGCAGGAATGTCTTGAGCCGTCCGGCATAAAAAAGCCCCATCATGAAGGTTTCCACCGCATCGTCATGATGGTGGGCCAAGGCAACTTTATTATAGCC
>CAZYJK010000196.1:0-3221 GCA_964647865.1 uncultured Veillonellaceae bacterium | reverse complement strand
GAATCGACCGGCGTAAGCGGCAGTATCTGCCACAGCGACTGTTTGGCTGCGGCCAACCAATCGACGAATGCATGCGCGCTGGGGCCGAGGTCGCCAATGCCATAGGGGCCCGGCAGCGAGGTCGGATGCAGCAGGATGCCTGCCTGCCGCTGGGAAAACATCGGATGCAGACCGGCCTTCAGCACCACAGCCGTTAGCGGTTGCAACCGCAGCCGCAGGCGACCGGCGGCATCCGGCAGCTGCAGTTGGTCTGCCGCCGGCAGGACCGACCGCATCGGACCGCGGCAAACCTGGGAAACATCGATGCAACAGTCGACCGGTCGCTCGCTGCGGTTGACCATCACCACCACGGCGGCGTCATCGATCAAATCGCCGAGCGCATCGCGACCTTCATCACTGCGCCGGCCAAAGGCGAACACCTCGTCGCCGCCATCCAGCGGAATCCAGCGACCGGTCCGCAACACCGGCTCGCTTTGCCGCAATTGCGCGAGTTGCCGGTACCATTCGACCAGTTCGGCATTTTCGTCGCCCCATGGGTATGTGCGGCGGTTCTGCGGGTCACTGTGTCCTTCGACGCCGGCTTCATCGCCGTAATAAACGCAAGGAACGCCCGGCGAGGCGAACTGGATCAGGGCGGCGAGTTTCAAGCGGGCCAGCGCCAGTTTGCGACGCGCTTCCGGCAGCTGATAGCGGGCCTGTTCCAGCTTGGTCAGGTCGGTTTCCGGCGGCGCTTCGCCGAGCACCGTCAACGCCCGGGGAACGTCATGCGTGCCCAGCACATTCATCGTCGCATAGAAGTAGGGGGCCGGATAATTTTCGCTGAGGCTGGCCAGCTGTCGCAGCGCCTCCGCTGCCGTCAGCCTGCCGGTCAAATAATCGAGCACTGCCGAGCGGAACGGATAGTTGATCACCGAGTCCAGCTCATGTCCCCACAGGTACTCGCGCAGCTTGCCGTAGCTTTCCTTGCGCGAAGCGTCTTCCCATACCTCGCCGATCAGCACGGCGTCCGGTTTGGCCCGCTTCAATTCGCGGTACATCTCCTGAACAAACTCGCCAGGCAATTCGTCGACCACGTCCAGTCGCCAACCGGCGGCGCCTTTATTCAGCCAGTGCTTGATCACACTGTCTTTGCCGCTGTTGATGAACCGGCGGTAGGACGGTTCCATTTCGTTGACGTTCGGCAGGGTGGTCACGCCCCACCAGCAATCGTACTTGTCCGGGTACTCGCTGAACCGGTACCAGGGAAAATACGGCGATTGCCTGGACCGGATCGCCGACTGGAAATACAGGCTGTCCACGCCGTTATGGCTGAACACGCCGTCCAGAATCAGCCGGATGCCGACTGCCGCCGCCGCGGTCTGCAAGCGAGCGAAACCCTCGTTGCCGCCGAACTGGGCATCGACGTTCTTGTAATTGCCGGTGTCATATTTATGGTTGGACACCGACTGAAATATCGGGTTCAGGTACAGGATGCTGACGCCGAGGCTTTTTAGGTAGGTCAGCTTGTCAATGACGCCGTCCAGCGTGCCGCCAAAAAAATCGTAGGCGGCAAGGTTGCCGGTTTGCGGATCTTTGGCATAAAACGGCCAGTCGCTCCAGTGCGGATGATACAGGGCCTGCTGCGGCAGCTCCGGCAACGGCGGCGGCGAATCGCCGCGATAGAAGCGGTCGGGGAAGATCTGATACATGATGCCGTGCGTATACCAGTCCGGCACCCGCGTCTTTGCCGCATAGACGGTGATCTGCCAGTCCGCGGGAACCGCCTCGTACTCGGCCCCGGCGCCGCCCAGACCATCGGCTGGGGCGCCGAACCGCAGCGTATGTTCGTCGTAACTGACGATAAAATGATACCATAGCAGCCCCGGCTGCTCCGGTGCGCAAAACTCAAATTCATAGGCGATCCTGTCCGCTGCGCCCTCAACCGGCGCAAGTCTCGCCGGTTCCAGGACCTGTTCGCCCAGGCTGGTCGACCAGATGCGCAGGCGGACGTTTGCCGGCGCCTGCCGGCGCATCGCCTGAAATGACAAAGCAACCGCCGACCCGCAGGGAACGGCCCCGTACGGACGGCGGTAAATCGAATCGCGGGAATCATGAAAAAAACGTCGGCTCATGTCAACCTCCATCTCACCGTATTAAATATTGTCTTCTTCAAATTTGCGAACTTCGAAACAACTATACTCTGTATCGCACATGAAGTGAGTGTCTTCTTCAACATGAAAACTCATGAATTTACTCTCACGCGCCGTAAAAACGTATTCCACCGGCAAGCCAAAATAGGCGGCAACCTCCTCGGGGCTGACCGGATCAGGTTCGCGACGGCGATTCAAATGCGCATAACGGCGAAAATTATACTCGCTCCAGCTCAGCAAAACCACGGCACTCGCCAGCGCCGCCACCAACAGTTGCAGCAGCACGCGCACGGTTGCTTCGACATGATTCCAGGAAAAGATGTTTTCAATGAAGTATAAGCCGGCAAAATACCAGAGCGCCAACGTAACCATGACGAAAAAATACAGCACGGCGCCAGTGCCGGCAACAATCAGGGCCCTTTCGGCAATTTTCCGGTTTGCACTGCTGCGTTTGGGATCATCAATAATATTCTGGGCCATCTCAATCTCCCGTTCCATCGGTATTAGGCGCTTTTAGCCCGCGGTCGGGGCTTTTCCAGATTGCCCGGATTCCCTTCTGCTTCAACAAGGCCCTGGGAGTCGCGTACACGGTGGTCAGGGCGCTAAACAACCAATAAAACAAAGGGTACCAAATCACCCATAAATAATAACGCGGCAAAGTACTGTCATACTTCTTGTCGAGCGCCAAACTGACAATGAACTGCAACAAGCATACCATTGCAGCAACCGATCCATTCCATTCGGGAAAAGGGCTGCCGGCCAGTTCCGCCGGCAATTCAATTTGAAAAAGTTTTGCAAGGAGCCAGGCGCTGCTGAGACCGATAAATGTGAACGACCAGAGCACACTCATGCCATAGTCCAGATACAACGGCCATAAGCGGCGAGTCCGGCTGTCATGCAGAATACTCACATGCCGCTTCAATACTTCGACGCCGCCCTGTGCCCAGCGAACCCGCTGCCGCCAAAAGGAGCATTGCCGGACTTGATGCCGCTCTGGTGAGTTCTGGCATGAGTGATGCCCCCATCAGTCTGGATGCCCCGCTGGACGACCCCAACCTTCGCTTTTTGCCGCCCTCTGCGGCGGGCAAGACT
>CAZYJK010000195.1:0-3243 GCA_964647865.1 uncultured Veillonellaceae bacterium | reverse complement strand
GTAACAATCGTCAAGAAAGCCAATGTCTATTTTGAAGGCAAAGTCACCAGCCGCACCGTGCAGTTCGCTGACGGCAGCCACAAAACCCTGGGGATCATGCTACCCGGCGATTACGAATTCGGCACGGCGGCTGCGGAGGACATGGAGATGCTGGCCGGATCGATGGACGTGCTGCTGCCAGGCGAAACCGAGTGGCGAACCTTCAGCGCCGGTGAAAGCTTCCATGTGCCGGCGAACGCAAAATTCAAACTAAAAGTGCCGGTAGTGGTCGATTATTGCTGCTCCTACGCCAAGTAACAAAGATCAGAGAAAATTTGTCTTTTTTCACGAAACACTTATGTTTCTTGGCGACACTTCCGATAATATAGGTGAAGACACCTGGGTTACAAGGAGGTGAACACCGTGGCTGTCGGAACATACTTGATCCCGCCGGTTGAAAGGACTCAACTGCCGCTGGTGGTTCGCCGAAGCGGAGCGCAGGATCAACGCCATCAACAAAAGAGTCCTTATGAGCAGCAGGCGCAATCCGATCAGCGGGAGCAAAAACGACCGCAGGAAATGGCCAAGCGAATCATGACTTGCATCATGTCGGGGAGCCACATCGACTGCAGGGTATAGAGCCGTTCACGGCTCTTTTTTTTTGCCTGATGCAGGCTATACGGAGAGTTCCGACGCTTAAAAATTCGGGCGGCGATATGATACGGACCTTTGGCACGGGATCAATCTTGAAAATCTAATATTTTTCTGTGTTTTGCTCGCTTTAAAGCAGGAAAAAATAATCGGCAGGCAGAATATAACTAATGTTCTAGCACACCCATAACACTATAATAGTATAATAAGGCCGCCGAAGGAGGATCGTGCATGAAAATTCTGCGGGTTTTCAGCTACTTGTTGCTTATTTTGTTTGCGTTCACGGCTGCGATTTCTGCCGTGGCAGCGAATCCCGCGCCCCCGGCACCGTCTGAGGGAAAATACAAGAATTTTTATTCGGATGGTTGGTTTGGCACTTATGCATTGCGTGAATTTGATAAGGTTGCGCCGACTCCCGGTGTGAACTGGTTTGTCGAAGACGCTCAGGATTGGCTGGCGCGGGCGCAGCGCGACGGTTGGGTCGTCAAAACCAAGCCTGCAGAAGCAGTCAATGGGGCAATCATCGTCGGTCATCACGAAGGTTTGGCCTGGGTGGGAGTTGCCCGCGAAGTGACAGACCAGGGTTTGATCTTCGAAACCGTCATGGGCAGTGAAGGAAAGCCGGCCCGTTATTGGATGAAGTTCTCAGAAATCGATAAGCTAATTCATTTCAAAGGATGTATCCTGCCGCAGCGACTCCCCAACGCCAAGTCAGTCAGCCCGATGAACGACTTCAAAAGCGTACGCGGCTTTACCGGCTCAGCCTGGCCGGCGCAGGAGTTTGACAAAGTAGCGCCCAAACCGGGCTTTAACTGGCAAGGTGCGGAAAAAGACTGGGCCAAGGAAGCCGCCGGTAAAGGGTGGCGAGTTGAAAGAAATCCGACAGAGGTCAAACAGGGCGGACTGTTGCTTTTGCGTCATCCAACAGCGAACCAGTATAAGGTTGCGGTGATCAGGAAAGTTGAAAAGCCGGTTGTGATCTTTGAATTCGTCGATCCACCGTTTAGCAGGGTGATTACCGCCCGATTGACAATGGAACAGTTGTTGGATAAGAATGCGTTTGCTGGTTTTGTGTTTGACTCGGTGATTTTGCCGGAACGGGCGAAGAAAAAGTAGTCCTGGAGGGAAGCGGCCGTGGCGGATTATATCTACAAACGACAATCGATTGATGATCTGGTTCCCGGCATGGTGCTCGGCAAAATGATTGTGACCTCGGACGGCAAGATATTCCTTAATGAAGGCGCTGTCCTGACGCTGCGAACGATTCAGACCCTGCAGCTCTGGGGTTTTCGTTCGGTAGATATTCGTGAGGAGTGCGTGCCGGACCGACGGGCGGCATTGGAATCCGAACAGGGCACGAAGCTGCTCTTAGAACCGATAGAGTCGCATGAAACGCAGGAAACGCCGGCTGTACAATCCAAGCAACCTGAACTGGAACCGGCGACAACGGAAGAAGCGGAAATCCCACTGAATGTTCCCATCGAATTTGCCTCGCACTACAATAGTGCCGTACAAGTTTTGAAAAAGCACTTGGGAAAAGTCCGGTTCATCAAAGATGACTTCAACGGCGAAGAAATCCGCCGCATGGTCACCGAGGATATCATTCCGCTGCTGGACGACCACTCAGTGACCGACTGCTTGCAGATGATTCCGCATGAAGAAGACTATCTGTACCATCACTCTGTCGATGTCGGGATTATTGCCGGGTGCCTGAGTTTTTGGATGGGCCGCAGCTATCACGAGATTGAAGAAACGATTTTGGGGGCACTGCTGCATGACATCGGCAAGGCGCTGATTCCGCTAAAAGTGCTGAATAAACCTGGCGCGTTGACAGATGAAGAGATGCATCTCGTGCGTTTTCATTCGCTGCGGGGTTATAAGTTCCTGAAACAATATGGTGATTTTACGCAAAGCGTGCTATTATGTGCTCTGCAACATCACGAGCGGATCGATGGCAGCGGCTATCCGATGTCGGTCAAAGGCGACAAGATTCACCCCTATGCTAAACTGATCGCGATTGCCGATGTGTTTGACGCGATGACATCGGTGCGCAGCTATGGCAAACGAGCCACTCCCTACGAAGCGGTCGAGATCATGAAGCGGGAAATGGTCGGCAAGTTGGATTACCAAGTTTGCTCGGTGTTTCTCGACAAACTCTCGCAACGGTTCGTTGGCGATATCGTGCAGCTAAGCAATGGCCAACGCGGCGAAGTGGTATTTTTGAATCCGCATGATTGTACCAGGCCGATCGTGCGAACCCGCGACGGCGAGTTTGTCGATTTGGACAAACTGAGGGACCTGTCAATCCACAAGATGTTGCATTCATAGCAGGAGACGAGTTCATGGAGGAATCACGGTAAGTGCTGAGCAGGCAGGTTCAAAAGTATGATCTGAATCAGCTGCACGCAGGCATGATTGTCGCGGAGCTGATGACTTCCGAGGACGGCAAGGCTATTTTAAGCCAGGGAACCGTCCTTACTAATAGTCTGATCCGTCTGCTGAACCAGTGGGGGGTCGAACGGGTAGCAATAGAACTACCCGAGCGTAAGCATACCTACGAACCTACACTGCCCTGGTCATATGATCGGGCAGCTTTTAATGCATATTACAAAG
>CAZYJK010000194.1:0-3272 GCA_964647865.1 uncultured Veillonellaceae bacterium | reverse complement strand
CAAATTCGTCAGCGATGGAAACTCCAGCGGCAGTTTGGCGTCGATCCTGCTGGTCAGCAGCGAAAAACCGCCGTCTTCGGCTTCAAACAACAGATACAGCACATAATTTCCATTCAGGCTGCGCTCGTCATTGGCAAACATCGCCCGCAGCGGCAGGCGACCGGCCTTGGAAACGGCGTTCGCGGCAGCGCGCAGACCGGCGACCGGCGCCTCTTTCACTTTCATCCTCGTCCGCCTCCTCCCACGATCACCACGGCGGCGCGCAAGAGCGCATCCAGCCAGACCGGCACATAAAATCCGGTCGACACGAGCAGTATCAGCGACAATCCCACCGCCACCATAACAGCAGGCGACAGCCGGACCGGCTTTAGGTTGGTAGGCGGCTCGCCAAACAGCATTTTCAGCGTGTAGTAGATCATACCGGCAAAGACCGCTGCCAGCAGCAGTAATGCCAGCAGGCCTTGCCACCAGCCGTCATGGAACATCGCCTGGATGATCGTCAATTTACTCAAAAACGTACCGAAGGGCGGCAGGCCGGAAACTGCCAAAACCAGTGCCAGCAGCATGCCGCCGAAAACCGGCATCACCCGGATGACGCCGCGTATCCGCAAGATCTGCTTGGTCCGGTATTGTTGGACCAGTTCGCCGGAAACGTAAAACAGGGCCGATTTGCCAATCGCATTGTTGATCAGGTGCAACAGCGCTCCATACAGGCCGAGCGGCGACCCGAGGCCAAACCCCAGCGCGATCAGGCCGATGTTCTCCACGCTGGAATAGGCCAGCAATCGCTTGATATCATGCTGCAGCAATAAAAATGGCACGGCGATGCCGATCGACAACAGGCCGAACCCGACCAGCAACTGCCCGGTGACCTGCCCGACCGACGGCAACAGATTGAACACCGCCAGATTGCGAGCGATCGCATACATCGCCACGCTGAGCAAAGCGCCTGACAACAGGCCGCTGACCGGCGTCGGCGCCTGGCTGTGGGCATCAGGCAGCCAGGTGTGCATCGGCGCCAGACCGGCTTTGGTGCCATAGCCGATCAGAATGAACATCGCTGACAGCTTGACCAGCGCCGGATTGAACAGAAACGCATTCTCGCTCAGCGCGAACCAGCCAAGCGGCTGCACGTCGGTGTATCCCGCCTGCACCTGCGCATAATACAGCAATATGGTTCCCAAGAGCGCCATCGCGATCCCGACGCTGCAAACCATCACATATTTCCAGGCCGCTTCCAGCGAAGAGCGGTTGAGACTGAACGCGACGAGCAGCGCCGAAACCAGCGTGGTCGCCTCGACCGCCACCCATAACAGGCCGAGGTTTTCCATCATCAGCGTCAAAATCATCGTCAAGACAAAAAACTGGAACAGGAAAAAGTAACGCGGAATCATTTTCTCTGTCAGATGCCCGTCCCGCAGCTCATGCGCCATGTAGGGAACCGAATATAGCGCGGCAGTCAGGCTGAGCACCGCCACGATCAGCAAAAACAGCACATTCAGTGCATCCAGCATGAACCCGCCCTGATGGAAGGAGCCCTGCGCCACAAACCGCCTGACGATCCAAAACAGCGTCGCCGATGTCAGCAGTGAGCCGCACAGATTGAACCAGGCCGCCGCCGCAGGACGCCGGACCGCCAGCACCGCCAGCCCGCAGACAAAAGGTATCGCCAGAGCCGCCAAGATTAACTCAATCATTGCTTCATCCCTTTAATTTTTGCAGTACCGTCGTGTCGGTGGTCATAAACGAAAGTTTCAGTCGGAACGTCAAAATGCCCAGTACGATTACTGCGACCATCACGTCAAAAAACACGCCCAGCTCAATGATCAGCGGCAATCCGCGCGTCATCGACAACCCCAGCAGATAGATGCCGTTTTCCATCATGATCAGCCCGACGATCTGCAACACGGCCTGCCGACGCGTAATCATGATCAACAGCCCGATCAAAAAGCCGGACAACGCGCCGGCCAGTGCATCGCGGCCCAGCCCCGGCAGCGCCTGGTCGACCAGCCCATAGGCCACTGCCAACAGCAAGGCTGCTGCCAGCGAAGTCTGGTTCGGCGACAGGATCGGCTTGTTTTCCGTTTCATTGCGCAGACGGCCCGCCACCCGGAACAGGGCGTAGGGAATCATGCCGGCCTTGATCACCACGGTGAGCATCGCCGCAATATAGGTGTGCATCAGTTCCGATCCCAGCCCGCTCCAGACACAGGCCACCGCCACCCCCAGCGATTGCACGATCAGGATCTGGATCGCCAGCCGCAGGTTCGACACCCGGGTGATCAAAAATGCGGTGAACAGCAGCAATACCGTCAGGACATTCATCGCAGCGCCTCCATCTCAGCTGGCGACCAGGGCCAACAGCGCCAGCAGACCGGAAGCCGCCAGAAAATTGGGCAGGCGGAACAGTCGCATCTTGGCGGTACTGGTTTCGGTGAGCGCCAGCAGGAATCCGACCAGGAATATTTTTAGCATTCCCCAGACAAACAGCGAAGGGATCAGATCAAACCAGTGCCAGGGGAAAAACAGCTCGACGAACAGAACGACCATCGCCAGCTGGCGCACATAAACAGACCACAGCAACAGCGCAAGCTGCCGTCCCGAATACTCGATCAGCATCGCTTCCTGAAACATCGTCAGTTCCAGATGGGTATCGGGATTGTCGACCGGAATCCGGCCGGATTCGGCGATCACGACGATAAAGAACGCTCCGGCCGCCAAAACATAAGGCAGGGTAAATGAATGAGCCGTCGCATGCTGGACCATCCTGCCCAGCTCCGTCGTGCCGACCGCGCCGGCCGTTGCCACGATTGCCAGCAAAAAGGCCGGTTCCACCAGCACCGCCAGATACATTTCGCGCGAACTGCCCATACCGGCGAATGAATTACCGCTGTCCAGCCCAGCCAGGGCCAGCAGGAACCGGCTGAGGCCGAACAGGTAGACGATCAGGAACAAATCGCTGACGCCCCAGCCGGACGAGACGACCGGCAGCAACGCCGCCACGGCGATTGCCGCGCCAAAGCAGACAAATGGCGTGATGAAGCTGATCCAGGACGCGGTCCCGGCCACCACCATATCCTTCGCAAGCAGTTTGAACAGGTTGCGATAGGGTTGTAGCGGACTGGGGCCGCGTCGGTTTTGCAACCGCGCCTTGCACCACTGGATGAATCCCTGCAGCAGCGGTGCAAGCAGGGTGATTCCGACCGCCTGTAAAAACATTTCCAGCGCCATCGTCACATCACCTCACTTCCTGCCGCTCCAGGCCAGCACCA
>CAZYJK010000193.1:0-3317 GCA_964647865.1 uncultured Veillonellaceae bacterium | reverse complement strand
AGCGGTCGAGCGGGCGAAAGCCGGCGCCTGTGTGGCGGTGATTTCCAGCGGCGACCCTGGAATTTACGGCATGGCCGGCTTGGTGCTGGAACTGGTGGTCAAGCTGCCGGAAGCGCTGCAACCGGAAGTGCGGATCATTCCCGGCGTCAGTGCGGTCGGCTCGGTGGCGGCGGCATTGGGTGCGCCGTTGATGCATGATTTTGCCGTGATCAGCATGAGTGATCTGATGACGCCTTGGGAAGTGATTGAAAAGCGGGTCAGGGCCGCAGTCGAAGCGGATTTTGTCATCGCGATCTACAATCCGAAGAGCGTGAAGCGGACCGAACAGATTGAAAAAGTGCGACAAATCGCATTGCAGCATCGCAAGGCGACAACGCCGGTCGGCGTGGTGCGCTCGGTGTCACGGCCGGACCAGGAACTGGTGATTACGACGTTGGACCGGTTTACCGAGGAAAAGATCGATATGTTCACCACCGTGATCATCGGCAACAGCCAGACGTTCCAGTCTGGTCAGTTCATGATCACGCCGCGAGGTTATACGTTGTGATCCTGGTTTTGGCCGGTACGCAGGATGGCCGCGAAATCGCCGCCGGACTGCGCGAAGCAGGGTATGAGGTCATCGCCTCGGTGGTCAGCGAATACGGGCGCGAACTGGTCGCTCAGTCGGGGGTGCCGGTGCAGGCCGCGGCGATGGATGAACATGAACTGCAGCAGTTTGTCATCCAGCACGGCATTCGCCTGATGATTGATGCAACCCATCCTTATGCCGTCAATGTATCGCGCAATGCCCGCCAGGTTTCGGCGAACCTGCATATTCCCTGCCTGCGCTACGAGCGGCCGGATTCGGCCTTGCCGATCTATGCAAAATTGGTGTTGGCGCCGGATATGCAACGCGCCGCAGAAATGGCGGTCGGTCTGGGCAAGACGGTTTTTTTGACGACAGGCAGCCACTCGTTGCCGTTGTTCCGCGCCGCTGCGGCAGGGCGCGATTGCCGGCTGATCGCCCGGGTATTGCCGCAGCCGGAAGTGATTGCCGACTGCATTGCCAACGGGTTTTCACCGGCCGATATTATCGCCGCCCAGGGACCGTTTTCGCAGGAATTGAACCGCGAACTGTTCCGCGCTTATGGCGCTGATGTGATGGTGACCAAGAACAGCGGCGCGATTGGCGGCACTGATGCCAAGATCGCCGCAGCAATCGAACTGGGGCTGATCATCGTGGTCGTGCAAAGGCCGGCTGCATTGCAACAGCAGGTATTCGAGTCGTTGCCTGCGCTGCTTGAGTATTTGAAAAGGAAGTGAAATTGATGGATTACATCAAGGATCCGCATGAGATTGAACGCCGCAGCATGGCTTTGATTGCCCCGTATCTCACCGGGATGGATTTTGACGAACAACAGGTCAAGATCGTATCCAGGGTGATTCACGCGGCAGGCGACCCGGACTACGCCAATCATGTCCAAATCCATCCCGATGCGGTGGAAGCGGCCAGCGCGGCGATTCGTCGCGGCGCTGACGTTTACTGCGATGTGGAAATGGTACGCACCGGCATCAGCAAGAAAACCCTGGCCCAGTATGGCGGGCAGGTACATTGCCTGATCGCCGATCCTGGTGTTGCGATCCTGGCCAAAGAACTGGGGATCACCCGCTCGATGGCGGCATTTCGGACATTCGGCCATAGAATGGATGGTGCGATCGTTGCGGTGGGCAACGCCCCGACGGCTTTGTTCGAACTGTATCGGTTGATGCAGGAGGAAAATGTCAGACCGGCGATGGTGATCGGCGTGCCGGTCGGTTTTGTCGGCGCAGCCGAGTCAAAGGAAATGTTGGCCGAGAAGTCCAATGCGCCCTATATCACGGTGCAGGGAAATAAGGGCGGTAGCCCGATTGCCGCTTCGATATTCAATGCGCTGATGTATATGATCGGACCGAAGGCGGAGTGACGATGCTGCCTCGTCTCACGGTGATCACAGGCAATGGCAAAGGCAAGACCACCGCGGCGATGGGCCGGGCGGCGCTGGCGGCCTGGAGCGGCGAGCGGGTGCTGGTGGTGCAGTTTCTCAAAGGAACCGGTTATACCGGAGAACTGACGGCAGCCGAGCACTGGTCCGGACGTCTGGTCATCAGGCAGTTCGGCGCCGGATGCCTGCACATGGCGGAGATCCGTGACGGACTGGGCGAGTGCCGGCGTTGCGGCAATTGTTTCCGGGCCAATAAACTGCCGGAGAACCGATTTGTCGACCAGGCGTTTGAAGCTGTCATGCAGGCGGCGGAGTCGGCTCAGTGGGACCTGTTGGTACTGGATGAAGTGAGTCATGCGATCAACAAAGGGTTGCTTGATCAGGGCCGGTTCATTGACTGGCTGCATACTGCGTTGCCCAGGGTCAGGCTGGTGCTGACCGGCCGCAATATGCCGCAGGCTTTGCTTGCGCTGGCGGATGAGGCGACAGAATGCGAAATGGTGAAGCATCCGATTTCACAGGGAATTTTCGGCAGATGGGGCGTGGAGTATTGACTGACAGGGTAAGGATTCCCCGGTTGGTAATCGCCGGGACGCAAAGCGGCGTAGGGAAAACGACGATTGTCAGCGGGCTGCTTTCGGCGCTGCGTCGGCGCGGCCTGAATGCTCAGGCCTACAAGGTCGGGCCGGATTATATTGATCCCGGCTATCACGCGCTGGCCTCCGGTCGTCCCTGCCACAATCTGGACAGCTGGCTGATGCCGCAGGAAAGACTGCTGTCGATGTTTGCCGCGACTTCTCGCGGCATGGACATTGCCGTGGTGGAAGGCGTGATGGGCCTGTTCGACGGCGGCCGCGGCGGCGTTGCCAGCACGGCCTCGCTGGCCCGCCTGCTTTCGGCGCCGGTGGTTTTGGTCGTGAATGCCCGTTCTGCCGGCGAAAGCGTGGCGGCGGTCGTGCTCGGATTCAAGCAGTATGATCCATCTCTCACGTTGGCCGGAGTGATCTTGAATCAGGTCGGTTCCGACTCGCATCAGGCGATGGTGGTGGAAGCGGTGGAGCGGATCGGCGTGAAAGTGCTCGGCGTGATTCGCCGCGCCGATAGCCTGAAAGTGCCGGAACGTCATCTGGGATTGTTGCCGGTGACCGAAAACGCCGCCGATGCCGTTTTGGAATCGATTCATGCCGCGATTTCCGGCCAGTTGGATATCGATGCCTTGCTGGAGTTAGCAGGCAAGGCGCCGGAACTCTCCATGCCGGAGGCTCCGATGTTGCCGGCTACGCGCCAGGTGAAGATCGGCGTGGCCAAAGATGAAGCTTTTTCGTTTTATTATCCGGAAAGTTTGCGGGTACTCGA
>CAZYJK010000192.1:0-3353 GCA_964647865.1 uncultured Veillonellaceae bacterium | reverse complement strand
CACAGGAATATACAATCGGGCGATGTTCATGATCCAATTGAAGCATGACATGAAGCTGGCCGATCGCAACGAGAAACTGGTCAGCGTTATGTTTTTGGACCTGGATGCCTTTAAGGAAGTCAATGATTCTTACGGACATTTGACCGGTGACTTGCTGTTGCAACAGGTCGCCGGCAGACTAAAAGGTTGCGTGCGAAGTTCCGATACGGTGGCCCGGTTTGGCGGCGACGAATTCGCAATCATACTGACGAATATCATTGAAGCCGAAAATGTTCATGAAGTCGCAGAAAAAATCAGGCAGTCCTTGCTGGCGCCATATGACTTGCATGGCAATTCACTGACGATTTCGGCCAGCATCGGTTTCAGCATGTATCCGGCCGATTCTCCGGACCCGCAGGCATTGATCGATCTGGCGGATCGCGCGATGTATCGGGTGAAGTTCAGCGGCAAGAACAACGTGGCCTGCTATTGCGATCTCTGAGTCATGCGGCTCATCTTCAAAGACGGGAGGGTTGCCAATGTCGGATGAACGACGACAATTTACCCGGGTACACTTTCATGTTTATGCCGAAATTAATTGCCAGGGGGAAATCATAAACGGACGGGTGGTCGACCTTAGTCTGAAAGGGTTGTTCGTCTACACCGACAAAAAACTTGAAGTCGGTGAAGTGGTCGAGGTCAAGCTGCGCATGCCGCTGACCAATCCGCCGCTGGAATTTCACTTGCGGGCGGAAGTGATGAGAAATACCGAAACCGGTATCGGTTTCCGGATTGCCGAATCTGATGTCCAGTCGTTCACCCACCTGCGCAATATTGTCGCGATGCAGGCGGAAGATCCGGATCAGGTGCTGGAGGAACTGTTGCCCAAACAGTGAGCGTTGCCTGCGTCGACAATTGCATTGCGTGATTCTTTTGCTGCAAGGCCCGACTCGTTTCGGGCCTTGCGTTTTGACGGACAGGACTTGACCGAACCGTCAAACTCAATATAATTAATAAAGATAGAACAAGTAGTAAAGACAGGACCAGATTGCTTTATATATAAAATGAAGTGAATGGAGAAGGAGCTGCGACTTGAACACTTCCCACATCCGCAACTTTTCGATTATCGCCCATATTGACCATGGCAAATCGACCTTGGCTGATCGCCTGATCGAAATTACCGGCACCGTTGCCGCCCGCCAGATGGAAAACCAGCTGCTCGACCAGATGGATCTGGAACGCGAACGCGGCATCACGATCAAGGCGCAGGCAGTTCGCCTGGACTATGTGGCGCAAGATGGCGAAACTTATATGTTGAATCTGATTGACACCCCGGGTCATGTCGACTTTTCCTATGAGGTATCGCGCAGTCTGGCTGCCTGTGATGGGGCATTGCTGGTGATTGACGCTTCTCAGGGAATTGAGGCGCAGACGCTGGCCAACGTATATCTGGCGCTCGATCATGACCTGGAGATCATTCCGGTGATTAACAAGATTGATTTGCCCAGCGCCGACGTGGAAAAGGTCAAGCGGGAAATTGAGGAAGTCATCGGCATTGATGCCAGCGATGCATTGCTGGTCAGCGCTAAATCAGGCGAAGGGGTGCCGGAAGTGCTGGAGGCGATTGTCAAGCGGATTCCGCCACCCAAGAACGACACGACTGCCGTGACGCGCGCGCTGATCTTTGATTCGCATTTTGATTCTTATCGCGGCGTGATTTCCTACGTCCGGGTGATGGACGGCACGATCGCCAGTGGGATGAAGGCCCAGATGATGCATAGTGGACGCAGTTTTGAAGTGTCGGAAGTCGGAGTTTTCCGACCGTCGCTGACACCGATGCCGGCACTCGGACCTGGTCAGGTCGGTTACGTGATCGCCGGGATCAAGAATTTGAAGGAAGTGCGGGTCGGCGATACGATCACCGATGCCGCCAGACCGGCCAAAGAGCCGCTGCCGGGTTATCGCAAGGTGACGCCGATGGTGTATTGCGGCATGTATCCGGTGGAAACCAGTGAATTCGACAACCTGCGTGAAGCATTGGAGAAATTGCAGATGAATGATGCGGCGCTGACCTTCGAGGCAGAGACCTCGGCGGCGCTTGGCTTTGGTTTCCGCTGCGGATTCCTCGGTTTGCTGCACATGGATGTGGTGCAGGAACGTCTGGAACGCGAATACCAGATGTCGCTGGTCATCACAGCGCCAAACGTCATTTATCAGGTGCGCAAGACCGACGGCGAAGTGCTCTTGATCGACAACCCGTCAAGGATGCCGGTGCCGCAGGTGATCGAGGCGATCGGCGAACCGTATGTCAAAGCGACGATCATCGTGCCGAACGATTTTGTCGGTGCGATTATGGAACTGTCGCAGGAAAAGCGCGGCGAATTCAAGGATATGAAATACATGGACACGACCCGGGTGATGCTGACTTATCATCTGCCGTTGTCGGAAATCATCTATGATTACTTCGACAAACTGAAGACCGTCAGCCGCGGCTATGCCTCGCTGGATTATGAATTGGAAGGCTATCAGGAATCCGACCTGGTCAAGATGGACATCTTGCTCAACGAGGAAGCGGTTGATGCGTTGTCGGTCATCGTACATCGGGAAAAATCGGTGTATCGTGGCCGCCAATTGGTGGAGAAGCTACGCAAACTGATTCCGCGGCACATGTTCGCGATTCCGATCCAGGCCGCCATCGGCAACAAAGTGATTGCCCGCGAGACAATCAGCGCCTTGCGCAAAGATGTGCTGGCCAAGTGTTACGGCGGCGACATCACCCGCAAACGCAAACTGCTGGAAAAACAAAAAGAAGGCAAAAAGCGGATGAAGCAGGTCGGCAGCGTCGAGTTGCCACAGGAAGCCTTCATGGCAGTTCTCAAGCGCGACTGATGACGAGGCTGCCGGATGCGCCCTGGGGGATTTACGTTCATATCCCGTTCTGCCAGGCAAAATGCAGTTATTGCGCTTTTGTGTCGCAGGTTGGAAATGAAAAATTGCAACGGGAATATGTCGCCGCTCTCTGCCGGGAAATCACCGCAGCGGGCGGCGATTTCTCCGCGTTCAGCGTCGATTCACTGTTTTTTGGCGGCGGTACGCCCACCGTTTTGCCGCCTGATGCGTTAGCGCAGATTTTACAGATAATACGGGATAACTTTAGTTTGTCTGATGATACCGAAATCAGCATCGAAGCCAATCCGGGAACCGTTACTGCCGAATCGCTGGCTGCGCTGAGGAGACAAGGCTTCAACCGACTGAGTCTGGGCGTACAGAGTTTTGATGACGCAGTGTTGGCTGCAGTAGGTCGGCTGCATCGGGCCGACCAGGCCAAAACCGCTTTTCGCCAGGCCCGTCAGGCTGGTTTCGACAACATCGGT
>CAZYJK010000191.1:0-3355 GCA_964647865.1 uncultured Veillonellaceae bacterium | reverse complement strand
CCGAAAAAGAAAAAGAAGAAGAAAAAGCAGACCGATGCTGTGGTTGCCCATCTGGACAAAAGTCACATCACCGTGCATACTTATCCGGAGAGTCACCCTGACCAGGGTATCAGCACGTTCCGGGCAGATATCGATGTGTCGACCTGCGGCCGGATTTCACCGCTGACGGCGCTGAATTACCTGATCAATAGCTTCAGTTCGGACATCGTGGCCATCGACTATCGGGTGCGCGGCTTCACCCGCGACATCAACGGCAAAAAACTGTTTATCGACCACAAGATCAATTCGATTCAAAACTATATCTCGAAAGAAACCCGCGATGAATACCAAATGGTTGATGTGAACGTCTATCAGGACAACATTTTTCATACCAAGATGATTCTGAAGGAATTCGATCTGGATAATTACCTGTTTGGTACCGCCAAGAAGGAACTGATCAATTCGGAAAAGAAAAAGATCAAGCAGCGGCTGAAAAAAGAAATGAATGAGATTTTTTCCGGTCGCAACATCCCCAAGGTATAAGTAACTTATAAACGGGTCGCGTTCTCCCGAAGGCAGGCCCGTTTCACTTTTTGCCGGCGGCCGGCCGGTTTGCGAAGGAGGATGCGATATGGCAGCGCATATTATTGTAGTGGGAACCGTTTTTGTCGACTGCAAGGGATTTTCTGCGGTACGCTATGATCCGCATGGCCGCAATGTCGGCTCGGTAAAGTTCGTGCATGGCGGGGTCGGCCGCAATGTGGCCGAAAATATTGGCCGGCTGGGATTGCCGACCAGTCTGGTATCGAGTGTAGACAAGGGGTCGATCGGCAACGATGTGGTGGAGCGCCTGACAGCCTCCGGCGTCGGCGCTTCTTATCTGGCCCGCACCGATACAGGCGGCATGGGGATGTGGCTGGCGGTGATGGATGAAAATGGCGAGCTGGCTGGTTCGATATCGCAAATGCCGGATCTGCAGGGAATGGAAAACTCCCTGTCACTGATGGGTGAGACGATGATGGAACAGGCGACTCACGTTGCGCTGGAGCTGGATTTGAATGAACGGATCACGCGCCAGGTGCTTAAACTGGCGAAAAAGAAAGCCAAGCCGGTGTATGGACTGCCGGGAAATCTGGAAGTGGTCATGAAGGCGCCGGATGTGTTGGATGGACTGGCGTTGTTTGTCTGCAACCATATCGAACTTGGCCGTTTGTGCGGCGAGGAGTTCGGCGACACTGACGCGGACAAAATTTTGGCGAAATTGCCGGCAGTGACCGGAAAATTTGGCCTACAGGCGTTGGTGGTTACGCTGGGGGCGCGCGGCAGCGTATATTATGATGTAGTCAGTGGCGAACGTGGATTTCAGTCGGCTCTGCCAGTAAAAGTCGTTGATACCTGCGGCGCCGGCGATGCATTTTTTTCCGGCGCATTGGCCGGACTGGCGCGCGGCGAGACTCTGGCGACAGCGGTTGTTACAGGAACCGCTGTCGCGGCCTGCACGATCCAGTCGCCGGAAAACAATTGCGTCCAGTTGGCGGAGCAGCTGGCGCAGTTCCGCAGCAAATAAAAAAACTCCGGCGTAACCGGAGTTTGTCGGACGATATTGACAGATTGTTATTTGGCCGGTTTGCTGACTTTGGCCAGCAAATCAGGGAAGTTTTCCACCAGGCTCCAGGTCATGTCGACAATGCCCTGGGCATCGGCAGGAACTTCTTTCATACTGCAGACTCCGACGGTGTTGCCGGCAAAAATGCGATCAGCGCTGCTGGGTAGCTTGAATGTGACAGCCAGACCGTAGGCGGTGACAGGTTCCTTGTTGCTCTTGCTGGCCTGAGTTGATACATTGATGATGACGCGGGCCGGCTCACTGCTGTTTACCAACCGGAACCGTTTGTCATTGGCAAAGATATCGGTGGTGCGTTGAATCAGGGCGGTTCCGATGGC
This sequence comes from uncultured Veillonellaceae bacterium, assembly GCA_964647865.1. Taxonomy (GTDB): domain Bacteria; phylum Bacillota; class Negativicutes; order UBA1444; family UBA1444; genus UBA1444. Next base: position 1,432 of record CAZYJK010000191.1, on the reverse strand, counting down.
ATCATAGGCATGGGCGCGGATTTCGATCGGCACGATCGTGGTCGGGGCGGCTGCGGTAGGCGGTGCTACTGGCGCCGGAGCAGGCGCTTTGGCGGCAAATCCTGCAGTCTGCATACTGAACAGCAGCAGACCTGCCAGCAACAATACGGTCATCAATTGGCAACGGGTTGATTTCATCGTTTCACCTCATTATATAGTATCGGATTCTACCGCTATTTTATCATGGATTGGCGCAGGATACACCGTACGGCGTAAAGAAACCTTTCAGAGGGGGGCGGACCATGCTTGAACAGGTAGATCTCAGCCAAAAATTGGACAAAGCCGATTATAAGACGCGAATGGAATTGTTGGGCAATCAACTGGGAGAGCTGCATCGCAAGCTGCATGAACGGAAGATCCCGGCGATCATTGTGTTTGAAGGCTGGGACGCAGCCGGGCGCGGCACGTTGATCAATGAACTGATCCTGCGGCTGGATCCGCGCGGATTCAAAGTGTTTGCCAATAATACCTGTCATGCCGACTCCACGGCCCATCCGTTTCTCTGGCAGTTCTGGAATACGATTCCGGCGGCCGGCAAACTGATGATTTACGACAAAAGTTGGTATGACCGGGTACTGTCGGAACGGATCGACGGATTGTCCGTGCCGGAAAAACTTGCTGCGACTTATGACGAAATCGTTTCGTTCGAGCGACAGCTCAGCGATTCGGGCTGCATCCTAATCAAGTTCTTTCTGCACATCACCCGCAAAGAACAGAAAAAGCGGATGGAAAAACTGGAGCAGGACCCGGCCACCCGCTGGCGTGTCGGTGAAGTGGAGTGGCGGCGGCATCGCAAATATGATGAATATGTTGAAATCATCGAAGAGACGCTCAGCAAGACTGACCGAGACTGCAGTCCCTGGGTTCCGGTGGCGGCGATGGACCGGCGGTTCGCCGCCGTAAAAATCTGTGAAACGATTGCCCAGTCGTTCGAGCAGCAACTGGCCAGGCAGGAACAACAACCGATCCTCAAACCGTCGACTGAGCTGACGGAAACCCGACAAGAAAACAGCGCCTCGATTCTGGACCGGGTGGCGATGCTCAAGGAATGGAAACCGGATGACTATGAGAAATCGATGGACCGCTTTGGCAAAAAACTGCATGAAATGCATTATGAAGCGTACAAGAAGAAAATCCCGGTACTGATCTTGTTCGAAGGCTGGGACGCTGCCGGCAAGGGCGGTGCGATCAAGCGCCTGGTGCAGCATCTCGATCCGCGTGGTTACGAGGTGGTTCCGGTCGCCGCGCCGAACGATACCGAAAAATCCCATCATTACCTATGGCGGTTCTGGCAGGCGGTTCCCTCTGCCGGCCGGATCAGCGTTTTTGATCGGACCTGGTATGGCCGGGTTCTGGTGGAACGGGTCGAGGGGTTTTGCCAGGAGACGGAGTG
>CAZYJK010000190.1:0-3362 GCA_964647865.1 uncultured Veillonellaceae bacterium | reverse complement strand
TGCCATTAACAAAATAAATGTTGCACAGAGTTGCAGAAAAAATTTGCGGTTCATTTTGACACCCCCCTGATATACTCATCGGGTTATTACTTAACTATATAAATTTACGTTCGGCATTGCTAAGCAAAAACCTGTCATAAATATCAATAAATATGTAAAATGGAGAAAAAGGCTGGCAGGCTGTATGGGAGAGAGTTTATGTCACATGAAGAAAACCGGCGGATAAAACAGCAATACGACCGGATTGCCGCCAGATACGATCTGGTGGATCGACTGATTCCCCGCAGCTGGCGCGTCAAGGCAACGCAACTCGCCTATGGTCGGGTGCTGGAAGCGGGAGTGGGGACTGGTCTCAACCTTCCTTATTATACAGACCGTTGCCAGAAAATTGTCGGCATCGACCTCAGCCTGCCCATGCTGGAACAGGCTGCTCAAAGAGTCCACCAATGCAAAGTGCCGGTCGTTCTGGCAGAGATGGATATTCAGGCGCTCGACCTGGCGTCGGCTTCATTTGACTGCGTGCTGGTTTCCTTTGTGTTTTGCACCGTTGCCGACCCCTTGCAGGGATTGCGCGAATGCCTGCGGGTGCTGAGGCCAGGGGGACGGATGATTTTGCTTGAACACATGGCCAGTGATCGTCCCTGGCTCCGCGGTGCGATGAATCGACTGAATCCGATCACCGTCCGCCTGTTGGGCGACAACATTAACCGACAGACGTCAAGGTCGGTTGAGCTCGCTGGGCTTCACGTCGAATCCTCGGAGAATTTATTTGGCGATGTGGTTCGCTTGATTGTGGCAAGTCGTTGGGTTGCCGATTCCTAAAAATCTTTACGAAATTTTTACATGCATTTTTCCCGGCGCAGGCTTAGAATTATTAACATCATGGAGATGCTTGTCGGAGTTTCACGGATACTCAATCCCTATCGTTGGCACTTGTCGACCTATCAGATTCTGGTCTTGGGTTTTGCCGGGCTGATTTTAAGCGGAGTGGCGCTATTAATGACGCCTTACGCGTCAAAAAGCGGCGGTACTCTGCGCTTTGTTGATGCCCTGTTTACGGCGACTTCGGCAGTTTGCGTGACAGGATTGGTCGTCGTCGATACCGGAACATATTTTTCCGTTTTCGGTCAGAGTGTGATTCTGCTGCTGATCCAAATCGGCGGGTTGGGCGTCATGACGGTAGCGACCTTGGTTGCGGTGCTCAGCGGCAAAAAGATCAATCTGAAGGAAAGGCTGTTGATCCAAGAGGCGACCAACCAACTGGACCTGGCCGGCGTAGTGCGGCTAACGCTATACATTATCCGTGCGACGCTGCTGGTAGAGCTGGTCGGCGGAACGATCCTGGCGCTACGCTGGTTTCAGGACTTCGGTCTGAAGGGAATCTACTTCGGCTATTGGCATGCGGTCTCGGCCTTTTGTAATGCCGGTTTTGACTTGTTTGGCGAATATCGCAGCATCACCGGCTATGTCGGCGATCTAACGGTGAATGGCGTGATTGCATCGCTGATCGTGGTCGGCGGCATCGGTTTTCCTGTGGTCGCCGATTTGTGGAACTGTCGTCAGACCAGACGATTTTCCCTGCATACCAAGGTTGTGCTTACCACGACGGTTTTGCTGATTGTCCTCGGCGCCGGGTTTATCTTCGTTGCCGAGTACGGCAATGCCAAGACGCTCAGCGACTTGCCGCCTGCGGACAAAGTAATGGCCAGCCTGTTTCAGTCCGTTACAGCGCGAACCGCCGGCTACAATACCGTCGATATTGGTCTGCTGCGTGAAGGAACGCTGCTGGCGATCATCTTCCTGATGTTTGTCGGCGCTTCACCATCTTCGATGGGCGGCGGTGTGAAGACTTCGACCGCAGCGATCCTGTTTATTTCTCTCGTCGGTTCGGTTACCGGCAAGCGTGATCCGTTGGCATTTGGTCGGCAAATTCCACAGCAAACCGTTTACAAGGCTTTTACGATTGTGACGATTTCCGTCATGCTGATCTCCCTGGTGACATTGACGCTCAGCTTTACCGAAGCGGCGCCGATATTTTCCCTGTTGTTCGAAGTGACATCGGCGTTTGGCACCGTCGGCCTGTCCACTGGCATCACCCCCAAATTGAGCGATGCCGGAAAGGTTTTGATTACACTCACGATGTTCGCCGGCCGGGTAGGTACACTGACGCTGCTTATGGCGCTGGCGCTACGGCCGCGCAAAGAACGCCTGAAATATCCCGAAGGAAAAATCGTAATTGGTTAGGTGACAAGATGCAAAAGAAACAGTATGCGGTAATCGGCATGGGAAGATTCGGCACGAGTGTGGCGATGACGTTGGTCAATGCCGGACAGGAAGTGCTGGTGGTCGATTCCGACGAAGAACGGATTCAGAAGGTGGCGGAGCATTTCACCCACGCGGTCGTTGTGGATACGACGGACGAGGCTTCGTTTGCTGCGCTTGGGATCCGGAATTTCGACATGGTGGTCGTGGCAATCGGGCATGATGTTCAGGCCAGCGTATTGACGACGCTACTGCTGAAAGAAATGGGTGTCAGGCATATCGTGGCCAAAGCCGCCAATGCGTTGCATGGCAAGATGCTGGAGAAAGTCGGCGCCGATCAGGTGGTTTTCCCGGAGCGCGATATGGGGCAGCGCATTGCGCATAACCTGATGTCGACGAATATTATCGATTATTTTGAACTGGCGCCGGATCTAGGCATCATCGAGGTGGATGTGCGCGGCAATCTGGTGGGAAAAAGCCTGATGGAGTCGAATTTGCGGGAACGATATGGGATTACTGTGATCGCGGTGCGACGTAACGGAAAGATTTCCTTGTCGCCGAGCCCTGCCGATAAGCTAGCCGAATCCGACCGATTGATTTTGGTTGGCGACAATATCGGTATCCAGCGGTTTGAGGCAGAAGCTTGCTGATTTCCTTGTTTTTGGTTATCGCGTTGGGGTCTGCCGCTTAAATATTTCAGAGCCTGCCGGGCAATACCGGGAGGCTTTTTTTGTGATTTGGCGAAAAGCAAGAGGAGGTGGCTTTGCGGTGTGGAACGTATCTTAGACGGGACAAGTCGGTTTGGAGGGACAGCGTGACGGAGCATAGCAGGGAAACGCGCGGCAAGCTGACCGTATTTCTGGGAGCGGCCGCTGGCGTTGGAAAAACTTACACCATGCTAGAGACGGCCCGGCAGCGATTGACTGAGGGTGTGGATGTCGCAGTTGGTTGGGTCGAAACGCACGGGCGGCCGGAAATGGAGCAACTGCTTGACGGATTGCCGTGCATTGCACCGCAGGAGATCCACCTGCAGGGTCAGGTTTGCCCGGAAATGGATGCGGACGCTATAGAACGGCGAAAGCCGCAACTGGTGTTGATTG
>CAZYJK010000189.1:0-3386 GCA_964647865.1 uncultured Veillonellaceae bacterium | reverse complement strand
TGCAGTTTGTGCAGGGGGCATTGCGCGTTGACGGATTGGAAGCGCTTGATTTCAAAAACATGCGACAGGAATACCCTGTTGTGTCGGGCGCGGGTTGGCTGCCGCAGGGTGGATTCACCGAATTTCGCAGTCTGGGCGACATTCCGGTGACGCTCTATGGCAACGATATCGAACGCAACGCACCGGTTCAGATCACAGCGAATCTAAAAGGACTGGTCAGCCAGGAAACGGCCCACACGATCGAGCACGCGATGATCCGATCACTGCGGACTTATGGTTTGTGTACCGCCAGGACGCTGAAGGAGTCGATGCGCCGAGAAACGGCGGAACTGACTTGGTCCGTGGAAAAAAGCATGCGATTTGCCTTGCCGGAAGTATTGGGGCAGACGCAGGCCGGCGCCTGCGGCAATCCGATGACCAATTTGGCTCAGTTTTATATGTTTCAGGAATTGAGTGAACAGATCAAACAGAATGATGCGGTGGGATTCTCGCTGGACAAAGCCCGTCGCGCGGTGATGTCGCGTTTGACTGGCGAACTGGGACTGACCAGTGAGCCGGGATTGCGTGCGTTGCAGGGACTCAAGAAAGGCATGGCCCACGATGATTCGCCATTAGGGATCGACTTGTGCAAGAAAATTTTGCGCCGGTTCCCGCTCGAGCCTTGGCAATGAAGCAAGTGAGCTTTATTTTTGCTACCGGAGAGAGTTGGCTGGATCGTTTGGTGACTACCGCGACGCGAGCCACCTGGTCGCATGTGGCATTGCGGTTTGATGAAGACAACCTGTTGGTGGAAGCGCTGGCCGGCAGGGGATTATTGCTGGAAGCCGGCGACAAATACGCTGGCTGGCAAAGAAGTCAAATAGTATCCTGCAGTATCGACGATGGCGCGTATGCGGCAATGCTGTCGCAAGTGCATCAGTGGAAACAGATGACTATAGCCTATGGTTACGAAACCTGCCTGGCCATTGGCGTCAAAGAATTGCTGGGTTTGTGGGCAGGGCGATCTTTGTTGGCGCTGTTGTCCGGTGCTTCTTCCAATACGTTGATATGCAGCGAAATGCTGGTAAAACTTTGGCGTTATGCTGAGCCTGACTTTATGACCGGACAGGATTGCCGTCTGGTGAGTCCGGAGCAATTGTACCGGATTCTGTTGCAGATGGACGCGCGGGACAAAATTGACAAACCGACTGATTGTGCCTATAATTGTTGAAGAAAAGTAGCGGTTCTGCTTGCTGCCTTCTTTCTATACATATTATATAGATAAGTGTTCGCGCCATAGGATTTAAAGACAAGACCGAGACGTAAAGGAGACTGCGTGATGGCTGAAAAAGAAACGATCCTGACTACTGACGGGTTAAAGAAACTGGAACAGAAACTCGAACATCTCAAATCGGTCCGACGTCAGGAAGTTGCTGAACGGATCAAGCAAGCGATTGAGTTCGGTGATATTAGTGAAAACGCTGAATATGAAGATGCGAAAAACGAACAGGCGTTCATTGAAGGCGAGCTGCAAGCGCTGGAAAAAATGCTGCGCAGCGCGAAGCTGATCGAAAGTTGCGATACAGACACCGGCACGGTAGGTCTGGGTTGCACGGTAACTTTGAAAGAAGTTAAGGAAGGCAAGGGAAAAGCCGCTCACAATGGCCGCGAAATGATTTACACCATCGTCGGCTCGGCTGAGGCGGATCCGGGTGAAGCAAGGATTTCCAATGAATCTCCGGTTGGTAGCGCCGTGCTCGGTCAGAAGATCGGGCAAACGGTGGAAGTGGTCGCTCCGGCCGGCAGAATGAAGTTTAAAATCGTAAACATCGAACTGAACTGATTGCGGCAAGGAGTCTTATTGAATGACAGAAGAAATGAATTCCGCCGTCGGTCAAACCGGCGAAGAACTGAACGAATTGATGCAAGCCCGCCGCGATAAGCTGGCGGCGATTGTCGAAAAAGGGATCGAGCCGTTCGGTCGTCATTATGAACCGACCCACCACGCACAACAAGTATCGGATCAATTTGCCGACCTGGAAGGGAAACCCGTCCGGGTCGCCGGTCGTATTATGGCTATTCGCGGGCATGGCAAAGCGGGTTTTGCTAACCTGCGCGATATGAGTGGACAGATTCAACTGTATCTGCGACAGGATATTCTAGGTGAAGCTGCGTATGACGTGGTTCATCAATTCGATCTAGGCGACATCGTCGGGGCGGAGGGCGAGGTTTTTCGCACCCGTACCGGCGAAGTCAGCATCAAGGTCACAGCGGTTTCCTTCCTGACCAAGTCGCTGAGACCATTGCCTGAGAAATGGCATGGGCTAAAAGATGTGGAAATCCGCTATCGCCAGCGTTACCTGGATTTGATTGTCAATCCAGACGTGCAACGGGCCTTTTTGGTGCGCAGCAAAATGATTCAGGCGCTACGTCGAGCTCTCGATGAACGCGGATTTTTGGAAGTGGAAACGCCGATGATGCACGCGATTGCTGGCGGAGCAGCGGCTAAACCGTTTATCACGCATCATAATGCACTCGATATGAAACTCTATTTGCGGATTGCGCCGGAATTGTACTTAAAACGCCTGATCGTTGGCGGTTTTGAAAAAATCTACGAACTGAATCGAGTGTTCCGCAACGAAGGAATCTCGATCAAACATAACCCCGAGTTTACCCTGCTGGAGCTGTATCAGGCGTATGGAGACTATGAAACGGTGATGAAACTCACCGAAGAAGTCATTGCTGCTGTGGCTCAGGAAGTGCTGGGGACTACTCAAATCAGTTATCAGGGGCAGGCGATCGATTTGACCCCGCCTTGGCGCCGCATTACCATGACCGATGCCGTAAAGCAGTTTGCCGGAGTGGATTTTGCTGCAATCAAGACCTTGGCGGAAGCCCGCAAGGCTGCCGATGACAATGGGGTTCACTACGAACCGGGCCATGGCATTGGCGGCATCCTAAATGCTTTCTTTGAAGCTAAAGCGGAAGAGCACTTGGTGCAACCGACCTTCATTACCCGCTACCCGACCGAAATTTCACCTCTTGCCAAACGGTGTCAGGATGATCCCGAATTCACCGACCGGTTTGAAGGCTTTATCTTTAGCCGAGAAATCGCCAATGGTTTCTCCGAACTGAATGATCCGATGGATCAGAAAGAACGTTTCCTGGCGCAAGTGGCGCAGCGCGAATCCGGTGACGCGGAAGCCCACATGATGGATGAGGATTTTGTTACTGCGCTGGAGTATGGGATGCCGCCGACCGGTGGACTGGGCATCGGCATTGACCGCTTGGCGATGTTCCTGACTGATAGCTATTCCATTCGTGATGTGATTTTGTTTCCCCACATGCGGCATCGCGATGCGAACGAAGGATAAAACGCAAATAGAATACTGAAATGATAGAACGGG
>CAZYJK010000188.1:0-3447 GCA_964647865.1 uncultured Veillonellaceae bacterium | reverse complement strand
GCTATATTTAGAATGCAAACTGTATTAGGGCAAGACCCGTCCTGGCCAAGGATGGGCTTCCCTTTTTTTCGCAGTCGGCAGCCTGAACACAGAGGAGGTTTCTGCATTGTCTGTATTGGATACGCTTTATGAACGGGGTTTCGTCCATCAGTTGACGCACGAAGAGGAAATCCGCGAACTGTTGGCAAAGGAAAAGATCACATTTTACATCGGTTTTGACCCGACGGCAGACAGCCTGCATGTCGGTCACTTTTTGGGCATGATGGTGATGGCGCATATGCAACGGGCCGGACATCGGCCGATTTGTCTGATCGGCGGCGGCACGGCGATGATCGGCGACCCTTCCGGCAAGACCGATATGCGCAAGATGATGACGGCGGAAACGATTGCCCACAACGGCGAGTGTTTCAAGAAACAGATGCGCCGGTTCATCGATTTCACCGACGATAAGGCGCTGATGCTGAACAATGCCGACTGGCTGATGAAACTGAACTATGTCGAGATGCTGCGCAGCGTGGGGGCCAACTTTTCCGTCAACCGGATGCTGACGGCGGACTGCTTCAAGCAACGACTGGAACGCGGCCTGTCGTTCCTTGAGTTTAACTATATGATCATGCAGGCCTATGACTTTTTGGAACTGTACCGACTGACCGGCTGCGTCATGCAGATGGGCGGCGCCGACCAGTGGTCGAACATTCTAGCCGGAGCGGACCTGATCCGGCGCAAGGAAGCCAAACCGGCGTTCGGCCTTACCTTTACCCTGCTGACGACCAGCGACGGACGCAAGATGGGCAAGACCGAGAAGGGCGCGCTTTGGCTGGACCCGGAAAAAACTTCGCCCTACGATTTCTACCAGTACTGGCGCAATGTGGATGATGCCGACGTTGCAAAATGCCTGGCGCTGCTGACGTTCCTGCCGATGGAGGAAGTCCGCCGACTGGGCGCGCTGCGGGATCAGGAAATCAATACGGCCAAGAAAGTGCTGGCTTTTGAAGTGACGCAACTGGTGCACGGCAAGGAAGAAGCCGAACGGGCCCAACAAGCGGCCGAGGCTTTGTTCGGCGGCGCAGGCGCACTCGATAATGCACCGACGGTAACTATTTCCCGGGAAATAATCGGCGGCAAGCTGGTCGATATCCTGACCGGCGCCGGAATCTTTGCCTCCAAGGGCGAAGCGCGTCGGCTGATTCAGGGCGGCGGCTTGTACGTGAAAGACGAGAAGGTCGTCGATCCGGAGGCGCTGCTCACGGCGGAGCAGTTCGAAGCGGACAGCCTGCTGATTCGCAAAGGCAAGAAGAGCTTCCATCGCCTGGTGCTGGAATAAATCGATGGAAAAAAATGCGGCGGCAGAAATTGCGACTACAGCGGACAAAACGCGGCTGATCAGCCCGTTTGCTGAAACCGTCGGTTCGCTGGCGGTCGAGGCGATGCTATATGAAGTGACCTGCACGCCTTCCCCCGGTTTAGTGGACAGGGTGAATTCAGGTGCGCATACTGACATGGATTTTTACTCGTTTATGTCCAGCTCGGCGGCTTTGTCAATTTGTATGGCTCGCTGCGTTCAGGCTGGATTGAACCATGGCGGCACACTGCCGGCGCTACTACCTGTGCTTAGACAGATCGGCATTGACGGAGAAGCCCGCATGTTGCAAGCGACCGGCGGTGTCAATACCCAAAAAGGATTGCTGTTTTCATTGGGAATCGTGGCGGCGGCGGTCGGATGGCTGCAACACACCCGGAATAGACAGGACAGCGGGTCGATTTTACAGTGCGTCGCAGCGATGACTGCAGGCATAGTGACCCGCGAATTGGGCAACATGGATAAGTCGGTAACCAGTTTGACCGCTGGCGAAAAACTCTATCGTCTTCATGGCGTGACCGGGATTCGCGGCGAGATGGAGCAGGGACTGCCGGCGGTTTTGGAACATGGACTGCCGACGTTGCGTCAGGCAATGGCGGACCATTTGACTGTGAACAGTGCGTTGCTGCAGACGTTGTTGGTTTTGATGACTGTCGTGGATGATACGACGGTGATGAATCGGCACCACCCCGACAAAATGCGGCTGTGGGCAAAGGGGAAAGCGCGGGAAGCATTGCTAGCTGGCGGTCTGTACACTGCGCAGGGACAGGCGCTGATCGAAGGCATGGACACAGAATTCATCGAACACAACGTGAGCCCGGGCGGCGTTGCCGATTTGCTTGCCGTGACCTGGTTTTTGTATCGGCTGGAAAACACGACGCAGACTGCGCTGGATGAATAAATCGTGAATCGAAGAACAGAGGGGAAAAGCTGAACCGGCTTTACACGCAAGCAGGGGCCGGCTTTTCCCTTTTTTGCTTTGGTATTTGTGCAATCTGTATTTGACATGGGCAGGAAAAGAACCGCTTCGCTTAGAAGGTAGCGTCAGGAGTCTGTGCGTTTTCAAAAAAAGGGGGCGACATCGTGTCTGAGCAGACAATCGCAAAAATTCATGCAGCGATGCAGCGAGGAGAAATTACCTGTCGACAACTGGTGGAAACCTGCCTGAACCGAATTGAAGCATATGATCAGTATGGACCGAAACTGAACGCGGTTTTGCGGGTCAATCCGCGGGCGCTTCAGTTGGCGACAGAACGGGACGAAACGCTGCGACGACAGGGGATGATCGGTCCGTTGCATGGAATTCCCATTTTGCTTAAGGATAATATCGAAACCGCCGACATGAAAACGACCGCCGGTGCGGTTTGCCTGAAAGAGCACCAGCCGGCGCAGGATGCTTTCCTGGTGCGAAAGCTCAAGGATGCCGGAGCGATAATTTTGGCCAAGGTCAATCTGCATGAATTCGCTGTTTGGGGTGAAACCGTCAGTTCGCTAGGCGGACAAACGCTGAATCCATACGATCTCAGCCGGACTCCCGGCGGGTCGAGCGGTGGAACCGGCGCTGGTGTGGCGGCTGGATTCGGCGTGGCCGGAATCGGCACCGACACGGTCAATTCGGTCCGCTCGCCGGCTTCCGCAAACAGTTTGGTCGGGATTCGGCCGACAACCGGGCTGGTCAGCCGTAGCGGATTGATTCCGTATTCCGATTCACAGGATACGGCAGGCCCGATTGCCCGTTGCGTCAGTGATGCGGCGCTGCTGTTGGACGTCATGGTCGGCTATGACCCGGAGGATGCGAGAACTGCCTATAGCGTCGGACAAACAGGACCGGGCAGCTATCTGGCGGCGACCGTAAACCCGCAGCTGGCAGGACGTCGGATCGGCTTGTTGCGCAGCCTGTTCGGTGAGGGCGAGGAATCGGCGCAGGTAAATGCGGCCGTAGAAGCTTGCATCTCCGCCATGCGGTCGTTGGGCGCCGAGTTTGTTGAACTGACTGAAAACATTGATTCTGCTGGCTTGGCTCGGGATGTCAGCGTTCATCTGCATGAATTGGAGCGCGATCTCGATAGTTATCTGCGGCGGCTCGG
>CAZYJK010000187.1:2401-3475 GCA_964647865.1 uncultured Veillonellaceae bacterium | reverse complement strand
TCGATGTCGATACCGCTTCCTACAGCAACGTGCGGCGTTTCCTCAACAGCGGCAACCTGCCGCCGGCCGATGCAGTCCGCACGGAAGAACTGTTGAATTATTTCTCTTATGATTATCAGCAACCGACTGGCGATATGCCGATGGCGCTGACGACCGAAGTCGGCGTGAGTCCTTGGGACAACAATCGCCGGTTAGTATTGCTCGGGCTGCAGGGAAAAAACATTCAGACGGAACATTTGCCGCCGAGCAACCTCGTGTTTTTGATCGATGTATCAGGGTCGATGTTTGCCGAAAACAAGTTGCCGCTGCTGAAAAAGGCATTCAAGCTGTTGGTGCAGCAACTGCGGGCCGAGGACCGAGTGGCGATTGTGGTTTATGCCGGGGCAGCCGGATTGGTGCTGGACTCGACTCCCGGCAATGAAAAAGCGGTCATCAACGCCAAAATCGACGGACTGCAGGCAGGCGGCTCCACCGCCGGCGGCGAAGGAATCAAGCTGGCCTACAAGATCGCCAAAGAAAAATTCATTGAAAACGGCAACAATCGGGTCATTTTGGCAACTGACGGTGATTTTAATGTCGGAGCGTCCAGCGAAGGCGAACTGACCAGGCTGATTGAGGAGCGGCGCGATCAGGGGATCTATCTCACCGTGCTTGGCTTTGGTATGGGAAACATCAAGGATAATAAGATGGAAGCGCTGGCCGACAAAGGAAACGGCAACTATGCCTATATCGACAATGCGCTGGAAGCAAAAAAAGTGCTGGTTTCTCAGATGGCGGGAACCTTGTTCACCATCGCCAAAGATGTGAAGATCCAGGTCGAGTTCAATCCAGCCAAGGTCAAGGCATATCGGTTGATCGGCTATGAAAACCGGAAATTGGCCGATCGCGATTTCAATGATGACAAAAAGGATGCCGGAGATATGGGAGCAGGGCATTCCGTAACGGCGCTGTATGAGATTGTGCCGGCGGATTCGCCGGAAAACGTCGCGGCGGTTGACCCGCTGGTATACCAACAGTCGCAAGCCGCAGGCAGCACTGATCTGCTGCAGGTGAAAATTCGCTATAAAAAGCCGA
>CAZYJK010000187.1:0-2301 GCA_964647865.1 uncultured Veillonellaceae bacterium | reverse complement strand
AAACTTTGCGACAAGTTTTCACGGTCTCTTTATTCTTGTGACGCAGCCAATCAAGATTGCCTGCACTACAGCATAATCATATAGATCGGGATGGCGAACAAGGCGGCAATGGTCGTGGTGCTGACCAATACGGCTGCGTATTCGGTGTCGGCCCCATAAAGGCGGGCCATCAGCGTCGTTTGGGTCATCGCCGGCAGGGCGGACTGGATCACGAAAACCTTTTTCATTAGCTCGGGAATCGGGAAGAAAGAGGCCACTGCGATTACAATCAGCGGGGAAATGACGAACCGACCGGCCAGCAAAACCAATAAGTCTTTGGTCAATCTGATCTCGCTGAACTTTACGCCGAACATGACGATTCCGATAAACAACATCGACAGGGGAGTGGTCATGTTGCCGAGGTATTTGAAGGTTACCATCAGGAAGTCAGGCAAACGCACGCCGAGCATGACCAGTGTGATTGCGATGGTGAAGCCGATGAACGGCGGTGAAAAAACCTGTTTGAGCGAGGCGAGACTGATCAGCTTGGCCGGCGCGGACTTGCCGCTGAGACTGATCGAGTAGTTGCCGATCGTCCAGAACAGAAACGCATTGGCCAGAAAATAAACCAGCACGAACGGGACGCTACCTTCGCCGTACAAGGCCAGATTTACCGGCAGTCCGACGAAAATGGCGCTGGAACAGAAGAAAGCCGACCGGAAGGTTCCCCGGCGATTGTCCGGCAGGTCCAGCAAGTTGGAAATCACATAACTAATCGAAAAACTGATCAACATCGCGATGGCCGGGACGAATACGCCGGCCAGCAGCGGGAGCAGTTTGGCCCGGTCAAATGTATTCAGCATGCTCCAGATCATGAAGGTTGGCAGGGATACGTAATTTACCAATAACGGCAACAGGTTTGAGTTCTCCGCCGTGAAGAATTTTTTGGCGGTGAGTAAATAGCCGGTTGACACCATCAACATGATTGCGAAAAGTCCTTCGAGCGCCTGAAAAAATACCATGGGGCCTCCTCGTTCGCTATGTTCAATAATTATGCCAAAACTTTGCGTAGCAAACCAATATGCAAAACATTGATGAACTATACGGAAATAATATGGTACAAACGACTTGGTTAGGTCCGGGCCGCTAGTAAACAGGCCAGAAAATTTCTCGCCACATTCGAAAGGTAGCGGTTGCGGTTCCAGATAATCGCCTTTTTTATTGAAAGCGTCGGGTCGGCGATTTCCTGAAATGTCAGGTGATTGCTGGGGACCAGCCCGGTGGCCGATTTTAGCACGATGGCCACGCCAAGTCCGGCATCGGCCCATGCCAACAAGGAGCGCACGTCGTCGCCGCGACAGAGAATGGAAGGGCGAAAACCGTTTTTGCGACAAACTTCACTGATCATCGCCTCGTTACTGCGGTGGATCAGTAGCGGCTTGTCGCGAAGTTCCGTGACTTGCAGTCGGACTGCCTGGGGTTTCGGGGTTCCGGTGAGTTTTTGCGCGGCAATCATCGGTTCGGCCGGCAAATCGTAGGCCTGAAATATATCGGGGTCATAGATGGCGCGGGCGATTCCGATCTCAATCACGCCATTTTGCAATAATTCGAGGATACGCAGGGTGCTGCCTTCCCAAAACTGAAAATGGATTCCAGGGTATTGGGCATGGAAATGGCGGATGCGTTCCGGCAAAAACGTGGCGCCGGCCGAAGCTACGGCGCCAATGGACAAAGCTCCGCGCGAACCGGAATTGAGGTCCTGCAATTCGACGGTTGTGGCATTGAGCAGTTCGATGATTTGACCGGCGCGGTCTTGGAGCAAACGACCGGCTTCGGTCAGTTTGATTTGCCGGGGGCCGCGTTCGACCAGTTGCACGCCCAGTTCGCTTTCAATCAGTTTTAATTGCTGACTTAAAGGCGGCTGGGCCATATTGAGGCGTTTGGCCGCCTTGGAAATCTGGCCTTCCTCGGCGATGGCCTGAAAGTATTTTAATTGTCGGATATCCATGCAATCACCTACTGATACATATTTTTTTAATATATTAAATTAGTAATTTTGATATTTGAAATATGAATATGCGGTGATTACAATGATAAATGAAACCGGTACCGATGGCAAGAGAATCGATGAAAAACAAGAAAAAGAGAAGGGGTGTCGTTATGTTTCTGGAACTGTTAAAAAATGCCGATCAAAAAGAGTCTTTCATGCATCTGGCGTATTGGGTGGCGACGGCGGACGGAAGTTTAGGCTTGCCGGAAATCAAGATGATGGATATATTCTCGCAAGAAACAGGCGTCGTGAACTGGCGAAAGCAAGCCTGT
>CAZYJK010000186.1:0-3501 GCA_964647865.1 uncultured Veillonellaceae bacterium | reverse complement strand
CACGCCGGCCAGCCAGCACCCCGCCAAAACCCGCAAGACCGGCGGCGGTTGCCGTGAAACGAAAGCGCCGCTTGTCCCCGGCGGTGTATTTTCGCTTATCCCGTACTGCGCCGCCAGCTGCCGTACATTGATGAAATGGATCACCGGCCGATTTGTCTGCAGGAAAGCCGCCGCCAGCCCGTCCTGCGCGCCCAGCAGCGGATGATAGCCCCGGTTCAGTCCCTGCGGCAGCGGCGCACGGTGGCCCGCCTCGCCGAACAGCACATGGCTGCCGCCCACATTCACCAGTAGCAGCGGCAGTTCGTTCGCCTCGCCGCGGTAGAGTTGCAGTCGCCGCCCGATTGCACCCTGCAGGTCGGCTGCCGCAATCAGGTCGGCGCCGCTGCGGCGGATCGCCGAATGCGCCAGTTCTTTGCCTTCCGGCGTCAGGCCGCCGCCGGCATCTCCCACCCCGCCCAGCGACGCAGCGACCGTTCGCGAGCGCCACAGCCCGGCCGCAGTCAGTTCGCGTTCCATGTCCAGCCAGGTAAACTCAGGGTCGGTCGCGCCCCAGGTGGAAGCGCCGACCGAGGAGGTGATGACCGGCTGTGCGCCGACCGCCTCGATCGCCGCCAGCACCGCGATGTTCAGCGCCGGAAACGAACCGGACAAGTTGACCGCCACCCGGCTGCCAGGACCTGCGCCCGCCTGTTTCAGCCAGCCGACCGCCACCGCGGCAAAGTCGGGATGACGGGATAGCCGTTTCGCTTCCGGCGGGGCCAGCGTGGTGG
The DNA here is from genome assembly GCA_964647865.1 of uncultured Veillonellaceae bacterium. Classification (GTDB taxonomy): domain Bacteria; phylum Bacillota; class Negativicutes; order UBA1444; family UBA1444; genus UBA1444. The sequence goes on along the minus strand of CAZYJK010000186.1, from coordinate 2,731 downwards.
TGATCCAGCTGTATTCGGGGCCGCTGATCCGCGGTCCGAGTTGCGCCTGCGCCTGTTCGGCCAGCGCCAGCGCCGCCCGCTTCTCCGTCTGGTACAGCGTAGGCCGCGCCTGCAAAAATGGCTGGCAGAGCGCGATGAACAGCAGCGTCGCCGCCACGAGCAACCACAGTCGCTTTACCATAGCAGTCCGTCCCCCAGCATCGCCACCAGCCAGATCAGCGCCACCGCCAGCGCGGTCGCCGCCAACGTCGGCAAAAAGCCCTGCCGGTCAAAGTCGCGCGACAGCAGGCCAGGCACGATCCAGCCGATCACATTGACGCCCCAGTCCCACTCGGCCCAGCCGCGCCCGTACAGCATCACGGCCTGCCCCAGCAGCAGCCCTGTCAGCAGATGCATCGCAAACAGGCGGCGTCCATACAGCAGCAAATGGCGGCTAAGCAGGCGCACCACGCCCCAGCTTGCCAGCGCCACCGCCAGCGTCCCGGCCAGCCAGACCGGTTGCCGGGCAAACAGGGCCAGATAGCCGGCCACGACGATGCCGCCGGGGGAAAAACCGCTAGTTTCGGTGATGAACAGCGAAACCAAAATGCCGATAAACAAAAAATGCATCTGTCAGACCACAAATCCTTTCCGGTTGCCAGCGGCAAACAGGGTAACCTCGCCGTCAGGCTGAGCCGCCGGAGTCCGGCGGCGGACCTGCTCGGTCACGGCGGCCAGCGTTGCTTCGTCGAGACGGACCAGCCGCTCGCTATCGACGCCGAGGCGCCGCAGACAGGCGGCGGCAAAACCGCTGTCGCCGCTAAGATAAAACACGCCCTGATGCAGGCCGGCCAGGCGTTCACAGAGTTTTTCCGTCCGCAGCCGCCGGTCGGCCCGCGCGTGCAGCAGCACCGCGTCCGCCGCGCCATCCACATAGCGTCGCCAGAGAATCTCCGTCGAGTCGGGATCGTTGGCGGCCAGCGCATCGACAAAACGCAGCTTGCCGCCTCGCGGCAGCGGCAGTTCACGCACCGCCAGATTGCCGACATCCGGCTGCGACGCCTGCATCGCTTCCAGGGCTACCGCGCGCGGCACCCCGGCCAGTTCGCACACCGCCAGGGCCAGCGCCACGTTTTCCGCCTCGACGGCAAAAGCAAACCCAGCCAGTTCCTGGGCCGACACGCTCGCCGGATCGACGATCCTCAGCCGACAAGCGTCCGTCGCAGACTTCGGCAACAGCGCCGCCGTTTCCGGCGTGACGACCAGCGTGCCTCCCTGCGGCGCGGTACGGGCCAGTGAGGCGGCGATGGCCGGCAGATCCGGTCCCATCACTTCCTCGTGATCGTGCCGCACATTGGTGATGACGCCGATATGAGAGCGAATCAGCCGTTGCTCGCAAAACTCCTGCAGCTCCGGCTGCAGGGCCATGCATTCGCAGACCAGCGCATCGGCCTGAGAGCGCGTCGCCTGGCGGACCGTTTCAATCAGTTCGCGGATGTTCGGCAAGCCGCGCCGGGCAATCGCTCGCTCCGTCCCGTCCGGTTCGATCCATTTGGCGGCGGTGCCGGTCACCTTGGCAAAGGGACGATAGCCGCCGCCGCGCAGTCCGGCGGCGATCAGCCGGGTCACGCCCGATTTGCCGCGTGTGCCGTTGACATGGACGCGCAGCCGCAGTCCCGCCAGTCGGCGCTGATGTCGACGGCGTTCCCAGCTCAGCAGGCCCAGCCAGCCCAGCCAGAGCGACAGGCAAAACAGAAATCCGACCTGGGCGGCCCCCGGCGGCAGCGTCATCGCGCCAGCCAGCCGCCTGCCGCCAGCAGTTCCCGCACCACCAGCAGGTGCTGCTGTACCCGGTCGGCCAGCGGTTGGCGCGAGCTGGTCTCCACGGTGAATGCGGCGATGCCGAGATATTTTCCCGCGTACCAGGCGGCGCTAGAGGGAATCGGGTGGCCGACCAGCGAGAATTTGACCACGTCGTCGGCGATCCGACGGTTCACCTCGTCCAGCGTATCCATCGCCAGTCCGGTGCTTGCCGCATTGTCGGCAAACAGCAGCGTCTGGCCCAGCGATGTCCGGTCTACTTTATGAAAGGTGCGCGCTTCGTGCAGATCGATCAGCATGTTGATCCCGTATCGGTTCATCAGCTCGATGATTGCCGCCCCCATCCGATTGGCCGGCGTATCTTCGCCGGTCGGCGGGTAGGCGCGGTTCATGTCGCCGGCGCCGGTCAGATAGCGCAGCGACTGCTGCAACCCCGGCCGGTTGACCCGCGGGATGACAACCAGTTTGCCGCGGACCGGTTTGAACGCGAGCACTTGCTCCGCCGCAGCCGCGCCGGCCGGTTCATTGCCATGCACGCCGCCCAGAATCAGCGCCGTGGGACCGGCCTCTCCCGAGTCGACGACATAGCCTGTCGTTTCCCAGGGCGTACCCGCCTGCAGCAAAAAAGTCTCGTTCGCCGCTAGCGCCGCGCCCGGCAGCAGGCCGGCCAGCAGCAGGCCCATCAGCAACAGCGTAACTATCCGTTTCATATCGCACCTCGTCGTTTGACAGGTCCGCCTGCCAAAATCCCTTTAGCAACAATTTCGCGAATCGGCATCGGTTCTCCTCCCTGCCCGCAGCATTGCCGTCCGTCAAAAAAACCCCCGCACCGCCGTTAAGCGATACGGGGAGCAAGTAAACAAGGAGACCTCTACACCCGGAATTTCTGAATCCCGACCTGCAGGGCCTGAGCCAGTTTCGACAGGGTATG
>CAZYJK010000185.1:0-3560 GCA_964647865.1 uncultured Veillonellaceae bacterium | reverse complement strand
AGGCCAGCCATTCCGACAACAGCAACCAGAGCCAGAATCAAACCATACTCAACCATTCCCTGGCCTTTTTTGTTTTGGAGAACCGTTTGAATCATGTTAAACATTTTATTATTCCTCCCATATTTTTAATTTTTGTTTCAGGATTTTCCTGTCCTGCTTTCTGATTAAATTGTAGCAAGTCAAAAGCAATCCGCCATCATACCGAGGTCTTATTTTGCACTGGGAATTTCGTCCTATTTTTTCCCGACCAAAGTCTCCGCCAGGCAGGGGTTTTGATGCGTTTCACCGTATTATCTAACAATGACTGAACACTCATTATAGTTTTTGCAGGAGGCTGTTCATTTGAAACACACAAGGCACCTACTGTTCGTCACGTTATTGATGATTCTGGCGCTGCTTGCCGGTTGCGGCCAACAGGCGCCGCCACCCCGGATTGCAACCATTGAGGACATGGCCGAAAAACGCATCGGCGTAGTCAGCGGCTTCATTTATGACAAATTTGCCAGCGAACGGTTTCCTGCTGCCCAAATTTCGCGCTTCAATTCCCAGACCGACCTGTTGTTGGCAATAAAAAGTGAAAAAGTCGACGTGGCAATCACCAATTACGCTGCCGCCAAAAACATGTTGAAAGACAATGCCGAGGTCGGTATTTTGACCGACCAAATCCTCACCTTTCCGATCGGCATCGGATTCAACAAAAACAATCCCGAACTGCGGGCCCGGTTCGACGCTTTCTTGCAGTCGCGCAAAGCCGACGGCTCTCTGGAGGCGATGCACAAGAAATGGTTCGACAACGATCTGGACACGATCAAAATGCCAAAATTCAAAACCAATCCGAGCGGCCGCAAGGTGGTACTGGGCGTCGCGATCGGCGATCTGCCGAGCGCAGGTTATATCGATGGCGAATATGCAGGCTTTGACATCGAACTTATTCAGACCTTTGCCGCCCAAGAAAACATCAACCTGCAAATCCTTTCGATGGATTTTGCAGCCTTGATCGCTTCACTGGCCAGCGGCAAGGTGGACATGATCGCCGATTGTATCGCCATCAATGCCGAACGCCAGAAACAAGTCGACTTCAGCATTCCCTATATGGAAGACAAAACCGCGGTGATTGCATTGAAAAAAAACATCGCGCACCTGGCAGACTCCCAACCACAGTCAGTCCGCGCCACTTCACTGACCCAAAGCATCGCCGAAGGGTTTCACAGCAACATCATCAGGGAGAACCGCTATTTGTTAATCCTAGACGGCCTGAAAACCACACTGATAATTTCACTGTTCTCCATCCTGTTCGGCACGCTGCTGGGCGGATTCATCTGCTTTTTGCGGATGTCACGGCGAAAAGCTTTCCAACTGACTGCCCGCCTTTACATTTCCCTGATGCGCGGCGTGCCGGTGCTGGTGCTGCTGATGATCATGTATTATGTGATTTTCGGCAACGCCAATGTATCGCCGGTATTGGTGGCCATCGTGGCGTTCGGGATGAATTTCGCCGCCTATGTTTCGGAAATGTTCCGCGCCGCGATTGAAAGCATCGACCGCGGCCAGACCGAAGCGGGCATCGCCGGCGGGTTCAGCAAGCTCCAAACGTTCGTTTACATTATTATGCCGCAGGCAATTCGGCGTGTTCTCAGCGTCTATAAAGGCGAGGTCATTTCCCTGGTCAAGATGACCTCCATTGTCGGTTATATCGCCGTGCAAGATCTGACCAAGGCCAGTGACATCATCCGCAGCCGCACGTTCGACGCGTTTTTCCCGTTATTGATGACAGCGGCGCTCTATTTCGCAATCTCCGCCCTGTTGCTGCAATTGTTGGACGAGTTGGACCGGTTCAGCGATCCGCGTCGGAAAAATCGCACTGGCACACCTGTCTCGCGCTCCGGTTGGCTGACTTTACTGCTGTTTGCAACCCTGAGCCTGGCGATGGTTGCGGTTTACAATTCGACCGGGCCGGTCGAGCCGAAATCCAAACCTGCGGCAACAAGTGCCGCAATCAAAAAATTGACTGACCTCGACGGCAAAAGAGTCGCGGTCATTACCGGCACGACCGGCGATTTTGTCATCCGGGAAAAATATAAAAATGCGAAAGTCGTTGATATGGTTTACCCCGCTGATGCTGCGCTGGCATTACGGGCAAACAAGGCCGATGCGTTTGTGTTTGACCGGAATACCCTGCAATATATCCTGGCAAGACATCCGAAAGACTATGAAATTTTGCCGGAACGCCTGTCAACCGTCGAGATTGCCATTCCGATGCGTAGTGACGCCACCGACCTGCACCGTAAAGTCAATGCGGCAATCAACAAATTCAAACAGGATGGGACCATCGACAGATTGAAGCAAAAATGGATCTTGTCTGCGGCTACTCCTACCGTACCTAAAATCACTCTTGACGGTCGCAATGGCGTGCTCAGGATGGGAACCTGTCTGCTCAGCGAACCCTATGCCTTTATGTCCAACGGCGTGATGGCTGGACTTGACATCGAACTGGCACATCTGCTGGCCGAACATCTGGGCACGAGGCTGGAAATCACTGATATGTCGTATGATGCGATGATTGCCGCGCTGCAAGCCGGCAAAATCGACCTGGCCATCGCCAATTTTTACAAACTGAACGAGCGGGAAGCGGCCTGTGTGTTTTCCGTTGCCTACCTGGAAAACGACATTTCGGCCATGGTAAGGAGGCAACAGCCATGATCAGCGTGAAAAATCTCTCCAAACGCTTTGGCGATCACTGGGTATTGAAAGATATCAATGCCGAAATCCATAAGGGCGAAGTCATTTCGATCATCGGCCCGTCCGGCACCGGCAAAAGCACTTTCCTGCGCTGCCTGAACCTGCTCGAACGTCCTTCCGGCGGCAGCATCGTGATCGACGGCGTCAATATCCTGCAAAAAGGCACGGACGAACCGAAGCTGCGTCGCAAAATGGGCATGGTCTTTCAATCTTTCAACTTGTTTGCACACTTAACGGTACTGGACAACTTGACGCTCGGACCCATGAAACTGCTCGGGAAGTCGCGCCAGGAAGCGGAAGCAAAAGCGATCGAACTGCTGAAATCAGTCGGTGTAGCTGAAAAACAGCACCAGTTCCCCGACGAGCTGTCCGGCGGCCAAAAACAACGGGTTGCCATCGCCCGCTGTCTGGCGATGGACCCGGAAATCATTCTGTTTGACGAGCCGACCTCAGCCCTCGACCCTACTATGGTAAGCGAGGTGCTTGCCGTCATTCGCCGTTTGGCCAAGGAAGGCATGACGATGGCGATTGTAACGCATGAGATGGACTTCGCCAAAAATGTGTCCAGTCGCATATTTTTCATGGACGAAGGGATCATTTACGAAGAAGGCAAACCGGGCGACATTTTCGAAAACCCGCAAAAAGAAAAAACGCGGATCTTTATTCAAAGAATCCGCAAGTTTTGTGAAAAAGTGGTCAGTCGCCATTTCGACCTTTATAAATTGCAGGCTAACCTGGAGCTGTTTTGTGCCCGACATACGAATGACAAACGAACCGTCAGCCACATCCAGCTGGTTGTCGAGGAAGTTCTCGGACAGATG
>CAZYJK010000184.1:0-3592 GCA_964647865.1 uncultured Veillonellaceae bacterium | reverse complement strand
CAGCAAAGCGCCAATCGCTGCCAAGTCCTTGAGAACAGGAATGTTGGCATCCTCAACAGACAGTCCCTGGTATTTGCCACCTTCGGCCGTGAATTTGCCGGCATGGTCGACGGGATTGATAATTGGCAAACCATATTTCATGCCGGTTTCAAAGTCATCCTGACCATGTCCGGGCGCCGTATGTACGCAACCGGTACCGGCTTCCAGCGTGACATAATCAGCCAGCACGACCGGCGACAACCGATCAAGCAGCGGATGGCGGAACTTGATGCCATCCGCATCGGTGCCCTTAAATGTTTTCAACACTTTCATTTCGCTGATATTGGTGGCTTTTTGTACGCTTTCCAGCATACCGGTGGCCATCAGATAGATTTCATCGCCATTAGCAACCCAGGCGTATTCAAATTCTGGATGCACGGCGATTGCCACGTTAGCCGGGATCGTCCAGGGGGTGGTTGTCCAGATTACGCCAAACACTTTACTGGCATCGGCGCCGACCGGCAATAACCCTTTGTCGTCAACCAGCGGAAACTTCACATAAATTGCGGTTGACTTCTTTTCGGCATACTCGATTTCAGCTTCGGCCAGTGCGGTTTCGCAGCTTGGGCACCAATAGACAGACTTCAGGCCTTTGTAGATAAAGCCCTGTTTTGCCATCTCACCGAATACTTCGATCTGCTTGCCTTCGTATGCTGGATTCAATGTAATATAGGGATTATCCCAATCGCCGGCCACACCGAGACGCTTGAAATCTTCCCGTTGCAGATCGAGACAGCTGAGAGCATATTGGCGACATTCACGCCGTAAATCAAGCGGGTTCAGTTCGTGCCGGTTCAGGCCGAGAATTTTGATCGCCGCATGTTCAATCGGCAAGCCGTGCGTATCCCAGCCAGGCACATAGGGTGCATCAAAGCCGCGCAAAGATTTGTATTTTACAATGACGTCCTTCAGAATTTTGTTTAATGCGGTGCCGATATGGATATTACCGTTGGCGTAAGGCGGTCCGTCGTGCAAAACGAACTTGGGGCGGCCAGCGGAAGCGGCCTGTTTTTTGTCATATACTTGCTCATCTTTCCAATATTGCAGCATCTGCGGTTCGCGCTCCGGCAAATTGGCCCGCATCGGAAATTCTGTCTGCGGCAGGTTCAACGTTTTTGAATAATCCAAAGTTACACCTCCAAATAGTTAAGTCCTCACATCCCCGCAAGGGACGAGAGGACTATTTCCCGTGGTACCACCCTAATGACCCAGCAGGCCACTTGAAACGCGATAACGTGCGTCAGACGGTGGAGCCTACTGCCAGTTCGGTCCACGGTTCCGGAGTGATTCTCGCCACAGCTGGTCCACCGGGCTTCCACCTTCCCCGGTTCGCTGTCAACCAATCCTTTGGGCGATTGTCTCCATCATAACTTCTGTCAAAATATAAAGTATTTTACCGATTAATTATACAGGAATAACTTACGTCACGTCAAATGAAATAACGCTATTAACCCGCTTGGCCGGGATTCCTTTTTCACAAGGAACGGCGGTCTGGCATTTGCCACAACCATAGCGCGGCGCGAACTTTTGGCGGGTCGTCTCCAGGAATGCATCGCAAATCGCGTGATCTTTACCAGCGACACTGATAGCGCCGGCTGGGCAACGACGGATGCAGGCGCCGCAGTGATTGCAATGCTCGTCAAATCCATGATAATTACGTTCGGTTGCCGGCAGTTCCAGGTTGGTAATCACACTGCCGAGCCGTCCTGCCGCCCCCACTTTGGTGATCAGCGAACGGTTAAGGCTGATGGTTCCCAGTCCGGCAATGAATGCCGTATGCCGCTCTGACCAGTTGCTGCGACGATTGACAATTTTGAATCTGGAGTCGACAGTGGGAAATACAGCTTCGTAACCGCCTTGTTGGAGTAAATTCACCAGCAAGTTACCGACCGCCACGACAAACGCCTGGCCTTCAATCCGTCCATACAGCCATTCCGTCGAAGGCAGTCCCTGCTGCCGATTGGAAGCGCGAACCTCCGTAGTAAATGGCAAAAAAAACGAAATAATACTTTTGGCTGTTGGCAACCAGTCCGTTGGCAGCAAGTAGGTTTCAATAATAATTGAGGGTTGGCGGAGCTGCGGGAATAGTTCATCGTTGGCACTGGCTACGCCAAATAGCGGTGCATCGAATAGTTGCAAATCCGCCAGGTCGTGGGCCCGATTCAACGGGCTGGTCTGGATAAAATCTGTCAATGTAGTGGTTAAAGTACCGACAGGCATGTATAGCCCTCCCTGTCCCCGATGTTTTGTTTATGCTTTATTTTATGCTACGCTGGCCCAGTGGGTCAAATACTTGTTCGGCTTTCCCCGAGACAACCGTATAGTAAATTTTCAATACAAGTATGGTAAAAATAAATATTTTCATGTTTACTATTGACATGTATTGAAGGATGTTCAATAATGTATACAAAATCCTTGACAATAATTTAAAGCATCAAAGGTGATGACTGGGAGCGGTTCCTTTTCGTTGCAGCTACAGAGAGCCGGTGGTTGGTGTGAACCGGAGCGCAATAATGAACCTGTCGCCTACGAACCTTCTTACTGAAAACCATCGCGGTTAGTAGGTCGGAACGAGCTGGCCCCCGTTAACGGGCTGCCGATTATTTATCGGATTTGAGTAAAACTAAGGGTGGTACCGCGAAGCAATTCGCCCCTGATATCGCATAGCGCTGTGCGATATCAGGGGCTTTTCATATTTAGCGGCAAAAATACGGGTAATTCTAAATAAAAGGAGGAGTTCAAAATGAAACAGTTTTTATCGGTAGTCCTGAGAAAGCAGTCAGATACCCTGGTGAGACTGACTGGCCTATGTTACCGAAGAGGCGTGCCCATTGAGAGCCTCTCCTACGCAACGGAACCGGAAAACGGTACCGTCCGGATCATGGCCGTCCTCAACTGCGGGCAGCCGACGGCAGAACAATTGCGCCGTCAGGTATCCAATCTGGTCAATGTCGTGGGCGCTTCCCTGTCGGATGGCGCAGTAACTCCGCACTGATCTTTTGAATCATATTATTGCTAAAGCAAAAATTGGAGGAATTTATTATGAAAAAACTGTATTATGATCAGGACGCCAACTGGGATCTCATGCTGGACCGCAAAGTCGCCGTTATCGGTTACGGCAGCCAGGGCCATGCCCACTCCCTCAATTTGAAGGAAAGCGGCGTCGATGTCACCGTCGGCCTGTACAAGGGCAGCAAATCCTGGGCCAAAGCCGAAGCAGCCGGCCTGAAAGTCGCAACCGTAGCTGAAGCCACGGCCCAGGCGGATGTCGTGATGATCCTGATCCCTGATGAAAAGCAAGCCGCCACCTTCCGCGAGCATATCGCTCCCAACCTCAAATCCGGCGCTGCTCTCGCGTTTGCCCACGGCTTCAACATTCACTTTGGTCAAATCCAGCCGGCTGCCGACATCGATGTGTTCATGGTCGCGCCCAAAGGTCCCGGTCATCTGGTCCGCCGCCAATATACCGAAGGTGCCGGCGTCCCCTGTCTGTTGGCTGTTCATCAGGACAGCAGCGGTATGGCCCGTGAAATCGGCCTGGCTTATGCACGGG
>CAZYJK010000183.1:0-3594 GCA_964647865.1 uncultured Veillonellaceae bacterium | reverse complement strand
CCGATGAAGAACATGAAAAAAATCCTCAACGGCGAAGATATTTGTATCGACTGATTCAAAGCCTAAATCATAATGATCGGCGTTCCAAGATAAGGGTGGCAAAATCGTGGGATTTACAACACAAATGATTTGGGCCGGCATGATTATGTCGGCGGTGCTGGTCATCTTTACCCTTGGCAAAAGCCCCTTGTTTCGCGTGGACCGGGCCGGTGCGGCGATTATCGGCTCGGTGGCGATGATTGGCGCTGGTGTGCTGACATTTGAAGAAGCCGGGCAAGCGGTGGAATTTCGCACTATCGTCATCTTATTCTCGATGATGGTGGTTGTCGCGAATCTGAAGCTGGCCGGCTTCTTTGATTTACTGGGGAACTTGATTGTCGACAGGGTCCATTCACGGCGTCAATTGCTGGCGGCGACGATTGCCGTCAGCGGAATAGCTTCGGCAGTGGCGATCAATGATATTGTCTGTCTATTATTTACGCCGGTCGTTTTGCTAATTTGTGAGCGGACCCGCTGCAATCCGGCGCCGCATCTGCTGGGAGTGGCGATGGCCTCGAACATCGGCAGCGCGGCGACATTGCTGGGTAATCCGCAGAACATTCTAGTCGGCGGCTTGTCGGGACTTTCTTTTCTGGATTACTTTTCCGCCGCGGCGCCGGTAGCCACCATGGGACTGGCTTGCACATATCTGGCGCTAGCCTGGTTTTATCGCCGGGAGCTGGCCGTCGCCTGGACTGATCAGCAACCGGTCATTGCGGCAGTGCACCCCTACCTGGTGCGCAAAAGCCTATTGACTTTGGCGGCGATTTTACTGGCCTATATTGCCGGTGTCGAACTTGCCATGGCTTCGGCGGTTGGCGCGGCATTTCTGCTGATTACCAGACGGGTCAAACCGAATAAGGTTTATACAAGTATCGACTTTAATCTGCTGATTGTGTTCATTGGCTTGTTTGTCATCGTGGCCGGCGTGGAAAAAAGCCGCTTGATGGATCATATCTTGCAGCTGTCCTCGTTCGGGGGTTTTAGCAGCATGAGTGTGTTCGCGGTCGTAACGACGATTGTTTCCAATATCGTCAGTAATGTGCCGGCCGTATTGCTGCTCAAATTTTTCATTCCGGCGACGCAGCCGGAGCTCTGGTGGAAAGCCCTGGCACTGTTCTCGACATTGGCAGGAAATCTGACGATTACAGGCTCGATTGCCAACCTGATCGTGGTCGAGATTGCCCGGCGGCAGCACGTGGAAATCAGCGCCAGGGATTATTTTGTCGTCGGTTTTCCGCTGACGATCGTGACCACGGCAATCGGAGTGGTTTGGCTAAAATTGTTTAACTGAAATCAGAGAACCTGGCTATGCAGACTTTTTGCGATAAACATATTGGGTTGGATCGATTTGCCTTAACTGCCAGTAATAGGAGGAATGACGATGAAAATCTTGGCGATCAACAGCAGCCATCGGGGCCGGAGCGGTTGCACCCAACTATTGCTCGACAAGCTGGCCGAGGGGGCGGCGGCATGCGGCGCTGAATTTGAAACCGTCGTGCTGGCGGAGCAAAAAATCAACCGGTGTCTGGCCTGTGATTTTTGCAACAAACCGACGACTTTCGGCCGCTGCGTCCACGATGGGCAAGACGATGTAAAGGCGATCTTTGAAAGGATCCGGGTGGCGGATATCATTGTCTACGGGTCGCCGGTCTATGTGTTTGGCGTGACCGGTTTATTGAAAACCTTTATGGACCGTTTTAACTGTACCGGCACGGAACCGGGTCTATGCATGACGAAAAGCGGTCTGATTTTTCACCATGTCGATAAAAAGGTCATTGGCAAACCTATTGTGGTGATGACTCTTTGCGCCAATATCGAGCAGGAAACGGTGAAAAACACGCTGGCGTATTTTCAAACCTTTGCTCGTTATACCGATGCACCGATTGTCGGTACGTTAGTCCGTAAAATGGCGATGCAATTAGAAAAACAGGAAGATCCGCTGGTTCAGGCAGTATTGGCAGCTTATGTGCAGGCGGGACGCGAACTGGCGCTCGGCGGAAAACTTAGTCGCAATACAGAAAAAGCAGCGGCCAAGCCGCTGCTCAAAATACCTTTTCTTAATTTGCTGTTGCATTTTCGTGCGTTTAAACGACGCGCTGTGGAGCAGGCAAATCGCGGATCGTAGTTCCAAAACCGTCGGTGTTAACGCACTGGCGGCTTTTTGCCATATTTGATGACTTGGATATCGTCCACGGTCACCATGCCTTCTTTAACCATTTTGTCCAGGTACGGCAGGAATTTTTCGATGTATTCGGCGCTGTCAATAATCTCGATCATGATTGGCAAGTCGGCCGATAGATCGATCAGACTGGCGGTGTGAATCCGGCTGTTGGCGCCATAGCCCATGCAACCCTGAAAAACGGTTGCACCCGCTAGATCCAGCTCCTTGGCTTTCAACACCAACGCCTTGTAAAGCGACTTGCCTTCCCAGGAATCCGCTTCGCCGATATAGATCCGAAGACGTTTGGCGTGGGCTTTGATTTTTGCCATGAGAATCACCTCGCTTTTTCGTTATTTGTTTTTCAACAAGCTGTTATGTATTCATTTCGACAAACAAATCCGGGAACCCTGTCATTAAGCAAAATCATTTTGGGAAAAGGGATACTGGCGGGCGTGCAGAAGTATTATGTTGCTGGAACAGGAATTTTGCAATCAAGCGGGTTGATAATATGGATAGGGGGTGGCTTAAGTGCGAAACCGTCTGAGACAATTGTTGCTGATGCTTTGTTTTGGCTTTGTAATTCTGGGGTACGGGCAGGCAGAGTCGGCGCCGCAGGAACTTTCCGAATTTGCCTATAACCGGGCTGTCGCGGTGAGTCATGCTCGTGCCGCGCTGGAAGATGTAACTTCGCTAATGATGCCTCTACAACCGCTATCGGAATTTGATTTTTCCCGACCCTCTTTGGCGGCTGTTTTGGCCAAGGATTGTGCGGGGAAAGAAATCAACGTCATTCTTGTCGCATTCCCTGGTAAAAAGAACGGGGAATGGGCATTTTCCCACTGGGAGCGTAACCGAGACGGACTGATCAACCGAATGCTGTCGGTGGGATTCACGGTGGAATCGTTCGATTCTTTGGTGCGGCAGGCGCGTAGCGGTGGCGAGCATTGTATGTGAACCTAAAAAATGTCTTTGAACGGATCGATAAAAAACCCGCGTGATGGTCGGCATCAGGCGGGTTTTAGCTAAATGACAGAGCGACGAAACTATTTTTTGTGCGGGTCGATGACGGCTTTCATCACCCTATGGTGCTCGACATCCGCGATAGCCTGATTGACTTCGTGTAGGCCGTAATGGCCGGAGATGAACTTTTCCCAGGCAAAGCGGTCGTGATGCTTTGCCATGATTTGAATCGAGCGGTAAAAGTGACTCAGATCGATTCCCCAAGTCCCCTTGATGGTCAGATGCTTTTTGTTGATGTCGAGGTGCGGATTCATCGAAATGTCGCCGTTATTGGTGTATTGCCCGACAACAACGTAGGTTCCGGCGTCGCGGGCCATCGCCATGCCTTCTTTGACAGCGGCAGGGAAGCCGGTTGCCTCAATGACCACATC
>CAZYJK010000182.1:0-3610 GCA_964647865.1 uncultured Veillonellaceae bacterium | reverse complement strand
TCATCCATCGGCACATAAACATGTCCGTAGCGCCGGATGCCGGCTTTGTCGCCAGCTGCCTTGGCCAGCGCCTGTCCGAGCACAATTCCGATATCCTCCACGGTGTGGTGTCCATCGATCACCAAATCGCCCTGCGCCTTGACCGTAAGCGAAAACAGGCCGTGTTTGGCAAACAGAATCAGCATGTGGTCAAAGAAACCGATGCCGCTGCCAACATTCGCTTCGCCCGCTCCGTCGATATCAAACGATATTTCAATGTCTGTTTCTTTAGTCGTGCGCTTGAGCGTCGCTGTACGCTTATCCATCACGCTTCACTCCCCTTTTGCCAATTGCGCCGCGTATTGGTTTACACAGGCAAGAATGGTCGCATTTTGCTTTGGCGATCCAATCGTGATCCGCAGGCAGCCGGCAAGACCAACCGTGCGGGAAAAATTTCTTACGCCGATGCCTTGCGCAATCAGCAGTTCATTCAGCTCATCCGGTTTGTCGACCTTGACCAGCAAAAAGTTGGTCGACGACGGATATACCTGGATCACGCCGGTTTTTTGCAGCCGACGCGCCATGCTATCCCGCCTTGCTTTGGTTTGCCGCACCTCTTGCAGAATAATATCCCGCATTTCATAGCATACTTCGGCCGCCGCCATTGAGAACGCGTTCAAATGGTACGGCAGTAGAAACTTACCGATTGCGGCGCTCAATTTTACCGAAGCCAGCAAATAGCCGGTGCGGGCAGCCGCCAGTCCATAGGCTTTGGAAAACGTCCTTGCCACCATCAGATTGGGGAATTCAGCCAACCAGGGCAGAGCTGTTTCGCCGCAGTACTCATAATAGGCTTCGTCGACCAGTACCGGGCAGCTTACCTGTTGCAGTATTTTTCGCAGATCTGCTATGGCAATCGGTCCGCCGGTCGGATTGTTCGGGTTACATAGGATCAGCAGTTTGGCGTCGGTTTGACGCACCGCCTGCACCACCCGTTCCACCGACAGTTGATACTGCTCGTCCAGCGGAATCGGCAACGTCGGCGAATCGACCAACGCCGCATAAATCGGATACATTGAAAAAGAAGGCCACTGATAGGCGATCGTCCGGCCGACGCCGCCGAAAGTGGCGCATACGGCGGCAATCAGGTCGCTGGAACCATTGCCAACGCTCACCTGCTCCGGCGAAAATCCCAGACTACCGGCCAACAACCGCTTAAGCGGCCTTGCATTCATCTCCGGATAACGATACGTCTCAACAGCACGCAACCGTCTGGCAATCGCATTGCGAACCGAAATCGGCAGCGGCGCGGACCTTTCATTTGCGTCCAGCTTGATTGCCCAGGTCGGCTCTTCGCCGCTCGAATAGGCAGGCAGTTGATCAACTCCGGGTCTAAGCATCTTTCTTCCCCCTGATAGAGATTGCCCTGGCATGGGCCGACAGCCCTTCCGCCTCGGCTAGTCTGATAATCGCTGCCGCTTGCGAAGACAAGTCTCGCTCGCCGTAAGCGATGATACTGGTTGTCTTCATAAAGGTGTCCACGTTCAACACCGAAGCATAGCGGGCAGTTCCGCCGGTCGGCAAAACATGGCTGGGGCCGGCGAAATAATCGCCGAGCGGTTCCGGGGTCCAGGCGCCAAGGAAAATGGCGCCGGCATGTCGAATGCCAGGCAACAGCGCCGCCGGTTCGGTCGTGATGATTTCCAGATGCTCCGGCGCAGCGGCATTGACGCATTGGACCGATTGTCCCAGGTCATCGACCAACAAGATCAGTCCCTGTTTATCCAACGCAGTGCGGGCCGTTGCCGACCTGGGCAAATCAGCCAACTGGAGTTCCAGTTCCTGTTCGACCTGGTTCGCCAAAGCTTCATTATCGGTGACCAATATGCTGGAGGCCAGTTCGTCATGTTCGGCCTGACTCAGCATGTCTGCCGCAATAAATGCAGGCTTCGCGCTACCATCGGCAACAATCATGATTTCGCTCGGCCCGGCCAGCATATCGATGTCACAGTGTCCATAAACGGCTTTTTTCGCCAACGTAACAAACAGATTGCCCGGCCCCACGATCTTGTCGACACGGGGAATCGTTTCCGTGCCGAATGCCAGCGCAGCAATCGCCTGCGCCCCGCCGATCCGGAAGATGCGATGCACCCCGGCCAAGGTTGCGGCAGCCAGCACCAACGGATTGACCGAACCATCTTTAGCCGGCGGGACCATCATGATGACCTCCCGTACTCCGGCAACTACTGCCGGGATAGCGGTCATCAACACTGAAGAAGGATAAGCGGCCGTGCCGCCGGGGACATAAACCCCCGCCCGATCCATCGGCGTACGCCTTTGTCCGACCCAGGATTGGTCGCCGCGTGTGCTGGACCAGGGACGGTCGTTTTCCCTTTGTTCCTGGTGAAATTGTCGCACATTCTCCGCCGCCTGCCTGAGCGCCGCCATCAGTTCGGGCTCGATAGCCGCCATTGCCAACTCTTTCTCTGCAACCGACACCTCCATGCCGGCTACAGACAACGTCACGCCGTCAATTTTCGCCGTGTAGTCGAGTACCGCTTGATCGCCGCCCCGTCTTACATCCTGCACGATTTTTTCGACCAAGGCAGTCGGCGTCAAGTCTGCGCCAAAAGTTTGTTCTATACGACCACGGACTTTTTCGCTGACAATCACTTCATCAAATGCCGGCTTGGCAAGCAACTTGGCGATTTCGGTTTCTACAGCGCCGCGCAAATCGATCCGCTTCATCCAATCGCCCCTTCACTGAGCAGTTTCCGCATCTCTTCCACCATCGGCTGTATCCGGTCAAACTTCATCTTGAAGCTGACCCGGTTGGCGATAAACCGCGCTGTCGCCCGGTGCAGATGGGCAATCTCGATCAGGTTGTTCTCTTTCAGCGTCCGACCGGTCTCCACGATATCCACGATCATCTCGGCCAGTCCGACCATCGGCGCCAGTTCAATCGAACCGTTCAGCTTGATGATCTCCATCTGGATTCCATGGTCGAGAAAAAACTGTTCGGCCACCCGCGGAAACTTCGTCGCCACCCGCATGTGCGCGTAATCGCTGAGTTTTTCCCGCTTCAACGCCGCCGGAACCGCCAGCATCAACCGGCACAGGCCGAAATTAAGATCAAGCAGTTCGTAAACATTGCGGGCTTCTTCCAACAGCACATCCTTGCCGATAATCCCGATATCTGCCGCGCCATACTCGACATAGGTCGGCAAATCCATCGGTTTGGTAATGACGAACTGAATTTTTTTCGCCTCATTGGCAATCACCAGTTTCCGCGAATTCTCCGACAGCCCTTCCGCCGTATAACCGAAACGGGCCAATAAATCGGCGGACGGTTGGAATAGTTTTCCCTTGGGCAGGGCAATCGTAAGCATATCCTTGTCAGGCGATGTCACGTTGTTTCCTCCATCACTCATTTATTCTTTAGTTATTTAAAGCATTAATATGTTGATTATAGTACCATAGTTTTTTTTCAACGTCAATTCCTTTTGATTTGCAGTAGGATTTTCTTTACCCGCCCCGAATAATTCCATTAGGATATTACTGCAATACGGGAGGGTTACTATGTCAGCAGCGCCAAAAATTCTAATTCTCAATCCAATCTCAACCCGTCAAC
>CAZYJK010000181.1:0-3617 GCA_964647865.1 uncultured Veillonellaceae bacterium | reverse complement strand
CCGGCCTGCACGCTAAGGTTAATATCCAGCAATGCCGGCTCATGCGGACGATAACGGTAACTCACGTGTTTCAGTTCCAAAATCGGTTCTCTTGTTGTCAAACCAGCCTCAGTCTCCTCTGTAAAATAGTGTTGCCACCAGATTGCAACAGCGTCATTATAATTTTATTCCCCTGCCATGCGGCAAACTCCTGCAAAAGCAACAAAGGATAGCTTGCGAAAAGCTACCCTTGCCCCAGCATCTTATAAGGCTCCTGTCATATCGGTTTGCCGCCGATGAACATAAAATAAAATGCCAGAATCGCTACGCCAGGCAGCCCGAGGAACCCCACCAGCAAGGCGGTCCATACCGTAATCGGCAAAACGAAGCCGAACCCCGCACCGATCAGGTTGATCAACCAGAGAGCGACGCCGCCGATTAATCCGTTATAAACCAACCGAAAGACGATTTTCAGCGGGATAACCAAAAAGAAACCGAGTAGCAAAATCAGCACGATTCCGAATGCATAGGCGCCCACTATCGGCAACGTCACGGTCAGCCCTTCTTTCTTCAGATTTCGCGGCGGTTTTCCAGTGCTTTGGCCAGTGTTTCCTCATCGGCGTATTCCAGATCGCTGCCTGTCGGCAAGCCGCGGGCGATCCGGGTGACCTGTATGCCAAGCGGTTTCAGTAAGCGGGCCACATAAGTCGCAGTCACTTCCCCTTCCAAATTCGGGTTGGTGGCCATGATCACTTCCCGGACTTCACCGGTCTGGATTCGTTCGACCAGTTCCCTGATCCGGATATCTTCCGGGCCAATCCCGTCCAGCGGCGACAGCGTCCCCTGCAAGACATGGTATGTCCCCTGGTAACCACGGTTCCGTTCGTGCCCGCGAGTCCGTTCCATGGCCGCAACGTCGCGCGGTTCCTCCACCACGCAGATCGTGTGGTGATCCCTCGCCTGTGAGCTACAGATGGCGCAGGGATTTTCGTCCGTGAGGCTAAAACAGACCGAGCAGTAGGCGATCTTGTCTTTTGCCGCGATGATTGAATTGGCCAATGCCAAGGCCCGCTCCCGTTCCATACCCAAAACATGATAGGCCAGACGGGCCGCCGTCTTGGGCCCGATGCCCGGCAAACGGCGGAACTGGTCCATCAACTGCGCAAGCGGCAACGGAACCATCTAGTTTAAAACATCCCTTTGGGCAGATTCAACCCCGAAGTCAGTTTGCCCATTTCTGTCGAAGTCATTTCATCAACTTTCTTGACAGCTTCGTTAAATACGGCAGCCAGCATATCTTCCAGCATTTCCAGATCTTCCGGGTCAACCGCCTCCGGCGCGATTTTGATGGAACGGATTTCCTTGTCGCCAGTAATCACTACTTTTATCGCGCCACCACCGGCGGTTACTTCCATCGTTCTCAGTTTCAGCTCTTCCTGAAGTTTGGCCATATCTGCCTGCATTTTCTGGACTTTTTTCATCATACCGGCCATGTTGCCGGCTCCGCCTCCGAACATCTCGTTTACTCCTCCTCAATTTTCGTGATATTGCCGCCAAAAATCTGTTGCACTTTCAATACTGCCGGCGGAATTTCTTCCTGCTTCGGCTTGCCGGCCGCCGCGCCGGCCTTTGTTGACGGTTGATCCGCCACGCAGTGAATCCGCATCGGCATCGCCATCATTTTGGACATCAGGTCTTCCAGCCATTTGCGGATCTCGTCCTGCGCCACCCGCTCACGGATAGTATCCCGCTGGAAAACCAGCGTGGCTACCCCGTCGGAACAGGCAGCCAACCGGGCATCAGCCAACTGCGCTTTCACAGATCGCTTGCCGGCCTGTTCCACTCTTTTCAACAAATCATCCATGACTTTCGCCAGTCCGTCGGCATCAAGAACATAGCCCTTAGCTTGACCGGTCGAGGTTGGGCCAACAGCCGGCGGCGGGCCCACAGGCATTTTCTGTTCGCCGGATGCGATCTTCGCTGGTGTTGCGGTCGCAGCTGCAGGCGTGCTTGCCGGACGTTCCTGCCGCGGCGGCGCAGTTGCCGGCTGGACCGGCGTCGGTTGCAATGCTTCCCGCCTGGCGCAGGCCGTTAATATTGCCATTTCGGCGGTGATCCGCGGGTCAACCGACCAACGGGCATCGCTGGATGCCTGATAAAAAAGCTCCACCAAGCGGACCAGCTGGGCATGGTCGGTTTTTTTGCTGTCCGCTGCCAATCTCTCCTGGCTGAAAGCCGCTAGCACAGGGCTATCCAGGTTGGGCGCGGCCCGATACAACATCAAGCTGCGGCAGTAACCGGCCAGTTCGAGCAGCAGCTGTCTGGCGTCTTTGCCCCGCAACATCTGTTCCTCAAGAACCGACAATCCCTGCGCCCCATCACAGGCGGCCACCGCGGCAAATAAGCCGTACACCGACTCCTGGCCGACCAAGCCCAACAGTTCACGCACTTCCGTTTCTGTCACTCCGTCATCGCCAAGCACACTGCACTGATCAAGAATGCTGACCGCATCGCGCACTCCGCCATCAGCCTGCAAAGCGATCAACCTGAGCGCCTCCGGGGTTGCCGCAATACCCGACTCCCTGGCGATGTGCGCCAAATGGTCCGCCAGTTCCTTAAGCCCGACCCGGCGGAAATCATAGCGCTGGCACCGCGACAGAATCGTCGCCGGAATCTTGTGCGGCTCGGTGGTCGCCAAAACGAAAACCACATGGGCCGGCGGTTCCTCCAGCGTTTTTAGCAGCGCATTGAACGCCTCATTCGTCAGCATGTGGACTTCGTCAATAATATAGATTTTGTAGCGCGACTGGGCCGGAGAAAACTTCACATTTTCCCGCAAATCGCGAATCTCATCGATACCGCGGTTGGAAGCCGCATCAATCTCATATACGTCCATGGCCGAGCCATCATTGACCATCTCACAGGAGCGGCAGCGATTGCAAGGGTTTTCGGTCGGACCGGTTTCACAGTTCAACGCTTTGGCCAGCACTTTCGCCGTACTGGTTTTGCCGGTGCCGCGCGGTCCGGTGAACAGATAGGCATGAGAAATCCGACCGGTAACAATCGCGTTCTTCAGCGTCACGCCGACATGCTCCTGTCCGATCAGTCCTTCAAAGTCCCTGGGCCGCCATTGCCTGTACAGCGCTTTGTAAGCGATGGTTTCCACCCCTTTTTCCGTATCTGTTATTGTTCTACACAGCAACACGGATTCCCTGCGCCGGGTCAGAAAAAAAGACAGCCGCTGCTGCCTGAAAAAGATTGCAAGGTCGGACCACGATATGCCGGAGGTGTCCGGCTTCCTTGCGGCACATGAAGGGGGTCACTTACCGTTGCTTCCTTCCGGACCTGGCGGGGTTCATGACTCTCCATTGCGCAAGACCCGACACACGTCATATCGTGGTCCCACCTTGCCATCAACCCTTGAATAAGGTCTAGCAGTAATTTTACCAGCTATGCCGAAGTGCGTCAAGGTTGCCGGTATCATCCTGCAAAATGCAAAGAAGTTCCGCCATCTAGAGCGAAACTTCTTAATATAACAGTAAATGGCGGAGAGTGAGGGATTTGAACCCTCGAGGCGCTTATCACGCCTACACGATTTCCAGTCGTGCTCCTTCGGCCGCTCGGACAACTCTCCGTGT
>CAZYJK010000180.1:0-3630 GCA_964647865.1 uncultured Veillonellaceae bacterium | reverse complement strand
GGGCCGGGTGACCAAACCGATTGTCCGCGCCGACTGAAACTACCGCGTATTGCGGCGCCACCTGCTGCAAAAAAACTGCCTGGCTCGACTTGCGTCCGCCATGGTGGCCGACCTTCAATACGGTGGCTGTCAGTTGCGATAGCTGCATTAGTTTCTTTTCGCTCTCGCCCTCCAAATCTCCTGTCAGCAGGAACTGATGCCGCCGATAACTTAGCCGCACCACCGTCGAGCGACCATTCTCGGATGCGCTGGCGGTCGGTTCCCCTGCCTGCAGCAACTCTAGCCGCACTCCGTCGAGTTCGATTTCGGCCAGTTCTTCCGGTGAATGCAGATTGTGAAACTGCATCGCCTGCTGCAACCGAAGAATTGCCGCTGGAACCGGCTGCTCCTGATGCAGCAGCGCCTGCCGCACTCCGACGAACGCCGCCACTGCCGCCGCCCCACCGGCATGGTCCTGATGATTATGCGTCAAAATCAGCCAATCGACTCGACTTACACCAAAGTGCCGCAAATACGGCACTACGACCCGTTCTCCGACATCAAAATCATTTTGCGCCCCCAGCGCGCCGCCGGCATCCACCAAGACGGCCCGCCGGTTCGGCGTGACGATCAGCGTCGCATCGCCCTGCCCCACATCAATGAAATGCACCTGCAACGGACCTGGCCGCAGGATGAACCAGCTCAGTCCTGCCACCACCAGCACTCCTGCCGCACTATAAGCAAAAGAATGCCGACGCGCCTGTCGCCACAAATCGAGCGGACTGAGGCCCCATTTTTCCGCAAAACCGCAAGTCCACAGCAAAACCGCATAATAGGCCGCGCTCGCGGCAATCCACATCGCCGGCAATTGCAGCGCCCCGCCCGGCAAACGGCACAGCAACCGGTTCAGTTCCACCGCCAGCCCCAACAGCAAACTAAGCCCTACAAACACGAACCGGGCCAGCGGCTCCAGCGCTCCGGCCAGAACCGTGGTGAACAACCCGAGCAAAATCACTGCCTCCAGCAGCGGCGCGACCAGCAGATTCGCAAATAACGAAATCACGGGAAACGTGCCGAAGTACCAGGCTAAAAACGGAATAACCGCCAGTTGCGCCGCCAACGTCGCCGCCATTGCCTGGGCCACCGGTTTCGGCAAACCGCTGCTCAGCCACTGCAGCAAGATTGGTTGCAGGTACAACAGCCCCGCCGTGCAGCCGACAGACAACTGAAAACTGATGTCAAACAAGTTGTAGGGCTGGTAAACCAGCATAGCCAGCACGGCCAGGGCAAGCGCCCGCTTTGCCGAGGCCCGCCGTTCCAGCGCCAAGGCCGCCATCGTAATCAGCCCCATGATAACCGACCGGATCACCGGTGCGGAAAACCCGCACAGAAATCCGTAGCCGAGCAGCGTTGCCGCAGCGATGGCCGCCGCCCAGCCCTGACGCAGCCGCAACCTGCCGGCCAGCCAGAATACCGCGCCGGCCAATAACGCGATATGGGCGCCGGACACCGACAGGATATGCACGATACCGGTTGCGGCAAAATCGCGCACCGTCTGCCGATCAATGCCATCATAGCCGCCGAACAACATTCCCATTATCAATGCCGCATCGGGTTCCGGCATCGCGGTTAGCAGCTTCTGTCGCAAGGTCTCGCGCCAGCGCGCCAGGCGGCCCTGCAGCGAATCGGACGCTGAATGTCGAATGACCCGAAAACTGCCTGGTACGACAGACAACCGAGCGTCAACGCCTTGCGCGCCAAGCGCCGCCCTTCGGTCAGGCTGGCCGGGATTCTGATAAGAGTGCAGCGCCCGCAGCTTGCCGCTGGCAGAAATCCTATCGCCGTCAACCGCCGCCGGGGTCGGCCCCTCCTGCCTTACCGTCATTGTCAGTCCGCCCTGTAACGCTTGCGGCAGTTGGCTCGCGCCTGCCGGCGTGAGACTGTCCACCCGGACCCGGTACCGCACCGACCATTCACCGGCTGTCCCGGCAGTAACCCGCGGCGGCTCGCAGACAACTGCCTGAATGTTGACTGATTCACCCAACCTATGCAGCAGCGAGTCGGCCGGCAGCTGACTGACCCAGCCGAGCCGCAGCATCCCGCCGGCAAACCAGGCCAGGTATATCGCGGCCAATAGCCAGCGGCCGCTGTCGCGCCTGCGCAGCCGGTCAAACATCGCGATTAGCATCAGCGCCACTCCGCCGGTAAACAGCAAAAACACCGGAGAATTGGGGTCCGGTTGGTCAGCGGCCCAGATTCCCAGCGCCAGGGCAACGGTCAGCGCTACCACACGATTTTTTCCTTAAGCTTTTCATACTTTGCTGCGCCGAGTCCTTTGACTTTTTTCAACTCCTCGCCATCCTTGAACGGACCGTTCGCGTTGCGATACTCGATAATCCGTCCGGCCAGCGCCGGTCCCACGCCAGGCAATTTATCCAGTTCCGCTGCGCCAGCTGTGTTGATGTTGATTTTTTCCTGCTGCGGCGTAGCCTTCGCCGCAGCCTGCGCACTCGGGTCCGACGGGTAGCGGGTTGTCAGCGCAGCAGCCTCCTGCGGCCGACCGGGAATATGGATCTGCATCCCGTCCTTCACCGTCTGGGCCAGATTGATCTTGGTCACATCGGCGCCTTGCAGTAATCCGCCTGCCGCATTCACCACGTCGATTGCCCGGGCGCCGGCATTCACTTTCAGTACGCCGGGCCGCCCGACCATGCCGCTCACATACACGACCATTTCTTGCGGCGTTCGCCGCGCCGCTTCGGCGTTGCCGCTCCGGCTGATTAAGGTCGCATCGGCCGGCGGCGCGGTCTTTTGCCACCAACCGACTGCGCAGACCAATATCAATCCCGCAGCAGCCAGCCCGAGGATTTTCCGCCTGCGCCGCAAATTTGCCGCCTGTTCCGCCGATTCATCCACTTTTCTCATCGCTTCGCCTCCCCGCATTCTTGCCAAAAAGAAAACCGGTCTGTGCTAACAGACCGGCGCAGAAAACCATATCGCATGTCGACGAAAAGTCGTTTTTGTAATCGCAGTCGAGGCAGTCGGATCTTACTTGACTACGATGTTGACCAATTTATTCGGTACGGCAATCACCTTGACAACAGTCTTTCCTGCAACCAACTGTTGCACTTTTTCCTGTTGCAGGGCGACTTTTTCCAGTTCAGCGCTGCTCAGCTCGGATGGCACAGTCAGTTTGTCGCGGACCTTGCCATTGATCTGCACCACGATCTCGACCGAATCGGTCTTGATTGCTTCTGCATCCCATTTGGGCCAGGCTTGCTGGTGAATACTGCCGCTACGCTCCAGTTGCTGCCAGATTTCCTCGGCGATGTGCGGCGCAAACGGCGCCAGCAATCGGAGCAAGGCCTCCACCGTTTCCCGCAGCAGGGCCGGATGAACCGTCGCCGCCGCGTCGCGATACGCATGCATCGCATTGACCAGCTCCATGATCGAACTGATCGCGGTGTTGAAATTGAACCGGTCGGCGACGTCGTCGGTCACCTTGCGGATTGTCGCATGCAAGGCCCGGCGCAGTTCCTTTTCATTCGCGTCCAGCGATGCCGCATCATAGCCCGCCGGTGCAGCAACCACCGCATCGGCAAAGTGATGAACGATCCGCCACAAGCGACCGAGGAAACGCGCTGCCCCTTC
>CAZYJK010000179.1:2517-3653 GCA_964647865.1 uncultured Veillonellaceae bacterium | reverse complement strand
AATGCCTTATAGCATAGCCGATTGCGCGATTTCATCCCTAGCTTATTCAGTAAAAGCAGCCGTTATTACTGTCAGTTTTTCGTCATTTTTGTCGATTCTTCGACAGTCAGTTGCAAGCTTTTCATTTTATAATACAGAGTACTGCGGGGAATCCCCAGTTTTTTTGCTGCCAGCAGCTTATTGAAATTGACTTCCGCCAATACCCGGACAATTAGATCGCGCTCAATCGCTTCGGTCGTATCCGTCAGCGACTGCCCCACTGCCGGTGGTTGCTGCGGCGACAGCGCCACGACCGGCAATCCGGCGGCGGAGTCGGCGGCTAGGTTCAGGGGCAGATTGGCCAGCGTCATCACTTCATCGTCACATAAAATCACCATCCGCTCCAGGGCATTGTAAAGTTCGCGCACGTTACCCGGCCACTCATAGTCGAGCAATGCCGCCATCACCGCCGGCTCCAGCCGACGGATCTGCTTGCCGTGCAATTGGCTGAAATGCTGAATCCCCCGGTGCACCAGCTCCGGAATGTCCTCGCGGCGTTCCCGTAGCGACGGCAAGGGGATCGTCACCACATTCAGCCGGTAATACAAGTCTTCGCGGAATTCCCCCCGCGCGATCATCGTCTCCAGGTCGCGGTGCGTCGCCGCAATCACCCGGATATCGACGTGAACCGGCTTGCCGCCGACCCGGTGGAATTTCTGCTCTTGCAGGACGCGCAGCAACTTGACCTGCATTTCTTTTGGCATTTCGCCGATTTCATCCAAAAACAACGTACCGGCGTGCGCCTGCTCCAGGTAGCCGAGTTTGCCTTTCTTGTCCGCGCCGGTGAAGGACCCCGCTGCATAACCGAACAATTCGCTTTCAAACAGACTGGCCGGAATCGCGCCGCAATTGATCGCGACAAACTGGCCGCGCCGCCCGCTGGCCCGGTGGATGGCGCTGGCGAACAATTCCTTGCCGCTGCCGCTCTCGCCGCGCAGCATGACCGATACATTGGTGGTCGCAACCCGGCGGGCCACGCGAACCGCCTCCAGCACCAACGGACTATGGCCGTAAATCGCCGAAAATTCGTCCGCCGTGGCCTGCATCTTGTCAATTTCTTCGCGCAGACTGCGCACTTCGTTGCCGGCTTCCGACAG
>CAZYJK010000179.1:0-2417 GCA_964647865.1 uncultured Veillonellaceae bacterium | reverse complement strand
GGCATCAATCACACAGACGGCTTCTTCCAGCACATCAAGCAACTCGTTCCAGCGGGCTGCCTGCAGCAAATTTTCCGCCAGCAGCTCCTGACACAGTTTTTTCAGCTCCTCCGGCGAACTGGCTTTTATTCTGTCTTGCAACAATTCCCCGGCCTGCTTCCCCATCCTCAACCGCCTCCGTTATCAACCATATTCCAGCTTGCGACGCGATGCGCCGATCAAAAAGAAAAAGCTGCCGAACCCCTAATAGGAGTGTCGAGCAGCTTTGCTCTGTCAGTGACGAAAAACTGACACTATTATTTAGTATTATACGTGGCGGTAGGGGAATTGACAAGCGGAAAATTGAGTGTATGGAAGAACACGAATTCCGTCTTTGCTTTTTATCAATACAAATCAAAGGCACTTGTCAGCAAGCGTGAATAATCAGCAATAATGATTCTCCCTCGGATGATATCTTCAACAATTCCTTCTTTTTTCAATTTTGCCATCGCATGATTCAGGGTAACTCGATGAACGCCGAGCAAGCCGGCCAATTCCATTTGCGACAGATTGCTTTTACAAACAATCCTTCCGGTAGTGGATTGATCAGCCTCCCTTTCAACCATGTAAAGGAGCATCTTGCACAATCTTTTCTTTAATGGCATAAGATCACTGGCCTGAATCGAAAGAAACCTTGATTTGTTGGCCATACTTTCAACCATATTCAGCATCAAATTGGGATGCCTCAGTAAAATTTCCTGTTCGATGCAGCTACGGGAAAACGAATAGACTACAGACTCTTCAACTGCAACAAACACGCCCTCCATCGGTTTCCTGTCCCAAAACGGGGTCTCACCGAACAAATTATTCTTTTCAAGATACCAGACAATTTTCTCCGTTCCATCAGGCAATATTTTTGACAAACGAACTTTACCAGACTGAAGATAATAAAGGTTGTCAATCACCATGCCGTTGCCGATTATAGTCGCATTTTTTTTGTAACCGTGCTTCTTTCCCAGATGAATCACAGACTCCCACATGGAATTTTTCGCATTGATCCATGGTGAAGAATAATCACGAACTATAGGCTTCGACACAACGCCTAACCCCTTTCATTTTTGTACTTTTTCTATTCTTCGGTTTTGGGCATATTCCTGCACCCCGTAAATTCGACTATGCTTGCAAGCATCTAGCAAGAAGGCCAGATATATATTTTTCAATTCTGCTCATAGTCGACAGTTCTGGAAATATTCAAAAATTTATTGAATATGTAGTATATACTGCTGAAATATCTCTACAGCCATGTTAGTTTAGAGTTGCAAAATTTTATTTGAAAGGATGATAGACTCATGTCACAAACCAAGAAGCGTGTTGACGAAGTCGATATACCCGTTAGCCTTTCATACTATGCGGAACACACTTGGGTCGCCCGTGATGGAGAGCATTGTCGGATCGGCATCACCGACTTCGCCCAAGACCAACTTGGCGAAATTATTTTCATTGAATTGCCTGAAGTCGGATCAAGCTATCGGAAAGGAAAAGCCTTTGGTTGTGCAGAATCGACCAAATCAGTATCCAGTCTGTATATGCCGATCAGTGGCGAAATTGTACAAGTCCATACCGCGGTGTCCGACAACCCCGAACTGGTCAATCAAGACGCCTATGGCGAGGGGTGGATGATTCTGGTGAAACCGACCAATCCAGCAGAACTGCAAGAATTGTTGTCTGCCGATAGTTACCGTCGCCAACTTTCGTCCGACTAAAGGAAGGTGTTTGCTATGAGAAATTTTGATGTCGCCGTCGTCGGTGGTGGTCCGGGCGGCTATGTTGCCGCAGTTCGGTGTAGTCAACTCGGGCAATCTGTCGCTTTAATAGAAAAAGAATCGCTGGGCGGCACTTGTGTAAACTGGGGCTGCATTCCAACCAAATCTCTGCTTAAAAATGCTGAAGTCATTCACATGCTGAATTGCGGCAAGCATTTCGGATTTTCTTGTGACAATAGGACTGGAAACTATGAAGTTGCCCACTCGCGCAGTCGCCAGATAGCCAAACGACAAAGCAAACGGATTGAACTGCTGCTGAAAAGCCATAACATCCAAATAATACAAGGTCAGGCTTCCTTTAGCGATACGAATAGTTTGCAAGTTCAACCGTCAGGGGAACAGGTCGTTGCAAATAATATTATTCTCGCAACGGGTTCGAAAGCTCGGAGCATTCCCGGCATCGCATTTGATGGGGACCGGATCCTGACCGCCCGCGATGCATTGCAGCTAAACCATGCCCCAGGCAGTGTCATCATCGTTGGCGCCGGACCCATCGGCATGGAATTCGCCAGCTTATGGAGTCGATTCGGTTCGTCTGTGACGGTAATCGAAATGATGTCTCACGTGCTGCCTATGGAGGATGTGGACATCTCAATTGAAGCCGGAATATTTTTC
>CAZYJK010000178.1:0-3653 GCA_964647865.1 uncultured Veillonellaceae bacterium | reverse complement strand
TTGCGATCGTAGACGCATCTGTGGAAGCTCACATGCTTGATCTGTTGATTTATCGCCTGTCGGCCAAACTGGAAAACGAACCGGCCGCCGGACACAAATATATGATTGCCGGTCGTTCCTGCCTTGCCGGCGATGTTTTCGGCACTTTTCATTTCAAAGAACGCTTGAAAATCGGCGATGAGGTCCGTTTTGCCGATGCCGCAGGTTACACCATGGTCAAAAAGAATTGGTTCAATGGGTTGCAGATGCCGGCCATCGCGGTTCGCAGGCTGGATGACAGGATAGAGGTCGTCAGGAGTTTCAGCTACGATGATTTTGTGACCAATCTGTCCTGACTAAACTGCAAAAACCAAACAGACAGAGGAGGAAAATGATGCGTAAAAATGTTCTTATTGTCGGCGCAGGCGGTGTAGCCAATGTGGTTGCCCATAAGTGTGCGATGAACAACGATATTTTGGGGGATATCTGCATCGCTTCACGAACCCGGAAAAAATGTGAAGCGATTATCGAAAGCATCAAACGCAAAAAACATCTCAAAGACCCTTCCAAAGATTTATATTCGCGTCAGGTCAATGCGCTGGACATTCCAGCCTTGATCGACCTGATCCGCGATACGGAATCCAAAATCGTCATTAATGTCGGCCAATCCTATATTAATATGTCCGTTATGGAAGCCTGCCTGGAAACCGGCGCCGTTTACATGGATACCGCGATTCACGAGGAGCAGGACAAAGTTTGCGAAGACCCGCCCTGGTATGCCAACTACGAATGGAAACGCAAAGATCAGTTCAAGGCAAAAAAAATCACGGCCATTCTCGGCATCGGTTTCGATCCGGGGGTAGTCAACGCTTGGTGCGCACTGGCCCAGAAAGATTATTTCGACAAACTGGACACCATTGACATCCTGGATGTCAATGCCGGTAATCACGGCAAGTATTTCGCCACCAACTTCGATCCAGAAATCAACTTCCGCGAGTTCAAAAAAGTCTGGACCTGGATCGACCGCCGCTGGGTTTTGCAAAAAGTCCACTCGATCCGGATGGACTATGATTTTCCGATTGTCGGCTCACAGCCGGTTTACCTGACTGGACACGATGAGCTGCACTCCCTGTCAAAAAATATGGACGCCAACTCCGTGCGTTTCTGGATGGGTTTTGGCGATCACTACCTGAACGTCTTCTCGGTTTTGTCCAACATCGGCCTTACCTCCGAGGTGCCGGTCAAAGTTGCCGAAGGCATTGAAATCGCCCCGCTCAAGGTCCTTAAAGCCTTGCTGCCTGATCCGTCATCCCTGGCGCCCGGCTATACCGGCAAGACCTGCATCGGCAACTATTTCCGCGGTACCAAAGACGGCAAAGAAAAGGATCTGTTCATCTACAACATCTGCGACCATGCGGAATGCTACAAAGAGGTCGAATCACAGGCCATCAGCTACACAGCAGGCGTACCGGCTGCCGCTGCGGCAATCCTGGTCGCCCGTGGCGACTGGAATGTCAAGAAGATGGTCAACGTCGAAGAACTCGACCCGACCCCGTTCATCGAGTTGCTGGATAAGATGGGCCTGCCGACACAAGTATTGGACAAGCCCAAACCGTTCCTGCCACCAACCATTGAGTCGCTGCAATCCGTATAATCGCAATGATCGCAACAGGGGCAATCGGAGTTTTCCGAATGCCCCTGTTTTTATTTTGGCTTGCGACAACAATTTTTATTTTTTCTTAGGTTGATAACTGGTGGGTCCGTCTTCAAATCCGACCTGCTTCAACCACCAGGCCGGATAAAACAATGGCTGGGCAATCTCTTTGTCTGTATTTACATAGCCGTCATTGTACTTTACGTAGAGCAGTTCCGACAGTTTCCACCAATCTTTCAGGACCGCAGTCGCGTTTTGATCGCTGTAACGGGTCACAAACTTGCGAGCGCCATGTTTGTCGCCGCTGTTCCAGAGAGCCACTGCCTGAGCCTCCAGTTCCGTTTGTCTGGCCAGAGCCACATTCTCATAGCGGCCTTGTACTGCGTGAATGTCTTGAATCATAAATGAATATTTTAGCATTGAGTAATTGGCTACATAGTTGAATGCCGTCCACATGCTTTGCTTGTCAAGTTTTAGGATATCCGCCCGTTGTACTGATTCCGGCAAATCAAGCGCACCTGCGTAAAATGGCATTAAAACAGATGTCGCCGGCCTGTCCGGGCCAAACCAGACCACTCCGCCAATCGCATCCGGCAACCAGCGACGCGACTGATTCACATAAGAATATACACAACGGTAGATATTCAGCGGCCGTTCAAACTCGCCAACCAACGGTGTCAGCCTGCCTTCCTTGTCAGCGACCGACTCGGCGTTGCCTTCAAAGCGGTTGGGATTACCGAACGGTCCCGCCGCCAGCCCCTTGGTCAGATCAAATTCAGTGCCTTCATAGTTGTCGCGGTGAATTGCGAACAATTCTTGGACTTTCACCTTTTTATCCGGTTTGACTGCAAACTGATAATCGCGCGTATACGGTCCCTCGACCCACGGCGAGAGATTAAGGGATGGCGCCAGCAGCGACTGGGCGCGCCATACGCGGCGCAATGAATAGTAAGGATGATGAAACTCACCATCGCCATAGACGCTCGTGAAGTCGAGCGGTCCGTCAGCCGGTGACCACCAGCCTTTTTGCTGCGCAATGGCAAAAATATTTTCTGAATACATCATATCGTCGCTATCGGGACGGATTTCTCGGATACGGAACTGGTTGGCGGCCACAAACACTTTGTCATCCGGCACGCGTTGCGCCACCCAGACGCCGCCGGTTCCGTTCATGTCATAGCCGGCCATCTCCATGACCCAACCCTCGTTCGGGTCAGCCACCAATAACGTTTCACCAGTCCCATAATAACCGTATTTTTCAATCAGTTCGCCCATCAGTTTGATCGCCTCGCGGGCGGTTTTGGTCCGTTCCAGGGCAACCCGGGAGAGTTCGGCCGAGTAGAAGATTCGTTTGCCTGGTTCCGGTTCCGGATGAACTTTGGCCTTATCGGTGCATTCACCGATGGAGAGTTGATGCTCGTTCATCACTCCGTAATTCGCATCGAAATATGCGTAGGTATGCGCCACCTGCGGAATGAACCCCAGGGGAATGCTGGGCGCGACGCCGGATTTATTATAAGCTTTGCCACGATCCTTGGTCACAATCCGATGGCTGACCGTGGCACCCCACTGGGGTTTGAAATCGAGCGCCGCATGCGAATAATAGACCGCCCGCATCGCTCCCGGCTTGTGGTCCATCGCCGGTACATAGATCATACTGCCGTCATTCAGTCCGTCATCGGAATGGGAAACCATCACCGATCCGTCCTGCGAAGCATTTTTTCCCACCAGCATCGTAGTACAGGCCAAAACAGGATTCACTATTCCAAGACAAACTACCATCAGAACTGCAATAACAATACGCTTCACCGTTCCACCCCTTTTCAAAAAATCTCCTGGTTACTTCGCTTAATGAATTTCGCCTACTGCCATTCGATTCCTCTATTTGATCAAAAAAAAGAGAGCTGCGAAATGCTCTCGTTTTCGCGCAGTTCTCTATTTAGCCCAAATCCTTCTGACAGGCGCTATCCAGAAACTGTTTGCCGGCGATGCCCGGTTGCGTCATCTCACCCGGCGACAA
>CAZYJK010000177.1:2195-3654 GCA_964647865.1 uncultured Veillonellaceae bacterium | reverse complement strand
GTGGCGATGCGGGCCAGAGGTCTCGGCGCCCATGTGGTGGTCACCGAGATCAATCCGATCAAAGCCGCGGAAGCGGTGTTCGACGGATATCAGGTGCTGCCGATGGCCAAGGCCGCCGCAGTGGGCGACATCTTTGTCACGGTGACCGGCTGTAACGATGTGATTCGCCGCGAACATCTGGAAGTGATGAAACCGGGCGCGATCATGGCCAACGCCGGCCATTTCGACGTGGAAATCAACAAGGTCGATTTGCTGGCCCTGTCGAGCTCGACCCGCACCGTACGCAAAAACATTGAAGAGTTTGTCATGGCTGACGGTCGCAAGCTCTATCTGCTGGCCGAAGGCCGTTTGGTCAATCTGGCGGCGGGCGACGGACACCCGACCGAAATCATGGATTTGTCGTTTGCGATGCAGGCGCTGGCGGCGCTGCACATCCTGAACAATCATAAGAATATGACCAATGAGGTTCACAACCTGCCGTACGAACTGGATCTGCGGGTGGCTCATCTGAAACTGGCGGCGATGGGGATTGAAATTGACGCGCTGACCAGTTGCCAGACCGACTATCTGCACCAGGCCTAAGTCGATGAACGGGCTGGCAGAAATGAGGCAGGCCGTGGTTGATACCGGCCGGCAAATGATCGGGCGCGGCCTGGTAGCCGGTACCTGGGGCAACATCAGTATGCGCAGCTCTAGCGGCGAACAAATCGCGATTACGCCATCCGGCAGGCCTTATGACCAGTTGACGCTTGAGGATATTGTCGTGGTTGATCCGGCCGGGCAGGTTCTGTCCGGGCAACGACCCTCCTCGGAACTAGCGCTGCATTTGGCAATTTACCGCGCGCGAACAGATGTTCGTGCAATCGTTCACACGCACAGTCTGTACGCAACGGCGTGTGCAGTGGCGGGCAAAGCGATTCCGGCCAGCCTCGAAGAAATGGTCCAGGCCGTCGGTGGCGCGGTGCAAGTCGCGACGTATGCGTTGCCGGGAACTGTGGAACTAGCGAATCATGCCGTGGCGGCGTTAGCGGACCGCAGCGCGGTTCTACTGGCCAATCACGGCGTAGCGGCCTGCGGCCCTTCGTTGGCCGAGGCGTTGCTTGTTGCTGAATTGGTTGAAAAAGCGGCGCATATCCATGTCGTGGCCGAACAACTCGGCGGCGCGCGCGAGCTAAGCGACGAAGATGTGGCACTGATGCGTCGGTTCTATCTGGAACACTATAGACCAGGAAAATAGGAGGATGATGAGCATGAACAAGACACTGCTTGAATCCGGCAAATATCTGAATCCGGCCGGCGAAGTGATTACCGGCGATATCGGCATTGAAAACGGTAAAATCTTGTTTTGTGGCGCAAGGCCAGCCGGCTGGCAGCCGACGGAAACCATTGATTGCCGTAACAGCTTTACCACACCGGGCTTTATCAACGCGCATACGCATGCGGCGATGACCCTGTTTCG
>CAZYJK010000177.1:0-2095 GCA_964647865.1 uncultured Veillonellaceae bacterium | reverse complement strand
CCGCCGGAGTGCATGAAAAAAGTTGTCGCCATGGCTGAGCGCCTGGGGGCGGAAATTCATGTGCATTTGGCCGAGACCCAGTGGGAAGTCGACCAGAGTATGAAAAAATACGGCAAGTCGCCGGTGGCTGTGCTGAACGAACTAGGCGTGTTTGAACGCGGAACGTTGGCAGCGCACTGCGTTTGGGTTTCACCGGAAGATATCGAGATACTGGCAGCGAAAAAAGTGCGCGTCGCGCATAACCCGGCCAGTAACATGAAACTGGCCAGCGGGGCGGCGCCGGTCGCAGCGATGCTTGCCGCCGGAGTCACTGTCGCGCTTGGTACCGATGGGGCAACCAGCAACAATAATCTGGACATGCTGGAAGAAGTCCGTCTGGCTTCTTTCCTGCAGAAACTGAACCGCATGGACCCGACCGTATTGCCGACTCGGCAGGTGCTGGCTTTGGCCAGCCAGGGCGGCGCTGCTGCATTGGGTCAGGCCGATTCGCTGGGCAAAATCGCGCCGGGCTATAAAGCAGACTTGGCGATTTTCAACACAACCGCGCCGCACTGGTGGCCGCAACACGATATGGCATCGATGCTGGCCTACGCGGCCAATGCCGCCGATGTCAGCCATACGCTGGTCGATGGCCGGGTGCTGTATCGCAAAGGTGAGTTCACCACGCTCGATATTGAGAAGGTGAAAGCGGAGGCAGGCGCGCGTGGTCTGCGTCTGGTCAAGTAGAGTTCACAGCAAAAGGAGGAATTTGCTTGTATAAAATCATCAAGGCGGAAGAGCTGTCTGCCGGCGTCCAATCGTTTATCGTGGAAGCGCCGCTGGTAGCTCGCAAATGTCAGGCCGGCCAGTTCATCATCTTGCGGATCGATGAAGCCGGCGAACGGATTCCCTTGACCATTGCCGATTATGACCGGGAACAGGGAACGATCCAGTTGATTTTCCAGGAAGTCGGCGACACGACCAAACAGATGGGCAAGTTGAAAACCGGAGATTTTCTGCTGGATGTAGCAGGACCACTGGGGAAAGCGACCGAAGTCGAAAATTTCGGCACGGTGGTTTGTATCGGCGGCGGCATCGGTGTAGCGCCGGTCTATCCCATCGCCCGTGCATATAAAAATGCCGGCAATCGCGTGATCTCTATCATTGGCGCCCGTAATGCGGATCTGTTGATTATGGAAAAAGAAATGCGTTCAGTCAGCGATGAACTGTTCATTACTACCGATGACGGATCAGCCGGCCGTAAGGGCCTGGTCGTCGATCCTTTAAAAGATATGATTGCCGCCGGTGAAAAAATCGCCCGGGTCATGGCAATCGGACCGATGGTGATGATGCGCGGCGTGGCGGAAGTAACCCGTCCGCATGGTATTCATACCCTGGTCAGCCTGAACCCGATCATGGTCGATGGCACCGGGATGTGCGGCGGCTGCCGTTGCAGCGTTGGCGGCGAAACCAAGTTCGCCTGTGTGGACGGCCCCGAGTTTGACGGACATCTGGTTGATTTCAACGGCCTGATGTCGCGGGCCCGCATGTATCATACCCAGGAGCGTCAATGCAAGGGGGACGGATCATGTCACAAGTAAAGCATAAAATGCCGGAACAGGACGCTCAGGTCCGGCGGCATAATTTTAATGAAGTCGCATTAGGCTATGATGCCGAGACGGCGATGGCCGAAGCGGCGCGCTGCCTGCAATGCAAGCACGCTCCCTGTCGCAAGGGTTGTCCGGTCGAAATTGATATCCCGGCGTTTATTCAGAAAGTCAAAGACGGCGATTTTGTCTCCGCCAACACGATCATCCGCGATTATAACAATTTGCCGGCGGTTTGCGGCCGGGTCTGTCCCCAGGAAGATCAATGCGAAAAACTCTGTATTCGCGGCATCAAAGGCGAACCGG
The DNA here is from genome assembly GCA_964647865.1 of uncultured Veillonellaceae bacterium. Taxonomy (GTDB): domain Bacteria; phylum Bacillota; class Negativicutes; order UBA1444; family UBA1444; genus UBA1444. The sequence continues at coordinate 203 of CAZYJK010000177.1, read as the reverse complement.
TCGGCATTGGCCGTCTGGAACGGTTTGTTGCTGACTTTTCGTTAGGCGGTACCTGTCCGCTGCCGCCGCCGCCGCCAGAAGTAAAAATCGGCAAAGTGGCTGTCATTGGCGGTGGTCCGGCCAGTTTGACGGTGGCCGGCGATTTGGCCCGCATGGGGTACCAGATTACGCTGTTCGAAGCGCTGCATACGGCTGGCGGCGTA
>CAZYJK010000176.1:0-3682 GCA_964647865.1 uncultured Veillonellaceae bacterium | reverse complement strand
TGATTGCAATCAAAGACAGGGTTCGGTTTGTTGAAACCGACCTAATGGGTGTCGTCCATCATTCCAATTATCTGCGCTGGTTTGAGATGGCGCGGGTGGAGTATCTGCGCCGCGCCAATGTCTTGTTGCCGGAGCTGATCGCCGCCGGCATCTTGTTTCCGATTACGGATGTCCAGTGCAAATATATCCAGTCGGCCCATTTTGATGAAGTCATCCGCGTGGAAGCAGAACTAGTCGAATTTTCGCGGGCCAAACTGTGTTTTGCCTACCGCGTGTTGCGGGATGAGGATGATCTCCTGTTGGCGGAAGGTTCAACCCAAAATGTGTTTACCGGAAATAACGGGCGGATTGCCCGGTTGCCGCAACTCTACCATGACAGGATTCAAGCCTTGCGGCAGGCGAAAGATGGGGGAGTGGCATAGTGTTGGTTTATGTTGGCTATTTTTTGGCGTTTCTGGGACTGGTGTTTTTGGCGCTGGCTTTGTACATCTGGCGACAGGGGGATGCGGAATTTGTCTTTGATACCGGCAGTCGCACCCAATTGCTGCTGGAAAAAGAAACCGCAGATGAAATGGTGTTTTCGTTCTCTGTGCCGTTCCGCAATCGCGGTTCCCAGCAGGGGACGCTGATGGACGTCTTTGTCCGGCCCTGGATGCCGCGGGAACAGTTTTCGGCCGCAGAACTGACGACGCAGGTTACGGTGGCTTCTACCCCTCGTAACGATGGTTATTGGGAGGCGACATTGTTCCCCAACGAAAAGCTGGAAAATGATGTTGCTGTGATCCAACTCAAGTTCCGCACGAATGGCGGCGATATTCGCCAGGCGATGGACCAGATCGTGGACCTGCCCTTGAATATTATTTATCAAGTGGTGGCCCGCGCCGAATGGTATTTGTCCAAAACGATGCTGGAACTGCCGATGGAAGAGTTTCACACCGCAATGCAAAAAAGCAGAGGGCAGGAGTAGGAGGCATGGCAGTGGAAGAGGCAAGAGTTGAACTGGTTCCGGTAAAGACCCATATTGTCACCAAACGGGATAATATTGTCGATGTGATTGAAAAATATGCCGGCCCGGATATGGGCCCGGATGATGTGGTTTCGGTGGCGGAAAGCGTGGTGGCGATCACCCAGGGCCGTTACCGGCGACCGGAAGAAATGAACCCCAGTATTCTGGCGCATGTGTTGGCCCGTTTTGTCCATCGCGATTCTAGCTGCTCCAGCGCCTGCGGCATGCAGGCAACGATTGATGAAGGCGGCGCAATGCGTGTGCTGATTGCGTTCGTCGTCGGCGGAATAGCCAAGGTGTTCGGCAAATCGGGTGTGTTCTACAAAATGGCCGGTGAACAGGCTGCATTGATTGACGATGTGACCGGGACGATGCCGCCGTTTGACAAGATGCTGGTGTTTGGCCCGAAAGATCCGGTGAAAGTGGCGGAAGCGATCAAAGCGCGGCTCGGTTGTTACGGCGCGGCGGTGGCCGACGTCAACGACCTGAAGCGGGCGGCGGTGCTCGGCGTGACCGAGGGACTGCAACCGGCGGAACTGTCGCGGATCCTGATTGACAATCCATTCGGCAACGCCAACCAACAGACGCCGATCGTTATTATCAAGAACTATGCGGCTGCTGCCGCCAAGAGGGGCTAGCCCCTCTTTTTTTTCGCCCTGCTCCATAGTATGATGGAAACAGAATTTCAGTGAGGAGTGAAACCTTTGGCGCGGATTGGCATGACGACCACGGTGCCGGTCGAGATCGTTTTGGCTGGCGGCCATGTGCCGGTGGATCTGAATAACATATTTATTACCGGCGCGGACCCGGTGCGACGGGTGGAAGCAGCCGAAGACGCCGGTTATCCCCGCAATATCTGCGGCTGGATCAAAGGTCTGTACTCGACGGTGGTCGACACAGACTGCGTCGATGCGGTGGTGGCGGTGACCCAGGGCGATTGCAGCAATACGCATGCGTTGATGGAAACCTGGCAGTTGGCCGGTGTACAGATCATTCCCTTTGCCTATCCGTTTGACCGCGATGTAGACATGCTGCGGTTGCAGATGCAGAAGATGGCAAGCGCGCTGGGGGCCAGCTGGGACCGGGTGCTGGAAGTCAAGGCGGAGCTGGACCGGATCCGGCGCAAAGTCGCCGAAGTGGACCGGCTGACCTGGGCCGAGAACCGGGTCGGTGGCGCAGACAACCATCTGTGGCAAATCTGCTGCAGCGATTTCAACAGTGATGTGGCGAAGTTTGAACGGGAATTGGATGAATTTCTGGCGACTGCGATAGCGGCGCCGCCGCGCAAACAGAAACTGCGCCTGGGCTATATCGGCGTGCCGCCGATTTTCCCAGACCTGTACGATCACGTGGAGTCGATGGGGGCCCGGGTCGTATTTAATGAAGTGCAGCGCCAGTTTGCGATGCCGTATGACGAAGCGGATATTATCGAACAGTACCGGCGTTACACCTACCCGCACGGCATTTTCTACCGGATCGAGGATATCCAGGCGGAAATAGGACGCCGCCAGCTGGATGGGGTGATTCATTATGTGCAGAGCTTCTGCTACCGGCAGATCGAAGATATGATCGTGCGCAAAAAACTGAATCTGCCGATCCTGACGATTGAAGGCGATAAGCCAGGTTGTCTGGACGCCCGGACTCGTCTGCGGGTCGACGGATTCATCGAAATGTTGAAGTGAGGGATGCCGGTTGTATTGCGGGATGGACCTCGGCAGTCGGGCCGTCAAGATCGTCGTATTTGACGGGGCTGCGATTACAGAGCAAAAAGTGGTGGAAACCGCTCATTTTTATAAACAGTGCGGCGTGCATACCGCCGATGGGTTTGCCGTCAATTTTGACGCGCTGATTTCTGGGCCGCCGTCGGTACTGACAGTGACCGGCTATGGGCGTAACTCGCTGAACATTGTCGGCGCGGAGATTATTTCCGAATTGAAGGCGCATACGATTGGCGCGCTTTGGCAGACCGGGCTGACCGATTTTACACTGCTCGACCTGGGCGGGCAGGATAGCAAGGTGATCCGGGTGCGCGGCGGCCGGATGGATGATTTTCAGCTCAATGACAAATGCGCGGCCAGCACCGGGCGTTATCTGGAAAACATGGCGACGGTACTGGGGATTTCGCTCGATGAAATGAGTCGGCACTATCTGAATCCGATTGAATTATCGGCAACCTGCGCGATTTTCGGCGAGTCGGAACTGATCGGCCGGATTGTGGAAGGGGTACCGGTGGCGGAACTGGCTGCCGGGGTCAACTATTCAATTTTCCGCCGCATCAAACCGATGCTATTGGCACTGGCGAGCAAGACAGTTGTATTTACCGGCGGGGTGGCGCTGGGACCGGCCGTGGCCCACTGGGTGCGCGAGGAAACCGGCAGCGAGGTCGTAGTTCCGCCGCAGCCGCAAATTAATGGCGCGATCGGTTGCGCGATTCAGGCGATGAAAGGAAACGGCCAATATGTTAGTCGGAATTGATGTCGGCGGCACGTATACCGATGCGGTACTGCTGGATGCCGGCAAAGTGATTCGGCAGATCAAGGTTGCATCCGAGCACGGTCAGGTGCTGGCCAGCATCTTGACCGCGCTGGATGAAATTCTGCAGGGAGTCGAGACGCAGCGCATCGAGCGGGTAGCGTTATCGACCACGTTGGTGACCAATGCGATTGTGCAGGGGAA
>CAZYJK010000175.1:0-3766 GCA_964647865.1 uncultured Veillonellaceae bacterium | reverse complement strand
AATTTACAATTAGGGAGGAGAACGATTCATGTCCGAGGTCAATCTGGTTCTGGAAAAATTTCTGCATGTGATGCCACTGCTAGGCGCCATGTTCTCAGCTGATATCGGCGTCGCCGTGACCGACCGGGAAAAATATCTGCTGTATAAACCAGGCCGGCAACTCGACCTGCGCATCACCGCCGGCACGCCGCTCAAACAAGGCACGGCCATCGTACGGGCGATGAATGAAAATCGCCGGGTATCGGTGCGCGGTGACAAAGCCACCTTCGGCCTACCCTACATCGCCACAGCGATGCCGATTCATGACGAAAATGGCGCAGTCGTCGGCGGCGCCGTCATCATCGAGTCGGTCGACCAACAGGACCGGCTGAAAGAAATGGCGGAGAAATTGGCCGACAGCACCAGCACGCTGGCCAGCACTTCGCAGGAAATCTCGGCCCAGACCGAGGAAATCAGCGCGGTTAGCCGGGCCATGTCGCTGGCAGCCAGCCAGTCGCAAAACCGGTTGAAGGAAACCGACCAGGTCGTCGGACTGATCAAGGCGATTGCCGGTCAGACCAATATGCTCGGACTGAATGCCGCGATCGAAGCGGCCCGCGTCGGCGAACAGGGCCGCGGCTTTGGCGTTGTCGCCGAAGAAATCCGCAAACTGGCCGCCTCGACCGGCGAATCGATCAAGCAGATCGAAGCGACACTGCGGGCGATTCGCGAGGATAGCGGCAAAAACTATGAACAGGCCTGCCGGATTGACGAAGTCATGCCGCAGATCGCCCAGGCGATTACCCAGGTTGCCGGCACGGTGCAGGATGTCAACGAGATGGCGCGGAACCTAAACCAGATGGCGGAAGACCTGACCAAAGACCAGGGTTAGGCAGGTAATCGCGGCAACGGTAAACCTGCAAACTTCGTTCGATATAGCGACCCGAATACGTTAATGGCGGCAATGGAATGACTTCGACAAAGAGTTGTTCCAGCGCCGCTTTTTGTTCTGCATAACCGAAAAACAGCGCGGCATCGCCGGGCTTGACCGGCAGCTCGCGCCGCCAGTAATCATACTGGGAGACCCGCGATGGCGTCAGCACCGTAACGGCAGGTTGTCCCGGCATATAATAGGCCGCCAGCGAGGCCAGCTTGTAATCTGCGGCAATCACTTTCTCGCCGGCGACAAGATACGGACCGGCTGTTTGGAACATCGCATCATAACCAAGCAATTGCCGCTTCATCACCAATTTCGTCGGCAAAAAATCAAACGCCTCCGGCAATTTGAGCAACAACACCAATATGATGCCAAGGGCCACGCCGGCACGGTATAGCTGCTGGTACCTCCGCTGATCCAACCAGCGGGCCAACAGTATGATACCGGACACATGGGCCGGTGCGGCCCAGTTTCCTTCGGCCCGTTTGAACAAAGCTGCGTAGGCGAAGAAACCGAGCACGGTCAGGCAGGGCCATAGCAAAAAAGCCTGCTTTTCATCACGCATCATCGCCGGCAAATATCGCCCGATCAAGTACAGCAGAAACAGAAAAAACAGCGGACCGACTGCAACCGCCTGAACGCCGAGATACTCGAAGAATGTTGCCGCCTGGGGCGATTGCGGACCGGCAAATCCGTGGTTCAGCTGAAACCGGAACGATACCCAATCCTGGCCGGCATTCCAGATAATCACCGGCAGGAAGACCAATAGCGCCAACCCCACCGCCATAGCAAATTCCCGCCACATTAGCTTCCGTCGCAGCGATGAGCAAAGAGCCAAACCGAACAACGCGGGAAACAGCAGAACGGCGGTGTATTTTGACAACAGAGCGAACCCGGCGGCCAGACCGGCCAGGTAATACCAGCGACAGCGTTGTTCAAAAAAAGCCCGATATGCACAGAACAGCGTCAGCGACCAGCCGAGAATCATTGGTGCATCAGGCGTCGCCAAGGTAAATCCCATCTGCGCCAACGGCGACAGCAAAAAAATCAACAGCGCTTTGTCGGCAATGGCCGGAGTATACATCAATGCAGCCAATCGCCAGATCGTCAGGCCGGTCAACGTGGCGCAACCTAGAGGAACCAGCCGGATCAGCCATTCTGCATCGCCTAGCAGCGTAGTCACACCAATCAGCCAGGCAATCATCGGCGGGTGGTCAAAATAAGAAAGCTGCGGCTGTTTGGACCAAACCCAGTAATAGGCTTCGTCAAAATGCAGCGGCAGCGTCATGTTGTAAAACAGGTTGAATAGGATGAACAATGCAAAGCAGGCGGCAACCGACCGCCTCATGCCGAAATGCTGGAATCCATTCGCAGCTTCCATACCATCAGCACCGCTTCCAGAAATATTTTGCGCGACATCTTGGATTTGCCTGCGGTGCGGTCTTCAAAAACGATCGGCGTTTCGCAGATGCGGAAGCCTTTGCACCTGGCGCGGTAGGTCATTTCAATCTGAAACGAATAGCCGTTGGATTTGACTGCGTCGAGGTCGATCGATTCCAGCACCTGCCGCCGGAAACACTTGAAACCGCCGGTCAGATCGCGCAGGGAGAGGCCCAGGATCGTCCGGGCATAAAGACTACCGCCGCGACTGATGATCTTGCGCAACAAGCCCCAGTTCTTCACACCGCCGCCCGGCACATAACGACTGCCAAGCACCAGGTCGTGCTTCTCGATCGCAGTCAGAAAAGCCGGCAGATATTTCGGATCGTGCGAAAAGTCGGCGTCCATTTCAAAAATATAATCGTAATCGCGGGCCAGCGCCCATTTGAAACCGGCGATATAGGCCGTGCCGAGACCCAGCTTGCCGGCGCGCTTCAGCAGAAACAGGCGGCCCGGGTAACTGGTCTGCATCAACCGTTCTACGATTTCATAAGTCCGGTCCGGCGAGTTATCGTCGACAATCAGGACATGCGCCGCCGGGTCGGTCCGGCTGATCAAGTCCAGTAGTTTTTCAATGTTGTCGCTTTCATTATATGTGGGGATGATGATCAGGTGTCCTGCCACAGTCACGCTTCCCTTCCATTCGTTTCATCCGGGTCGGCGGCTTTTTCGCCAAAAGTGAACCGCGAGTTCATCAGGAAATTCAGGATGCTGACGAGTCCGATCGACACCAATTGCGCCAGTGTCTTATCCATAGCCAGCGTTTCGACAAACAGCCGCAGTAATAACAGATTTATCCCCAGGTTGAGCACGCTGACGGCCAAAAAGCGAAAATATTTGTTGCGCCGACTGCGAAAAGCCGCCTGCCCCTTGAAGGTCCAGCGGAAATTCCAGTAAAAATTATTGGTCACCGCAAACAAAAAAGATATAATAGCCGCAATCAGATAGTAGAGACCGCTGTTCACAGCGAGCGCGTAAACCGCCATATTAACCAGCGTTCCCGACAATCCGACAACTGAAAACTTGATAAACCGCTTCACCCAAAAATACCCTGCCTTGCACTACTTCAAAAATTCCTTTTCAATTATAACACAGCCGTCCAGCACAAACCAAAAATGCCGATAAATCGACGCAACTCATTGATACCTTTTCTCCACCGCAGTATAATGACGATATAGACAAATAATGAACCGATAGAACTCCTGCGGAACAGGGTGCAAACCTGACGTCAAGGGATGACCAGCACGACGCCCTGTGGCGTGTCGTTTGGCTCATCCGCTCTGTGCGTCTGGCACAGAGTTTTATTTTTGTCCTGAGCAATATATATATAACGGAGGTCGCTCATGAACCAACGTCTCGGTTTCATCGGCATCGTGATCGAAGACCCGGCCAAAGCGCCGGAAATCAACA
>CAZYJK010000174.1:0-3784 GCA_964647865.1 uncultured Veillonellaceae bacterium | reverse complement strand
GATTCTTCAGCCAAAATCGCATGGCCCGGATATTGTTGCCGCAAATAACCGACGATCATATCGTCCGAACGTCGGTCAATCTCCGTCACCAGGTCGATGCTGGTCGTTTTGCGGTCCATTTCAAGGTCCAACCGACCAAGGTTTTCCCGCTGCATCGCACCGACCTTGCGGGCAACCGCCTGCATCTCCTGCATTGCTTTTTCCAATGAAAACATAGAGGCGCCTCTTCTCTTTACTCCTTATCCCTTGCGGGCGATCAGCTCAATCTCCACCTGCGCGCCGAGCGGCAGCCCCGCCACCGCGATCGTCGATCGGGCCGGATGCGGCGCCGAAAACTTCGTCGCGTACACGGCGTTCATCGCCGCAAAGTTGGCCATGTCGGTCAGAAACACATTGGCTTTGACGACATCAGCCTCCGTCAAACCGGCTGCTGCCAGCACCTTGAACAGGTTTTCAAAGCACTTTTCCGTCTGGGCGGCAATATCGCCTTCGACCAGTTTGCCGGTGGCAGAGTCCAGCGGTGTCTGCCCGGACAAATAGTAGAACTCTCCGGCCTGCACCGCGTGGGAGTAAGGTCCGACCGCCACGGCGCCGGCTGCGGTAAACGCTGTTCTTGGCATGTTTCATCGCTCCTTTTCTTCCATTATTGATTAGATTACTTTGGTCGTCCAGTCTTCCACATTCCAGATGTCGCTGACCCAGTCTTCATAAAAATCTGGTTCGTGCGACACCAGCAGAATGGTTCCTTTGAATTCGATCAGTGCACGTTTCAGTTCCGCCTTGGCGTCAATGTCGAGATGGTTGGTCGGTTCGTCGAGCACCAGCCAGTTGACTTCCTTCAGCATCAGCTTGCAGAGCCGGACCTTCGCATTTTCGCCGCCACTGAGCACTTGCATCTGACTGGTGATATGTTCGTTGGTCAGGCCGCAACGGGCCAATGCCGCCCGCACTTCACCGTTGCCCATGCCGGGGTATTCCTGCCAGATTTCTTCCATTGCGGTATTCGTGTTGTCGCGACCGGATTCCTGCTCAAAATAACCGGGAAACAGATAATCGCCCAGTTCGACCTTGCCGGCAAACGCCGGCAATTGACCCAGTAGCGTTTTGAGCAGCGTGGTTTTCCCCAAGCCGTTGACGCCGCGAATCGCGACTTTCTTGCCCCGCTCCAGCTGGAGTTTAACCGGACGGGTCAGCGCCTCGTCATAACCGAGCACCAGATTTTCCGCCTCCACAATCACTCTGGCCGGCGTGCGCGCCTCGCGGAACTGGAAGGTCGGCTTCGGTTTCTCACGCGGTTTTTCCAGCACTTCCATTTTGTCCAGCCATTTCTGCCGGCTGTTGGCCATGCCGCGCGTCGCCACCCGCGCCTTATTGCGGGCGATAAAGTCTTCCAGTCGCTCGACTTCCTGCTGTTGCCGTTCAAAAGCGCGAGATTCCTGGCTTTTCTTTATTGTGTACAATGCCTGAAATTGCTCGTAGTTGCCAGTGTAGCGGGTCAATACGGTATTTTCCACATGATAGATTACATTCACCACTTCATTGATAAAGGGGATGTCGTGCGACACCAGGATAAAACTGTTTTCATAGTTGATCAAATAGCGCTTCAGCCATTCGATGTGCTCCACATCGAGAAAATTGGTCGGCTCGTCCAGAATCAGAATCGATGGGTTTTGCAACAGCAGTTTGGTAAGCAGCACTTTGGTCCGCTGACCGCCGCTGAGGTCGCTGACGTCCCGATCCAGGCCGACATCGCCAAGCCCCAGCCCGTTTGCCACTTCCTCAATCTTGGCATCCAGCATGTAAAATCCGCCGTGTTCCAGCAGATCCTGCAGTTCCCCGACGTCTTCCATCATTTTGTCCAGCTCGTCCGGCGCTGCTTCCGCCATCTTGTCGTAAATCGCCAGCATCTCGGCTTCCCAGTCGAACATCTGCTGAAATGCGGTCCGCAGGATGTCGCGGATGCTTTTCCCTTTGGACAGCACAGCATGCTGATCCAGATAACCAACGGTCACGCGGTTGGACCATTCCACTTTTCCGGCGTCCGGCTGCAGTTGGCCGGTGATGATGCTGAGAAAGGTGGATTTCCCCTCGCCGTTCGCACCGATCAGACCTACGTGTTCACCCTTGAGCAGGCGAAAGGAGGCGTCTTCCAGAATCCTGCGAGCGCCAAACCCGTGCGTGACGTTTTCTACATTTAATACACTCATGTCTTGTTAACTCTCTCCCCGGTTATAAAAAATAAGCAAGCTTGAAACTCAATCTTGCTTATTTTATCGCAGAGAAAGGGGCTACGTCAAAATTCCTACAACCGTTTTACCAACAACACCTCGTTTCCGGCGCGGTTATAAAGGACCCGGTCCATCCAGGCAGCCATGATCATGATTCCGCGGCCATTTTCCGCATACAGCCGCTCTTCAAAGGAATCTTCCCGGCCCACTTCCAGTAGATGCTTTATCCGTGCATTGCCATCGAAGCCTTTGCCGCCGTCAGCAATCCGGATCACCAGTCGGCGGCCCAGCAGACTCATTTTGACGTTGACGTGCATTGATTCTCTGGTCGCGTTGTTAAGCGCTTCCCCTATTGCGATGCATATTCGGCCGGATTGCTCGCCGCCAACTTTTTTTATCAAATCATGCAATCGCCGCCTGACCCGGCTGTATTCGCTGAATTTGTTGAATTCCAGTCGCAGCGGGTAAGAGACTTCGCCGTTGATCCGGATGCAGATGGCACAGCAGTCATCCCATACTTCGGGGCTTTCCGCCTGTGCCGCAAAGAATCTCGCACTGCGCTCCAAATCCTCTAATGGCAAATCGCTACGTTCCTGAATCTGCTCAAACAATCCATCCGTCATGAAATAAAAAGTTTCTCCTGGCTGAAACGGCACGCTATGCGCTGTATACTCCGGCATGGTAGTGATGCCGATCAACGAACCTCCCTCTCTTACCACTTTCGGCAAAACAGCCGATGCGGCCAAAAACCCATAGACGCCGGCAGTGGCAAAGTTCAATACTTGACGCGTAAAATCGAATTCAAAATACAACGCCGCCGCATAGGTGTCATCGGTAAAATAGCGTAACACCCGTTGATTGATCCAGCTCAGTTTTTCTTCCAGTCCCATCGGCGAATCGAGGATTTCCTTGAAATAGGTGCTGACTGCAATCCCCTGCAACGAACTCGACACTCCATGGCCGGATACATCAAGCACGAAACCGGAAAAGCGCTGGTGGTCATGACTCCAGGTAAAATCGTAAAAATCGCCGCTGACCATCTGATACGGCTTAAAGACCACCCGCAGCGACAAGTATATGTCATCAAACCGATCCGGCAATAGGGCTTGCTGAACTGCCGCCGCCAGACGAACATCGCCAAGAATCTGTTCCTGCAACTTTCTTTCAGCCGACAGGTCACGGTTGGCAAACATCAGAACCGTCTTACCGCCGTATTTGATGACGGAACCGACTCGTTCCGCTTCGAACACGCGTCCATCCTTTCGCCGAAACCGCCGAAGCACGCTAATGCCTTGACCCGTCCGAACAATTTCCGCATAGCCGCGATCGATGTTTTCCGGCTGGTCTGCAATAAGGTCATAGACTGAAAGCGAAGCCACCTCATCAGGGGCGTAGCCGAACAATTCCAGCCAACGGTTATTGACTTCGATGAACCGTTTTGTTTCGACATCCACCAGGGAAATCGCATCGGAAGATTGTTGCATCATCGCCCGGTAACGTTCTTCGCTATCCAGCAATTTGCCGACTGCCCGATTCCGTTCCTCAACCTCCGCCTG
>CAZYJK010000173.1:0-3847 GCA_964647865.1 uncultured Veillonellaceae bacterium | reverse complement strand
GCTACAAAAGACCCTGCCGGACAACGCCTTCGAGATTTGCGGACTTGCCGCCAGCGGCATGGAAGGGATCAAGAAGTATTTTGTTTTGAAACCGGATGTTGTTATCATGGACATCTCGATGCCGGATATGGATGGACTGGTATGCAGCCGCCAGTTTTTGCTGCTTGATTGCAGCGCCCGTATCGTCATCCTCAGTTCGATGAAAGACGATACCCTGACTACCCGCGCCCGCTTGCTCGGCATCCGCTGGTTCCTGCAAAAACCGGCGACCCGCGAGGAACTTGTTCGCACGATCAAAATGGCAGTCAGCCGGATCGCCCTGGAATGGTGGTCCGCCTATCAGGAACAGCTTCAACTGTCGTTTGAAGAATACATCAAGACTTCACTGGCAACCGAGGCCTGTACGTTTTCCACATCCACGGAACCTCCCGATCCATTGGAATCGCAGGGAATCTGCGCGATTATCGGCATCACCGGGTCACACTCCGGTCGGGTCATCCTGGATGCTTCACACCAGACCGCTGCAAAATTTGCCGAAACACTGCTTGACCGCGCCGCCTCACCGGATGACTCGCTGGCCGGCATGGCGGAAATTGCCAACGTGGTTTGCGGTCGTGGAATCTCCCGCGCCAATCGGATTGCCAAGGGCATGGACCTGCGCATCACACCGGCCAGTTTGCTGGAAGGCAAGAAGTTGGCGATTTCCAATTTACCCAATCATCATGTACTTTCAGTAACCGCCGACACTCCAATCGGTAGTTTTCTGCTAAGCATGGAAATGCTGGAGGAATAGCGCATGGACGCCAGGTTTATCAATCCTGTAATTGATGCATTCCGCGAAATATTACCGCAGCTGGGTTTTGCCGACATCCAGCGGGGCAAACTCAGCATGGGCAGCAACTCGGTCGAAAGTCTCGGCGTAACCGTGATTATCGGTATGACGAAGGATTTGCGCGGCAGTGTTGCTTATAACATGAGCGAAGCAACGGCCATGACCATCGCCAGCACCATGATGGGCGGCATGCCAGTCGCTCAGTTTGATGAATTGCCACAAAGCGCCATCTCCGAGCTGGTCAACATGGTCACCGCCAATTCAGCCATCCGGTTTGAGCAGCTTGGCATGCAGGTCGACATTTCGCCGCCTTCCCTGGTGGTCGGCAGCGATTTTCGGGCCCGACTGTTGCAAGAGAAATTTCTGGTCATCGAAATGTTGGCCGACGGCAACCTGATTCAGCTGAATCTCGGCCTTGAGAGCGCGCAGGCCAACTGAACCAACACAAAAGGGCGGAGAAAGAATCAAAATTCTTTCTCCGCCCTTTCTGTCGTCATTTTACTTCCCGGCAATGCTCTTCCCACATGGAAAAATGCTTCTTCAGCATCGTCGGTATCGGCAGATTGTAGGGGCAGCGCGTGATGCAGACGCCGCAATCGACACATTTGGGAACCGTCTCCATTGCCGCGCGGGAAAACTCAACCGAGACCTGCGGCGACATGCGGCGGGCAACCACCTGATAGCCCATCGCCGGGGTGATCATCACACCCTGCGGGCAAGGCTGACAATATTCACAGCGCCGACAGAACTGTTGTCCCAGTTCTCGCCGATAGGTATCCATCATCGCTTCATCTTCGGCCACAACCCGGTTTGGAGATTCATAGAAAGATACCACTTCATCCACGGCTGCAACCGAATCAAAGCCAGGCAGCGGAATCGCATCAGGAAACTGGCGCAGATATTTGAACGCCACATTGGCGTTGTCAATCACGCCGCCGGCAAACGGCTTCATCACCAAAATCCCCAGACCCAGTCGCCGCGCTTCCGGGTGCAGATCGCCAGCGGCGTCCACTTCAATGAAATTGAACGGAAATTGGACCGTGCTGAACAAGCCGGTTTGAATCAATTTGATTGCCATTGGCCGACTGTGGGAGGTCACGCCGAGAAAACGAATCTTGCCAGCCTCTTTTGCCTTCTGCAGCGCTTCCAATGCGCCCCCGGGAGCGCTGATCGTCTGCCAGACGCTTTCCTGGGCCACCTGATGCAGTTGGTACAAATCAATATAGTCGGTTTGCAGCCGTTGCAAACTTTGTTCCAGTTGTTGCAGCGCGCCTGCGCCATCCCGCTTCATCGTCTTGGTGGCGAAAATCACCTTATCGCGAATTCCGGCAAAAGCGCGACCCATTTTTGCTTCACTGTCACGATAGGCGTTGGCCGTGTCATAAAAAGTGATCCCCCGGTCAAAGGCATGCCGAAGAATTTTCTCTGCTTCGCCGGACTCCAGACGCAGGATCGGAATCCCGCCAAAACCGAGTTCGGATACTTCAAGTCCCGTCTTTCCCAGTTGTTGATAACGCATCAGTCAAAACCTGCCTTTCATTAATCTGTCGCTGCGGCACCGTTACGCAGTACCGACTTTACCATTGATTATAACATAGCCGCAGCCTGTAACAGGAGTTGCTGTTCAATCAAACGCAGGAATAGAACTATGGAAATAAACATTATTACATTTTGATGTGCGATTTATGCTATAATGTTTTCAAAATATTTTCATAGATTTGATCGAGCTTCATCGGAGGCGATTGTTCTGCGGTTCAAACTCCCGTTCACTCTCCCGATTACAGAGTACCCGCTCGGTGAGCTGGAAAACGGCTATCGCCGGCACTACCTCCGCCAAGACATTATCCAGACAATCACGGTCGGCAGTATTTGGTTACTGCCGAATTTTCTGTTCATCATCACCGATTATCTGTCTGTCGGCGAACAACCACTGTTTCAGGATTTACTTGCCACACGCCTGCTCCTGCTGATTTCACTCGCACTTGCCCTGTTTATATTGCGACGGATCACGAGCCCTCGGCTTTATGATTATTGGGTGCTTCTGGGCTGCTTCATCATGCTCGCCGGTGTATTTCAAACAAATCAGCTACACCCGCAGATTCACGCCCATACCGCAGGCATCGACTATCTTTTGCTATTCAGCATATATTTGCTGATTCCCAATCGTTTTTGTTTTCGTGTTTTACCCTGTGTCGCTTTTAGCGTCGCCAACATTTTCGCCCATTATTCGCAGGTTGCCGCCTTGTCAGGTCCCATCCTTACGATCATTATCGTTTCATTGATATTATCAAACGCGCTCGGCATCTGGGCTTCGTTCCGGTTTTATTCACACCGGCGGCAGCAATATGAGGCGCAGAGCCGCGCGATGGAATTGCGCAAAGACTTGATCCACAACGCATTAGTCGACCAACTCACAGGCGTGGCAAACCGGCGACATTTCTTTCAGGCCGCCGAAGAAGAATTTAGCCGGTTTTCACGTTACAATCGGACGTTTTCGTTGCTGATGCTGGACTTGGATCATTTCAAGGAAGTGAATGACCAATTCGGCCATCCGGTTGGCGACAAAGTGTTGAAGGAACTTGCCCGAAGCATCTTGCTGCACAAACGGGACTCCGACCTGTTCGGTCGCTTGGGTGGCGAGGAATTCGCCCTGCTGCTGCCGGAAACCAACCTGGCCGGCGCCACCGAAATCGCCGTTCGATTGCGGCGCAGTTGTCACACCCTGGCAGTGCCTGGTCATTTGGCAATCCGGGTCACGGTAAGCATCGGCGTTACCCAGGTGCGCAGCGAAGACACAAGTTTGGACGATGTGTTGTCGCGGGTCGATGCAACGCTGTACCGGGCAAAAAACAATGGCCGCGACAGAGTTGAAGTCGCCTAGAATTGGTTTGCTATTCATACTGCTAAAGCAAAGAGGCTTGCGTAACGCACTCCGTTACGCAAGCCTCTTTGCTTTAGCTCAACAACTCTCCAACAATTTTTTCGCTTCGATGTATTGGGCAATGCCTGCCGCGA
>CAZYJK010000172.1:0-3921 GCA_964647865.1 uncultured Veillonellaceae bacterium | reverse complement strand
TCGCTCAGAAAAATTTTGCGTTCTTTTTGCATCCCGTCGTCCTCCTCAAATTTTTTCGTTTATCGGTAAATTACTACAACTATCGTCATCGCTGCCAACAATGTCAGCACTAGATAGTCGCGGCCATGAAACTCGATC
The DNA here is from genome assembly GCA_964647865.1 of uncultured Veillonellaceae bacterium. Taxonomy (GTDB): domain Bacteria; phylum Bacillota; class Negativicutes; order UBA1444; family UBA1444; genus UBA1444. Next base: position 3,783 of record CAZYJK010000172.1, on the reverse strand, counting down.
TGCTGGGAAAAGGTGCGCTTGGCACTGCCAAAGCCGCGCAGTTCCAGACTCATCGCCATCGTTTCCGAGCGGCTGATCGCCCGCAACACCATCGGTTCCACCAAAGCCGCATAAGAAACCAACCGTTTGAACGGGTTACGGCTCGGCACATAACCGCGGCAGGTCTGCGCCTCGCGCACTGCCTGGCTTTCAGCCAGAAAATCCGGCACAAACCGCAGGGCCGAAGTGAACAGAAATGCGTATTCATAAGGAATCCGCGCCTGTTTGACCAACGCCGCGGTCAGTCCCGGCAGTTTCGTCGTCGCAAACAACAGCAGGAAAGCGACAGTCATGACCATCATTTTCAGGCCGCTGGCGATCGCCGTCGGTATGGCGACATCAAACGGCAACTGAATGACCGCAAAAAATCCGGCGACCAGACTCAGGCCCAGGATGGGTCTGGCAAGTTTGCCTGCCTGTCCGGCATAACCGATCAAAATCAGTTCTACTGCCAGTAGTGCCGCCAGCGGCATCGGGTCCCACAGCAGCACCGTCCAGATGGAAAGCATAATGGTAAGCAGTAAATTACACAGGGGCGCCAGGTTTTTCACGTTCGTCACCTCGCAATCGTCCTTCAATCCGGTCGGCCAGCTCTTCCACCGTGCGCACCGCGCCAAGCGGTTTCTCCAGTTTACCGGCCACCGCGGCGGCATCGGGAACCCGCAGTCCCCATTCGGCCACTTTTGCAGCGGCATCATCGGCAAACAGCTCTTCGGTCTGGCCGTCAAACACTTTTTCTCCCTGATGCAGCACCACCGCGCGGCGGGTATGCGCCAGCAGCAGTTCCATATCATGGGTGACCAGAATGATGCCGATTCCCTGCTGATTCAGCTCGTCAAGCAAACTCATCAGCTGGGCTTTTTCCTCTGCATCCTGGCCGCTGGTCGGTTCATCCAGAATCAGCAGTCGCGGTTTCAGCGCCAGGGCCGAAGCGATGGCGATCCGTTGGCGAAAGCTGCGGGTCAGTCCTCGCGGGTAGGCGGCGGCGACCGATTCCAGGCCGGTCATTCGCAGCGCATCTGCGACGGCCTGCATCCGTTCATTGTCGCTCCAGTCCATTTGTTCGGGGCCAAACGCCACTTCCTGGGCGACGGTGTCGCGAAAAATCTGCCGGTCCGGGTTTTGAAACACATAGCCGATCGCCCGGGCCATGACTGCCGGCCCGCATTGTATCGTATTTTTCCCATCCAGTAAAACCTGTCCGGACACCGGTTTCGCCAAGCCGACCATGATCCGCGTCAAGGTGGTCTTGCCGCTGCCATTGCGACCAGCCAGGCCGATAAAATCGCCGGCGGCAACGGTCAGCGATACGTCTTTCAACGCGGGCGCATGGCCCGGATAAGCGAATGAAACCTGTTGAATATCAAGCACTCAGTGATAGCCTCCTCTTAGGTGACAGCAACGCATTGATCTCGCTAGCCGCGGCATCGGCGGTCAGCCAGTCCGACAGCGCCTGGTGTTCGCGCTCCAGCCGGCCCTTGAGTCGGCGCAGCGCCGGTACGGCAGCGGCATAAATCTGACCGGATAGCATTTTTGCAAAAACTTCGGTCGGTGTTCCCTGCAAGGCGACCCGGCCCTGTTCCATCACAACCACCGTATCGGCATAGGGCATGGCGCGAGCCAGATCATGGTCGGCCACAATCACGGTGATTCCCTGCTCGCGGTTGAGTTTCGCCAGCAGCGCATATAATTCTTCGGCTCCTTCCGGGTCGAGAGCCGAGGCCGGTTCATCGAGAACCAGGATTTTCGGCTGGGAGGCAATCACCGAAGCCACAGCAAGGCGTTGTTTCTGCCCGCCGGACAAGGCTGACAGTTCACGTTGTTCCAGCCCGTCGAGTCCCACGGCAGCCAGCGCTTCAGACACTCGCTCTTTGATCAGCGCCGCCGGCAACCCCTGGTTTTCCAGGGCAAAGGCGATCTCTTCAAACACAGTCAGCGATACCAGCTGGCTTTCATAGTCTTCCATCACGATACCTACGCCACCGGCTGTTTCTGCCACACTACGACCAGCGGTCGACTGCCCTTCGACCAGAACCTGGCCTGACAGGCTACCGCCGAAGAAATGCGGCACCAGGCCGGTCATCGCCAGGCAGAGGGTAGTTTTGCCGCCGCCATTGGCGCCGGTCAGCACCGTGAACGATCCGTAGGGAATGAACAGCGAAACGCGGTCCAGCCCCGTGCCGGTTTTAGGATAATGATACGAAAAATCTTCAAACTGGATTGCCTGCATTAGCGGTCATCCTCCTGGCCGAGCAACTTGCGGGCCGGATAATAGAGAATCTGGGTCAGCACTGTATTGGCGGCCGCGGTGAACAGGACTACCGGCATCATGCCGTAGAGATATACCTGCATCGGCACGCCCATGATCAATTTAAAAGTCGTGATAAAAGTGAACCCGCTGGCCAGCGTGGTGAGCAGTGCGATTACTGCTGGGCGGAAACTGACCGGACCGACTTTAAATGCGAAGGGCAGGCTCATCAGCAGCACGCAGACCAGCGCGCCGATGGGTTCGGACAACAGGCCGATATGCGGCAGCGGCGATTTTGAGGTGAAGGTGTTGATCGCGCCCGCCACCAAGCCGATAGCCACTGCTTTGGAGATGTTCGGCTTCACAATCAACAGCGTGATAACATACATGGTGATGACCCAGTTGGGCGAAACTCCGGCAAAGCTGGGGCTGACGATCCGCATGATCGAACCTATGGCAAGCAGAAGTGCTGCGATGGCCACCCAACGATATTTGCCCCCTTGCGACGCGACTTGGACCATTTCTACCGGTTTGTTGTTTTCCATCGTTGACTCCTCCTTTTTTCTTTGGCTAAAAATATATAAACCCCTCGCCACTACTATTTGTAGGGACGAGGGGTTAACCCGCGGTACCACCCTGCTTGGCTCTTGCGAGCCCGACTTGGTCACGGTACGGGACATGTTTCATGCCGATACCTGCTTCCCTTGATAACGGAGGAAGTTTGCCGGCAGCGCCTACCCCGCTATTAACGGCTCGGACTGCATCTCTCAGGCCCATTCGTCGTATTGAGTCACGCCGGTCTTCCACTGCCACCGGCTCGCTGAGGCTCTCTCACACGAGTACTCTTCCTGATCATTGACATTGGAGATATTCATTATTCGTATACTGGTTTTGATTTTAGCAGGCAAAGAATCGTTTGTCAAGCAATAGCCGCAAAACGACGAGTTCGATTAAACCGACGTCGTCGGTTTCGGCTGACGCGACAACCTCAGCTTGTTATTTGAACGGTTTTTGATAGAAGAACGGCAGATAATGTTGGAAGCCGATATCGCGGAAATTGAGGATCGCCTCAGTGCCGCCGACGAACAGCACGCCACCCGGACGCAGCGCTTCCAGGAACCGGCGATACAGTTTGTCTTTGGCTTCTTCGGTGAAATAGATGACCACATTGCGGCAGGAGATCAGGTCAAAGCCGCTGTCGTACTTGTCCAGCAGCAGGTTGTGGTGCTGGAAGGTGATGCCTTCCTTGACTTCCGGCAACACCGCGCAGCGGTCGGCATCGACCTGGCGGAAGTATTTCGCCATCCGGGCCGGCGAGACATTTTTCAGTTCATTCATCTGATAGATGCCTTCCTTGGCCTTGGCCAGCATTTTCACGTCCAAGTCGCTGGCCAGAATCTGGTGCTTGGTTTTTGGCGTCAAGTCCGACATCATGATCGACATCGAATACGGCTCGGCGCCGGTCGAACAGCCAGCGCTCCAGATTTTCAGCCGCG
>CAZYJK010000171.1:2622-3924 GCA_964647865.1 uncultured Veillonellaceae bacterium | reverse complement strand
CCGGATTTCAGCGCCGGATCAGTAAACGAGCGTTCCAGGTGCTTCATCAGATAGGCTGCGGCACTGCCGCTACCAAGTTCCAGTTCCTGCTCGGAAAAAACTGTCAGATTGGAATTGAAATCCAGTATGTGCAAAATCGCCCGATTGATTCCGATCATGGTTTCCAAGATAAGTTTTCCCCCTATAATGTATTGTCTCTGTCGCTGCAAATTGCGTTGATTGCACCGCCAAGCAAAAAAATCAACGTACTGAGATACAACCAGAATATCAAGGCGAACATGCCGCCCAAACTGCCATAAACGGTAGCGTAGCTACCGAAATTGTTCACATAGAACGAAAAAAGCAGAGATGCTCCAATCCAGCCTACCGTTGTAAATATTGTGCCGACCAGAACATGATTGCCGTTCAGTTTGCGGTTCGGCAAATACCGATAGATCAGATAAAAAGTGGTCAGTAAAAGTGCAAATGTAATGCCATAACGCAAAAAAGACCAAATACTGTAAAACAGTGATTTAGCCCCCATGTATCCGAAAATGGTCGAACCGATGATTCTGCCGAGTACGATCATGATAAAAGAAATTAAGACCATCACCGACAGACCAACTGTCGATAACAGTGCAACCATGTTAAGCCGGACGAAGCGCCGGCTTTCCTTGACTCCATAGGATTGATTAAGCCCGTGAATAATCGCTGACATACCGCGCGACGCTGCCCAAAGGCTGGCCAGCATCGACAGGACCAACATCGCGCCGCTTTTAGCCTGCACCGTTTCCGTGAGCATTGTTTTGACAAGCAATGCCGTTTCTTGCGGCAGGATGGCATTGAAATTGGCAATCAGCAAACGATTGGGCAGAGGCGTAAAACTGAGCAGGTTAATTAGAAAAAACAAAAATGGGAAAAATGCCAAAATCAAATAGTAGGAAATCTGTGCGCTCATCGCCGCCAGATCGTCGTCACGGTAGTGAAGCGCCAATTGCCTGGCATATTTGAAGGCGGCAAATCCACTCAATCTTTGCAACATGATTCCGCCTCGATGTCAACCAGCTGGTATTTCTTTTTGGGTCGCCCGACTTTGCCGTAATGGCTGGATGACAGCAACCATTTCTGGTCCTGAAGATACTGCAGATAACGCACCACGGTTTGGTAGGCCAGCCCAGAACCTTCCACGACCTCCTCGGTCAGGAACGGGCGGGTAAACTGCCGGCAGCAGTTGCAAACGATATCCAGCGTGCCGTTGTTGATCCCTTTGTCCCGCGTGTAGCTTTCCTGCTGTTGCCGGATATTGATATGAACCCGGATTCG
>CAZYJK010000171.1:0-2522 GCA_964647865.1 uncultured Veillonellaceae bacterium | reverse complement strand
AGCTTGCTGTCGCTTTCGGCATGGATCTTCCAACCAAAAGTTTCACCGATTGCCATCAGCGTAAACAAAATATCCTGATTATCATCGATCGCCAGGATTGACAGCGGTTTTTCAGTCACAAGCCAACGCCTCCGGCAAGGTGATGACCACGCGGGCGCCACAGCGTTCCAGACTTTCCATGCGGATGGTTCCTCCGTTTTTCTCAACGATTTCCTTTACAAAGGACAGGCCAAAGCCGGAAGATTGTTTCGTGGAAAACCCCGGCTCCCATATAAGCTCACTGTGGTCAGGCAATATTCCGACGCCATTGTCGGCAACCTCTAAAAGCACTGAGGCGTCCTGACGCAAGACCGACACGGTGATTTCGCCATGAACGGGATCAACGGCATCCATCGCGTTCTCCAACAGATTGATCAGCGCCCGCGACATTTTGATCCGGTTCACCATCACGCATGGCGGCTCCGCCGGCAGTTCGACGCGGTAGGAATGGATACTGCTCAGCTCCGGTACATGGGCGGTCGCATACTCGATAAGTTCGCGGCTACTGATGACTTGTCGGGTGTCGTCGCAAAGCATCTCACTGATCATTATACTCATAGTCTCGCAAGCATCCACGATCCGCGAGGCATACTGACGATGCTGCGCCTCGCCGGCCGCAATCGCCAACACGCCTGCAAGTCCCTGGACCGAAGTCAGCGGAGTTTTCAGGTCGTGCACCAGCGACTGCATCTCGCGCAGGGATCGGTTTTCCAGCGATTGCAACCGCAGTTCGCTATACAAACGGTTCTGCTCGGCGATCCTCAAATCTCGGGTATAGATACTGAGCAGCTGGGCCAAGATGAAGGAATTGGCCGCGCAGATAAAAAACAACGCCAGACCGGTGATATTCAGCAGGTCTTCAAATTGAAGAAATTCGGCGATTTTTTTCAAATCGGTCGAAACTTCGCCGCGACCGAAACCATAAGTGCTGAGCATCGGAACGATGTCCAGCCATTCCACGCCGAACAGCAGCAGGCCAAGCACCAAAATCTTGTGCAGCACTTTACGGGTCATGTTTTCCAGCCGGGTCATCAGCAGGATTGCCAGAATCAGGCTGATTGCCGGAATTCCTAGGTCGTAGGCAATGCCATAGAACAACTTGACCAGTTCATAGGCCAGCGGGATCACAACCAGCGGGATGATCAGCAGCGACTTGGCGGCGCCAGGGATAAACGTCCCGACCCCCTGTGCCAGCAGCAACGTCCCGCTGTATAGCGGCAAGGCCCGCAATGTATTGAGCCCAACCAGTTTGAAACAGGCCAACATCAACGCTCCGCTGCTAGATAAGTCCAGGCTCTCTATCATGAGCGGAAAAATGCCGAACAGTTTGACGGTCAGCAGCAGCGGCGCGAGCAAACCGAGTAGAATCAGCAAAATCCCTGAGACGATAAAACGATTATGCAAAACCTTGCGCAACAATGGCCTGTTCCCCCTCGTCAAATTCATTCCCCGCCATTGCCGCATTTTCCTGCTTTAGCTGCAAATCAGGCAAAACAAAAAGGGAGCCGAAGCTCCCCTGTTGTATGAAGCGGAATCAGTAGCCGAATGCCTGGCCCAGCCGACGGTTGTCAGCAGCGCCGTGCAGGCTGCCATCCGGCAGAATCATGATACCCTGTGCCCCGCCGAAGTAGGCGGACCGTTCCGGTCGCAGATTCAGCTTGTGACCGCGCGATTCCAGTTCACGCACCGCGACATCCATGTAGTCGGCGAATTTGTATTCGACAACCGGTTTTTCCAGTTGCGCCACAGCCGCGTTGGGATTGTGCGAACGCGCGTCAAGAATCGCCGTTTGCAGGTCCATCTTGAAGTCGACCACGTTCATGATAATTCCCGCCACGGTGGTGATGATGCGCGGACCACCCGGAGTTCCCATCGTCATGAACGGCTTGCCGTCCTTCAGCACGATCATCGGGGTGATGCTGCTGAGCGGGCGTTTGCCGGGGGCCGGAGCATTGTTGTGCTCGGGGTTGTTGGCAACGAAATCATCCATTTCGTCGTTCATGATGATCCCGGTTCCGTCGACAATCACGCCGGAGCCAAAGAAATCATTGATCGTCTGGGTCACGGTGATCATGTTTCCTTCTTTATCGATGACCGAGAAGGAAGTGGTGCTGCCGGCGGAATACTTGGCCGGATCGCCGAACTTCACCGCGTTGTTTGCTTTGTCCGGGTCAATCATTTTGCGGCGCTCTGCTGCGTATTTTTTGTCAACCATGCCAGACATCGGCACATTGACGAAATCGGAGTCGGCCATATATTTGTTGCGGTCGGAGAACGCCAGTTTTTGCGCTTCAATGAAAGCGTGCAGGAATTCGGAAGAACTGCGGCCCATCTTGGCCACGTCATACCCTTCCATGATGTTCAACATGTTTACCGCAGTCAAGCCACCGGAAGAAGGCGGCGGCGAAGTGATCAGCGTGTAACCGCGATAGGTTCCCTGCACCGGCTCACGCAGTTTCGCCTTGTAGTTTGCCAGATCGGCC
>CAZYJK010000170.1:0-3924 GCA_964647865.1 uncultured Veillonellaceae bacterium | reverse complement strand
AAACGCCGGACATCAAGCGGCTGCCTATAAAAACCAGCAGGTGACTAATGCAGGACCTGAGCAGTTAACGCTGATGCTTTATTCCGGCGCGGCCCGTTTTGTGGCGGAAAATATCAAGGCAGTAGCTGATGGACGTTATGATGATGCCCATAAAGCGCATCTGCGGGCGCAGGATATCGTTTTGTACCTGATTGATACGCTGGATATGCAATATGATATTTCCAAAAACCTTTACCAGCTTTATGATTACATCAATTTCCGCTTGAATGAAGCCAATCTTAAAAAGGACGCGACGCAATTGGAAGAGGCGAAAGCCCTCTTGATCGAGTTGCGAGACACTTGGTGTGAAGCGATGAAGAAAGCACAAGAGGAAAAAGGCGGTTGTGCGCCGATAAATGGCGTGACGAAAGCCGATCATGCGGGCGCCGTCAAATTGTCGTTGGCTTCTGTCGCTGGTGAGAACAATGTCTGCGCCGAACAAAGCGGCGCCGTGAAACTTTCCTTGCAAAGTTTGGAAAATACGCCTACAGGGAAGTGATGAAAATGGATAATCTTTGGCAGGATTACTGCTTCTTGACCCGGGAAATGGCGACGTTCATCGCCCGGCAGGAGCTGGACATGTTTTATGAGCTGCAAGATCAACGGTTGCAATTGCAGGCGAAAATTGATGAAGTGGCTGACTATTCTTATTTGCAGACTGATGAAGGGCGAGCGATGGCGGAGGAACTGAAGACGACCGATGCCCGGATTGCTTCGCAACTTCGGGGGGCGATGAGCCGTCTTACCCAGCAACGAAAGGTTCAGCGCGCCTACCATTCGGCATATGGCGGACCAGTCGGCGGTCGGACCGATTTCTCCGGTTGAAATTTTCACACTTTTCCTTGCTTTATCTGGAAGAACTGATTATAATTGTGGCATAAAGTACCTTTTGCTTAGGTCCGTGGTTGAAAGTCGATGCCAGTCGCAGGCGAAACGATCCACGTAAGGAGTCCAAAGAGGCTTTGAGCATGGTGCGGCTTAGAAATAAGTCCTGCCGGATTTCGGTCCGAGAGAAGTAGTAGTGAGAGGCGATAGCCGGGTAGCAAACCTTCCAGCAGGCGAGTGTGGGGTCAAAGACCAGGTCGGCTAAGCAGGGTCCTTTAATTTCAAACAAGGTGAGGGGATTGGGGTAATGGCGTTCGAGGACAAAACACTCAAGTGCAAAGACTGCGGCAAAGATTTCGTATTCACAACCGGCGAGCAGCAATTCTACGCGGAGAAAGGCTTTGAAAACGAGCCGGTCCGTTGCAAGGACTGCCGAGATGTTCGGAAACGTGGCCGCGATGGCGGAGCGCCGTCCGGACCCCGCGAAATGTTCGATGCTGTTTGCGCGCAATGCGGTGCGGAAACACAGGTGCCGTTCAAGCCGCGCAATGATCGTCCGATCTTGTGCCGGGATTGCTTCACTTCCAGCCGCGGCTGATTCGGTGGGATCATGTTAGTTTATATTGTCCGGGCGACATCGCCCGGACTTTTTAATGTGTTGCTGTCTATCGAACGAATAAATCGATATCGCCGAAAATCTGAGAAATTTTAAGGAATGGGCAGGTATTTTTCCTTATATCGGCCAGATTTGGACTCAGCGGTCAATATCGGCGATAATCCGGATTTACCAATTGGTCCCAATATGATAATTTATTCATGCCGGCTGCTTACGCGGTCGGTATTTTTATTATTCAGGGGAGGTTTTAGTATGACAGGCAAAGTGAAATGGTTCAATGCAGAGCGGGGTTATGGATTCATCAATCAGGAAGACGGCCAGGATGTTTTTGTGCATTATTCCTCGATTGATTCAAAAGGGTTTCGCTGTTTGGAAACCGGACAAGCGGTTCAATATGACCTGGCAAGCAAAGATGACCGCCTGGAAGCGATTCATGTGATGAAATTATAGTTTGTTCGCAGGAGTTTTGCCGCGGCGCGGAGAATAATAACAGCATAGATCATGAAAGGAGACGAAAACTCATGGCTATTACTGTACGCGGCAAAAATCTTGACATCACCCCGGCATTGCGAGACTACGTGGAAAAACGAGTCAAAAAGGTCACCAAGTATTTTGACAAAACAGGTGACATTGCCGTTATTCTCAAAGTGGAAAAAGGTAGCCACCAAGTCGAGGTGACCGTCCCGGTGGATGGGATCCTGCTCCGCGGCGAAGAATCAACCGCAGATATGTATGCTTCGATCGATCAGGTCATGGATAAGATCGAAAAACAGATCGAAAAACACAAAACAAAACTGACCAAGAAATTCCGCGGCGGCGGTTTCCGGGCTGATGTGGCCTCAACTGTGACGGTGCCGGAAGTAGACGACGAGATTATCGTTCGGACCAAGAAGTTCGCTGTCAAACCGATGGATCCGGAGGAAGCGATCCTGCAGATGAATCTGCTGCACCACGATTTCTTCATGTTCCTCAATATCGAGACAGAGCAGGTGAACCTGGTCTATCGCCGTAAAGACGGACAGTTTGGCTTGCTGGAACCAGAATTCTAAACCGGCGTTTCAACACCTGACAAGCGGCACTAGCGCCCCGGTTATCGAAATTGCGATAACCGGGGCCTTTTTTGCACTTTGTCAGGGACTCTGATAAAATATCTTAGATAGGCAAAGGAGTGAGCAAATTTGTTTGGTTTTCTAAAAAAACTGTTTGGTGACGATAACGAGAATGAAATCCGCCGCATGGAAGAGTATGTGGAGCGGATTAATGCGCTGGAACCGGCGCTGAAAAGTCTCAGCGACGCTTCGCTGGCAGCCAAGACGGTAGAGTTCCGCCAGCGGCTGGAGAATGGCGAGACATTGGAGCTGTTGCTGCCGGAAGCGTTTGCCGTGGTGCGGGAGGCTTCGCTGCGAACAACCGGCATGCGGCATTTTGATGTGCAGCTACTCGGCGGCGTGACGCTGCATGAAGGCAAGATCGCCGAGATGAAAACCGGTGAAGGCAAGACGCTGGTGGCGACGCTGCCGGTCTACCTGAATGCATTGGAAGGCAAAGGCGTGCATCTGGTGACGGTGAACGACTATCTGGCCAAACGCGACAGCGAATGGATGGGTCAGATTTATCGGTTCCTCGGCCTGTCTGTAGGCCTAATCGCGCATGGTCTTGATTTTGCCGACCGAAAAGCGGCTTATGCCGCCGATATCACTTACGGCACGAACAATGAATTCGGCTTTGACTATCTGCGCGACAACATGGTCATTTATGCCGAACAGATGGTGCAACGACCGCTGCATTACGCGATCGTCGACGAAGTGGACTCGATCCTGATCGATGAAGCGAGAACGCCGCTGATCATTTCCGGACCCGGCGAAAAATCGACCGACCTCTATTATGTGCTGGCCAAGGTCGTGCCCAAGCTGCGTGAGGGCGAAGACTTCACGATCGACGAGAAACTGCACACGGTGGCGCCGACCGAGGCGGGCATCGCCAAAGCCGAGCGGGCGCTGAACGTAAAAAATCTGTACGAAAATGAAAACATGGAACTGTCGCACCATTTCAACCAGGCGCTGCGGGCGCATGCCCTGATGCACCGCGACAAGGACTATGTGGTGAAAGACGGCGAAGTGATCATCGTTGACGAGTTCACCGGTCGACTGATGTTTGGCCGGCGTTATTCCGACGGTCTGCATCAGGCAATCGAGGCCAAGGAAGGCGTAAAGATCGAACGCGAAAGCCAGACGCTGGCCACGATCACCTTCCAGAACTATTTCCGCATGTACAAGAAGCTGGCCGGCATGACCGGCACCGCCAAGACCGAGGAGCAAGAGTTCCGCAAGATCTACGCACTGGATGTCGTCGTCATCCCGACCCATCGCTCGATGGTGCGGACCGATTTCCCGGATGTCATTTACAAGACCAAACGGGCCAAATATAAGGCGGCAGTCAATGAG
>CAZYJK010000169.1:0-3928 GCA_964647865.1 uncultured Veillonellaceae bacterium | reverse complement strand
ATGCTTTGATGATAAGCCAGTTTCCTGCCAACATAGATATTTTCATTTTCATCGACGATTCGTTGCCGCTGCGAGCGCAGCACCCAGCGAAACGCCCAACGCACCGGTTCGGCAAAGCCGGTTGCGCTATATTGGTTGCGCGGCGTTGCCGCCCTGCCGCAGGCCCAGACCGGCGCGGTCACGCGCACGGACCTGCCCCTCAGGTAATAAAGTCCGGCCGCCGCCAGACAACCGGTCAGCAGCAGTCCAGCCAACAGCGAAACTGACAAAACGCCCTCGGCATTATTTGCCTGAAGCATCAGGCCGATGCGGTCCACTTCGAACAGACCGCGCGTATCGATGCCAATGTAGGGTTGCAATACCCGGCTCATCGCCTGCAGCATCGACTGCGGCTGCAAGCCGAGATACAGGCAGGCCCCGGCCAGTCCCAGCATCGGCAGCGTCATTGTAAACGGCGCTTCTTTTGCAGTTTCCGCTTTGCGTGAGCGGGGGCGGGCCAGAAAAGCGATGCCGAAGGCCTTGACAAAGCAGGCTGCCACCAAAGCCGCAGTCATCGCCAGTGCGATGAACAGCAGCGCCCCCGCTATCTTGCCACTCACGCCAGTCAGCGCCTGCGGCAGGAAGAACAGCGACTGCAAGGTCAACCACTCGCTGATAAACCCATTCAGCGGCGGCAACGAACTGATCGCCAGCGCGCCGACAAAAAACGCCGCTGCCGTATAGGGCATACGCCGGATCAAACCGCCGAGCGCCTCCAGATCGCGCGTGCCGGTCGCCTGGACCGCCGCACCGGCCGCCAGGAATAGCAACGCCTTGAAAATCCCGTGATTGAATGCGTGAAACAAGGCCGCGGCCCAAGCCAGACCGGCAAGTAGCGGCTTACCGGCGGAGGAAAATACCATTCCGGCTCCAACGCCGAGCAGGACCACACCCAGATTTTCCAGACTGGAGTACGCCAGTAGCCGTTTGATATCGGTTTCCATCAGTGCGTACAGCACGCCGAGCAGCGCAGAAACGACGCCGAAGCCGATGACCATGACGCCCCACCAGGTCGGCCCAACGCCAAGAAACTCCAGATAAAACCGAGCCATGCCATAGATGGCGGTCTTCAGCATCACGCCGGACAGCACCGCCGAAACGTGGCTGGGCGCGGCGGGATGGGCCTTCGGCAACCACACATGTAGCGGAATGATCCCCGCTTTGGTGCCAAACCCGATGAACGCCAGCAAAAACACCAGATCGCGCTGATTTTGCGTCAGCGAGAGGCCGACAAACTTTTCAAAACTCAGGTCGCCGGCCGCGGCCGCCATAATAAAAAAACCCGCCATCAAAAAGGCAGTGCCGGTATAGGTCATCACCACATAAACGAACCCGGCGCGAACGTTGGCCGCGTGTTCATGCTCATAGACGATCAACAGCAGCGAAGTCAGCGTCATCAGTTCCCAGGCGATCAAAAAAGCGCCGGCGTGGCTGGTGGTAAATACGAGTAATGTCGATAACAGGAACAGGTTGAACAAAACCGGCAATATCGCATAACGCGGCGAATACTGGTCCGATGTATAGCCAATCGCATAAATCGAGGCAGCGCCGCCGACTACTGACAGCAATAGCAAAAAAAATGCCGCCAGAGGATCGATGCGTAGCGCAACTTCCCCGGCGTGCAACCATCGGCCAATGGAGATCAGGACGGCTTCGCCGCCCGCAAGGACTGTTCCTGCCAAATAAAACATCACGGCGCAGCCCACGGCGGCCAGGCCGTGAGAAACGCAGTTTGCCAGCCGCGGCGATTTCCACAGCGCCACAGCCGACATACAGCCGGTCAAAAATACTATGACCATTTGGAAAAACAGTCGATCCAGTTCCAAATCGTTCACCCTGCCCTACCTGGAGTTAACGAACCAACTGGGATACAAATACAAACCGGATGCCCTTTGCTTCAAGTTCCGGCATCACTTCGCGCAAGGCGGCAGCTGTGGTCGGCCTGGCATGGCCGATTACGGTGATGCTACCCATACGCAGCGCCATCTCGCCGGCGATCCGCAACTGTTTTTTCACATACGCCACATCGGCAATACCGTCAAGAAAAAGATCGTTCTCGGTAGTCTTGAGCTTTTGGCGTCGAGCCGCGTCGGCTGCCAATGAGCGGGCATGCGTCCGGCTGTCGACAAAAAACAGTTGTTTTTCTTTCAGCACCCGCATCACTCGGTCCATCGTCTGCTGGTCGGCAGTAGCCCGCGACCCCTGATGGTTATTGACGCCGATAATCCCCGTCAAACCGGCGCTCGCTCGTTCGATCAACTCCCGCACCTGTTCGCCGTCCATACCGACCTTAATCGTCTGGTTCGCTTCGCTTGGTTCAATACCGGACAGCGGCTCCATTGGCAGGTGCAGCATCACCTGATGCCCGCTGGCAAGACCCTTGGTCGCCGCTTCCTTGCTGTAAGGCTTGAACGGCAGCACGGCAAAAGTGAATGGACGTCGAATCGCGGCAAATTCATTGATCATATCCTGGCGGAAACCAAAATCATCAATAATGATGGCGATCTCGCCGCGATTAGCCGGATTGGCTTTGTGCCGTGGTCCGCTGGCCGTCGGTTTGCGGACGACACCGGCCAGATACAGCCGATCCGTGATGATTGTGAGCGGTCCGCCGCCCAACTGATCGCGAAAGCCGATATCGAGCCGCATGACCGAGTAACCGTGATATTGGTCCGGCTCCACTTTCAGGATCAGACCGCCGCCCGCCTTCAAGCGGTCGGCCAGCTTCCCCTTCAGCGCTTCAGCACCGATACCAGCCGAATCTTCAATCAGCAGATTGCGTGAATTCCAGCGAATTGCGCCCGGTTCTTTATCGCGAGGCACTTCTTTCTCAATTCGTTGCACGTCAGACACGACCAGACTCTGCAACGACAACGCCTGGTCAACGACTTCGTGCAGCGCGTCGCTGCGGGCATTGAAATCGGCGTCCTGTTTCACGGCGGCGACAAGCGGCGCCGTCGCTTTTTTGTCCGGTGATTTCTCTTGAAAAAAGAGATACGCGCCGGCAGCGGCAAAAAAGAGCAGGAGCACGAGGAAAGCCGTTCCCGCGCCCCCGCTGGTATTTGTCTTATTGTTCTTTGTTTTGGCTTTAGCGGCCCTTGGCGACTTCGACATTGATCCGCATGCCTTTGATCCGATTGCCATGCATTGCCGATATTACCCGTTCGGCAAACTCTTCCGGAACCTCGACAAACGAAAAATTGCTCTGGATTTTGATCAGGCCGATCACATTGCCGGGAATATCGGCTTCACCGGCAAAGGAACGCACGATATCTTCCGGTCGGATATTGTTATCACGGCCGACATTGACAAACAGGCGAACCATGCCTTTTTCAGCGCCGCTGTTTGACTGCGACTGGTTTTCCGCTTCCGAATCTTCCTTGTACCCTTCCTGGAACATCTTCAGCGCGGCTGCCGCAATATCAAGCGGATCGTAATCCACGGACAAATCGGCGACGATGGTGTGATAATCGGCAAACGCATCCTGTTCGAGCGTCTTCATCACACGACGTTTGATGACCTCGCGCTGTCTTTCCAGAATATCGGCCGCCGAAGGCAGTTGGCCGCGGATAATCCGTTGACGGATCTCGCGTTCGATCTGTTTCAGCTGGCGGAATTCGCGCGGATGGATAAAGGTTACGGCGGTTCCCTTGCGGCCAGCCCGACCGGTCCGGCCGATCCGGTGCACATAAGACTCCGGGTCCTGCGGTATGTCGTAGTTCACCACATGGGTGACATGGTCGATATCCAGACCGCGGGCGGCCACATCAGTCGCCACCAGAATCTCCAGTTTGGAGTCGCGGAATTTTTTCATGACCCGGTCACGCTGCATCTGGCTAAGGTCGCCGTGCAACGCTTCGGCCATATAGCCACGCGCGCCCAGCGATGC
>CAZYJK010000168.1:0-3978 GCA_964647865.1 uncultured Veillonellaceae bacterium | reverse complement strand
CAGCTGATTCGCCGCATTGGTCAGGCCAAACACCCGCCCCTGAAAATTCGCCTCGGTTGCCCCCAACGCAATCACATTGATCGACGGGAACACGCCGATCAAGAACAGCCCCACCATGAACTGCAGCGCACCAAACTGAACAATGTTGCCGACCAGCGCCTGGCCTAGGTTGAAAATCCCCGCTCCGACGAACGCCGCGACCAAAATCCGGTAGCCGCCACGCGACTGGCCGGCCCGCCCCCACAGCGGCGCAGCGATTGCACTGGCAGTCCCCGACAGGCCAAAGATAACGCCGACGATCAGCGAAACTCCGACCAGGCTGCCCTGCAGCTCCGCCACGTACAGCGAAGTTAGCGGCTGCAGCGTCATAATCACCATCTGTACGCCAAATAGCAACAGCAACATCCTGACCAGGATTCGGTTGCCGAACGCCTGCTTCAGGTCGGCCAGCAAGCTGCCTTCCTTCGCTGCTGGAGCGACGGCCGGTTCTTCGACCAGCCGGATCACTGCCAGCGTGGCAATGAAAATGACAACCGCCGCTACGGCAAACGAAAGCCGCATGCCGAACAGATGCGCGAGCACCCCGCCGACCAGCGGCCCGATGATGCCGCCCACCACCAGGCCCGTCTGCATGATTCCCATGCTAAAACCCAGTTTTTCCGGCGGCGTAGCGGTAGCCACCAACGCCATTGCAGCCGGCACGAAGCCACTGGCCAGCCCTTGCAGCACCCGCATCGCCAAAAGTTCCCACGGATCGCGGACGAATGCGCCGAGAAAGTAAACCACCGCCAGACTAAATCCGGCCCGCATAATCATCTTCTTTTTGCCGGACCGGTCGGCCCGCCGCCCCCAGTAAGGCGCCAAGACCGCCGCCACCAAAAAACTCGCGGCAAAAATCACGCCGGACCACATTTTCACCTGCTCGCCTGTCACGCCCAAGTCAAGCAGAAAAATCGGCAAGAACGGCACCAGCATCGTATAGCTCGAACCGCACAAAATAACGGCGACAACCAGGACCCAAAGATTCTTCTGCCACACCGCCATGATTCGTCGCCTCCTTTACGCCTTCGCAAAACTTCCAGATTTTCATTCTACCGCTTCAGCGGCAAAAAGGCAAAACGAAACGGCCCGCAGCACCAATCACAAATGGCGCTGCCAGGCCGTCTTCAAAGAATATAGCGAAAAAAATCGCTGTTTTATATTACGCTTTCGCCGCCGACTGCTGATGCGCCGAGGCCCGTAGGATTCCCCGCCAGCGTTCCAGCTTCGCCGCGCACAGCCGCACGATCATGATCAGTTCCTCCACGTTGATCGGCTTCAGGATGAAATCGGCCGCGCCGTGTTCCAGCGCCGACAGCGTCCGGCTCATGCTCACGCCGCCGGTCATGATGACCACCTGAATCAGCGGGTCACGCTTGCGCAAATCTTCCAGCAGCGCCAGCCCATCCTTGTCCGGCATCATGATATCGGTGATAACGACATGGTATTTCTGCTTGTTGATCAGACTCATCGCCACGGCAGCCGAATTGGCTGTATCGACTTGATAATTTTCGGTTTCCAGTACTTTTTTCAGCAACAACGTCGTGGACGCGTCGTCATCCACAACCAACACGCGATTCTCCGATAGCGCTGCTTTCTGCGTCATCCTGCATCCTCCTCCGTTACAGACTGTCCAAAACCTTGCGGATTCGCTCATTTTCAAACGGTTTGACAATGAAATCGCGCGCGCCGGCCCGGATTGCATCCAGCACGAACTCCTGGCTGCCCATCGCCGAAACCATCACGATGGTCGCCTGCGGGTCGATCTTCTTGATTTCGCGCAGCGCATCGAGGCCGTTCATATCCGGCATGGTGATGTCCATCAGCACCACCTCCGGTTTCAGGCTACGGTATTGGTCGATCGCAATCCTGCCGGTACTGGCCTCACCGATGACTTCATGCCCGAACTCCGTCAAGATCGCTTTCAGTTTCAGTCGCATAAAGGTCGCATCATCGA
Source organism: uncultured Veillonellaceae bacterium (assembly GCA_964647865.1). Lineage (GTDB taxonomy): Bacteria > Bacillota > Negativicutes > UBA1444 > UBA1444 > UBA1444. The sequence continues at coordinate 1,982 of CAZYJK010000168.1, read as the reverse complement.
CCAGCATCACTTTTTTGCCCATTTTCCGCTACCCCTCGCTTTCTTGGTTCGCCAACCACTTGCTTTCCACGACCGCCCGATACACCGACGGGTAGATTTCGCCGCCCGCTTCTCCCTGCGTCGCTTCCAAAGCGTTTTGATGCCGGTGACGATATTCCCCTTCCGCCAGCATCACCAACGTCAGGTTTCTGCCCTGCAACCACTGTTTTGTCTCCAGTAGCGCTGCGATATCCGCCGACTCCAGTACAGGAATCAGCGACAGGTCCACAATCACGACTTTGGTTGTGCCGCCTTTGGTGCGGGACTTCACATCTTGCAACAGCGTTGCGATTCCGGTCGGCCCCGCCGGACACAACGCGGAAAAATAGATTTTGTTGCGCAATCCGACATATACCCAGTCCCAAAGATGTTGCACCAAGCCGGTCATCAACAGGATCTGCTCCGGCGTCGAACGCGGTCCGGTCCAAAGTGCGCCGGCCTGCTGCAGCAAGTCAAGCGCCCGCTCCCATTCCTGCCGTCCGCCGGGGAAGCAGCCGGAAGCCTCGACATAGCGCTCGCCCCAGCCTGCCACCTGCCGGATCAGCGAATCGATCTGTTTCAGTGGGGTCTCCGGTTGATTGAACGCCGCATCCAATCGGGCGGTTAGCACAATGAACTCTTCCACGGCCTGATGCGGCAAAATCCCCAGATAAAACAGGCTGGTGGAAAGCTCCTGGATATAAATCTCGTTGATATCGGCCGCATTGCAATGCCTGCTCAGTTCATCATCACTCAGGTCGGTCCGGACGATCGCCTCCAGCCCCAGCGAACCGTTGCCCGGCGTTGCCGCATGCAGAATCGCGCCGCTCTCCTCCAGACGCTGGCGAACCAGGAATTCCGTGATTTCCGGCATCGGCGCCGCCGAATCAAAAATAAACAAGGCAAACACGATTCTTTTGCCCAGCGGGGCCGCCGGGGCAACTATCGGCATAGCCGCCTCAACCGGAGCGATTACCATCGGCTGCACTTGCTTCAGGGTTGCTTCAACTGGTTTTACTTGATTCACAACACTGCGCGACGCTTTGAACGCCGCCTGCGGCGAGGCCAGCTCCAAGGCCCGCTCCAGCAGCTCTGCCTGCCGCTCTGCCAGCTCATCCGGCGTCTCACCGCCGCGATACAGTGCGACTTCCTGTTCCATCAGCGTCATCGCCTGCAGAATCAATTCAACGATATCCGCGTCGGCTACTCGCCGCCCATTGCGGACATCATCCAGCAAATCCTCCATCTTGTGGGCGAACGCCGCCAGCATGTCGCAGCCGACCAACTGCGCCCCGCCTTTGATCGTATGAAAGGTGCGGAAGACTTCTGGGATGGCCGACATCACATCGGTAGACTTCTCGACTTCCACCAGCATGGTCGAAGCATTTTCCAGCATCTCGGCCGCTTCTTCAAAAAACATCAGGTCCAATTCGCTGAATGAAATCGGTTTTCCCATGCTTTCCTCCCGCCAAGCTTTTTCCAAGATACATTTCGTCACAAGCTGCCAAATTCCTGCCAATAGGAAGTATTATAGAAAAATTGACCCGCACTCACATGCGTAACCCAGTCTTACTGACCCCGGAAGAAAGCAAGTATGTGGCAAGCTGATTCAAACTGACATTTTCCGCCCTGGCTTTCTGAACAAGCTCTTGATGCAATGATTTGGGAACGCGCACGACAAATTTTCCACTATACTCAGCGCCGCCGCGAACCGGTTCCGGGATGGGCACTTGATCAGCCAGAGCTATTTCAATCCAGCCACGTTTGGCATCCTCAATCATGCTCATTGCTTCCACCAGCGTTTCCCCTTGCGAAATACAGCCCGGCAATTCGGGAATCTCCACCCCATAACCGCCTTCCGGCGAAGGCAATAAAACAATCTTGTACGGCAACGTCATATAATAATCAAAATCCTTCTTCATCGCTTTCACTTCCTTCCTGTTCGCCAAAGCAATCACCAATCA
>CAZYJK010000167.1:0-3992 GCA_964647865.1 uncultured Veillonellaceae bacterium | reverse complement strand
CCCATCTTGGCCACATCATAGCCTTCCATGATGTTTAGCATATTCACTGCAGTCAGGCCACCGGAGGAAGGCGGCGGCGAGGTGATCAACGTATAGCCGCGATAGGTGCCCTGCACCGGTTCACGCAATTTCGCCTTATAGTTTGCCAGATCGGCCTTGGTGATCCAGCCGCCGGCGTTCTTGGCATAATACGCATCAATTTTATTGGCAATCTCACCTTTGTAGAAGACATCCGCGCCACCGGCGGCAACTTTCTTCAAGGTTTCGGTCAACGCGGCATTTTTTACAACGTCGCCTTCCTGCGCCGGCAGACCATCTTTATAGAAGATGCTCTTGAACGCGGCCATCGACGGTGAATATTTGTCGAACCGACCGATGTTGTCCATGATGATGCCGTTCAGGTTCTTGGTCACGACCAGGCCCTGTTCGGACTGTTTGATTGCCGGGGCGACCAAATCGGCCCAGTTCATCGTGGAGAACTTTTGATGCAGCATTTCCATGCCGCGCAGTTGGCCTGGTACGCCGCTGGCATAAAAACCGACGGTTGTCGCCATATCTTTGACCCGCCCGTTCTCGCCAAGCGGATAAAAGTCAGGTCTGGCCTGAGCCGGCGCCATCTCGCGATAGTCGATGAAATAGGTTTTCTTGTCTTTGGCGGTATAGATGACTGCGAAACCGCCGCCCCCCATCCCCGAAGCATTCGGTTCGACCACGTTCAGCATGAACGAGGTTGCAATCGCTGCATCAAAGGCATTGCCGCCTTTTTTCAGCACTGCCAATCCGGCCTGGGCTGCCAGCGGATGCGCCGCCGCCACCACGCCGTTCTTGGCGATCACGTCGCGCTTTTCCGGCGGATCATAGGGACCGGCTGCAGCCGTCACCACCGACAGCATCAGTAGCAACGCCAGGGATAGGGCCATCCAGGATCTGATTTTTTTCATCGTATACCCTCCTCTTATTTTGCTGGTCTCATTATAGATAAGAGCCGATTCCCTTCTTGACCATGTCCTTGTAGGAAGGGACTCGGTTCAGGACGACCGCCTGGGCAGGGTTTTTGACGGATAGTACGCTCAGAAACTCATTGATCGCCGTGACATGCCGGGCCACCCGCAGATCGATCGGTTGGCCTTTTTCATCATAAGGCACGAACAGCCGGTTCAGCTTCGCAGCCCGTTCATACATGACATCCTTGCCGGTCACGACCAGCGCGGCGTTCGTTGCACCACGCAACCTGCCCTGGGCCGGATTGGCGGTTTCCATCAGAATCGCCAGGGTATCGGTGGCATCGCCCAGCTCCCGGTGAGACAGGCCGCGCAGACTTTTCGGCGAAGGTTCGAGCCCGATCTTGAGTCCATCCATCTGCAAACCGATGGTGACTTCCGCCGCATAGTCCATCGCCCGTTCATGGGCAACAATCGCATTGATGACCGGATATTCCGGCGATGCCTCATGCAAATCGATCGTCATCGCCACTTTTTCCTGACGGATCAGCTGAACGATCCCATAGGCGACCTGCTCTGTCAATGTGCCGTCGGGCCGTCCGGGATAGGCCCGGTTCAGGTTGCGCGTCTCCGAGCCGGACAGCTTTTGTCCGGAAGCGGCATGTACATAAATATCCGGGTCCGGCCATTGGTCGGTCGGATTGGTCGCTCGCGAGCCAAAACGGAACCATCGCTCGCCCGAAGCCGCCTTTAGCATGAACTGCTGCGGCGCTCCTTCGGTATAGTCGGTGTGACTGAAGCCGCTGTTGTTGGCACGGGGAATGACGATCAGACGACCTTTGGCCGGCTTCGCATTTTCAATCAACAACAAGGCGCTCAGAAACGAGGAAGGTTCGTTGGGATGAGTGCCGCCCAGAACCAACACCGTACCGCCCGGCTTGCCACTGTCCAGCACATATACCTCGGTATCGCCACTTGTTCCTTTGATTTTGGCAAAATAGTCGCTCAGCTGTTTGACCGTAGTCACGCCCGGTCCCTTGCGAATCGGTTCTTCGATATGCATCCGACGAAAATCCGGTGTTACGGCGACCACAACCAGCAGGCTCAGCGCCAACAGGATGAACGCGGTCTTTTTTGTTCCTTGCATCATTCGCATCCGCTCACCCTCACGCCAGCATCAACGCGCGCAGGATAAAGGGAATCAGCACCCACGCTGCATTGATCTGATACTTCAGTTCCTTTTCCTTGGTCATTTCCAGCACAATCAACAGGATTGCCGCGACCAAAATCAGTCGGTAAACTATCGTCATCATGGCTGATCTCCCCTCATAACACCAGCCGCGCAATCTGCGTGGCGTATTTGATCATCAGCACGCCGATTCCGATCGCCACCAGCGAAGGAATCACCAACGGCTTGACGATCCGCAGGTAATCCGGCTCTTCGACGACCTGGGCGGCAATCACGGCGGTCAATGCCACCGGCGGCATGAAACTGCCCATCGCGGCGATCAGCGACATGCCTGAAGCCGTGATGATGAGGTTCTGTCCCAGCATCGTCAGAATAAACGGAACACCTAGCACGCTGGCTGCGCCGAACACCGAAATTCCACCGAACAGCGGCAATGTCACCGCAATGCTCGCCAACAGCAGATATTGCGGCAAGCTGAGGCTGCTAACCGCGATGCTGCCGCGGACACCTGTGAGTGTCATGATTTGGATCAACATTCCCACACCCATCAGAATCCCGACAACAGGCAAAATTTCAGCCACGCCGGCCCGTGCCGTCTCCAACAGGCTGAATTTGCGACCGGCCAGCATCGCCAGAGCGCTGCCAATCACAAAAGTAAGAGGCAAACGTGGATCGGGAAAGATTCCAGGTAATGCTTTAGGCCCGATCATCAGCACCAAGACGACGAGTAGCGGCAAATAAAGCAAAAATCCGCCCGGCGCCCGCTCGTGGCAGGTGAATTCGCCGACGACGCTTGCCATATCGGCTTTGCGGGCATAACCATAACCCAGGTAAAGCGTAGTCAAAATGGCCAGCGGCAAAGTCATCATGAGTAGCGGCAAGTCAAACCCGATATAGGGCATGTCAATCCCGCCGCCGATGATCATGACCACGATATTAACTGGCGGCGCAATCATGCCATAAACGGAAGCCATCGCCACAATCGCCCCCGCTTTCTCCCGCGGCATATCCATTTTCAGCAGCACCGGCGTCAACAAAACACCGGTGGATAGCACCGACGCGGTGCAGGAGCCGGTAATCATACCGGGAAACATGATGATCAGCGTCATCGCTGTAAGCATCGTGGCCGGCGAGCGGCCGAACCGCAGCATTAAATCGCAGGCCAGCGCATCCAGCAGACCGTTGCGTTCGATAATCTTCATGAAAATCATCGCCGTAATCAGCACAAGCGACACATCGAGGTAGCCGAACATCCCCTCGACCAGATGCCGCAGCGGGAATCCCTGACCGTCGGCAACCGCCACGACAACGCTGGTCGCAGCCAACGCAAGTCCCACCGGCCATTTCAATCCGGCGACCAACCCGAGAAAAGCCACCAGCATCAGTAGCAACAAGATTGTTTCCTGTGACATCGTTATTTGTAAGCCGCTTTCATCAAGCGTCCCGCATCGCCGACAGAATCAGCCATGTCGATTGGCGCTCCACCAGCGGCATTGGTCATGAATCCGTCCTTATTTCCGTCTGCCACAACGATCAGGTAGTTGGCTGCCGGAGCGCTGAGACTGACAAACCGGTCGGTCAGTTCACCGCGTCTTGCCTCTCCGCCGACATGCATGAACAGGATTTTGACGCCGGCATCTTTGGCTGCCGCAATCAACGCTTTGGTCCTGCTCTCTTCCTGGTCCAGATTGATCCCGGCCGCACCCAATCCTTTCGAACTGCCGCCAACAACCAGAATCAGTGTCTTGTACTGACTGACAGCCGAATCCGGCGCCAAGGTTTCATAGGTAAAAGTCAGTCCGATCCGCTGCGCCAGCACCTTGACCATTTGCCCGTCCGCACTCTGGCCGACCGAAGTGATC
>CAZYJK010000166.1:0-4010 GCA_964647865.1 uncultured Veillonellaceae bacterium | reverse complement strand
TAACGCGTTACATTTTCATAAAATAGGGTGTGAAATGGTCAAATCAAAGGCAAAACTCGACAATTTGGATCTGTTCGATGACTTACCCAACCCCGTTGGCCGTCCACGGCAGTTTTCAAGTAACGCTGAGCGGCAAAAGGCCTATCGAGCGCGCATGAAAGCCAATGGCAAACGGGTGATTACACGAATTGTTGCCGATGTTAGGGATACTCAAGAGCTGAAATCAGACATTATTGATTTGTCAGAGGTGAAAAAGAGCTGATTCTAAGTGCTTTATGGGGTCGTCTCAGAAAACGGACAACAAAGCACGCTAACGGCTGGCGTGTCAGGTTGAATCCTAAGAAGTTGCGTCGAAAGCGTCAGACAAGGCAGGAAACAGCCCTAATCTGACGGAATCAGGGAACACGCCTGACGCCTAGTTGGACTCTACTCAATTTTTACGACACTTTAGAGCTGAACCTACTGCGAAGTAGTCTTGTACTGTTGATATCACAATTGTATCGGCTCCATATTTATAATATGCCTCTGCTCTCATATTATAAATATTTTGCTTTCTAACCTCCCAAACAGGCATATACGACCACTTACCCATTTGAGAACTGACTTTGCCTAAGTACTCACAGTTTGCGGTATATGCGGCATTTGTTGGGGCAATGTTTACATTAACTCCCCCAGCAGGGAGCGAAGCTGTATTACAACCTGCAATGAGGATTAGCAATAATGGTGATAACAGTTTTATTTTCATTTTAAATATGCCTGAATAAATAGATTTTATTTTTATACTTAGATTGGCGTCAAAAGATACCCATTTTCATTAGCTACAAAGCCCCCAGATGCGATTTAAAAAAATTTTAATACCTATGCTAGGGTGAGCCTTAAAAATGGTTTAAAACGGCATTTTTTGATTAAATTAATCTTCGCAAATTCTAAGTAAATTTTGCTTAATAATGATTTGATTATTTGTTTTTAGAGTTAATGATTCTAAGTATTTACCTGAGTTATCAGGAGCATTTAAAATTTTGATTTGTTTAAAAACTAAACTAGTATTTCCATTTTTCCAATAATCAATTCCGTTATCAAAATCACGATTTTGAAGTTTAAATTTGGTTTCTTTATTATCCAATCCTAAATATAAAATTTCATCACCTGAATCATTGGATGAGTCTACGGCAATGGCTTTCCCAGTTGGATTTTTATTATTTTTTGTTTGGTAGTATTCACATCTTTCTGCTTCTGCTTTTACTGGTGTTAATTGAGCTGCAAAAGAAATACTGGTAAGGAATAATGTTGTAAGCCATAAATATTTTTTCATTTTTTACCCTGCACATATATTAGATTTAAAAGGTGTTTCTTGTTTTGGAAAGAAGATTTCCCGGCTTTCAAATTCTGTAAATAATCCACCATTTGCCCAATGCCATTTACCTTTTCCTAATAAGTTGGATTGCACTCTGCAATTCTTTAATAACACTATTTGGTGTTTACTTTCCTTTGATGCTGTCATTGCAGCACCATAATCTAAAATATAAATTTTTTTAGATTCACTAGTCATTACTGCTCTGTCTTTAAGTAAGTTTGTTTGATACCGATCACCTTCATTAGAAACATAGCTAAACGCAAATAATGGCAATACAGTACATATTGAGAAAATCATTTTCTTTAGCATTAATTACATCCCCTTGTGATATTTGAAATGAATTCAAATATCATATCAAACCTAAAATTTTTGATATATCTAATTCTTATGTAGTACGCTATCAGTGTCTTTTTATAGTTTAGGTTTGACATGTCAGTTGTCACTATTAATGAAGCTTCTAATTTGGTAGGTAAAAGTATCAAGACAATTTATAGACATATCGACAATGGTAAATTGTCATGTGTCATTGATGACAATGGGCGTAAGATGGTTGATATATCTGAGCTTGTCAGGGTTTATGGTTTGGATTTGACATTGGCTAAGAATAATAATGGTGTATCAATGTCAGAGCGTGGGAATGAAGTTGAGAGTGATATTGTCCTTCTTGAAAAGGAAATTGAGCTTCTCAAAATGTTGCTAAATGAGAAAGATAAACTTCTCAATGAAAAAGACCAACGTAACGCTGATTTAAAGCAAGCCTTGATGCTTCTTGAGGATAAGAATAAGGTAGAACAACCTAGACAATCTTGGTTTGGTAGGGTGTTTGGTAAGAAGTAATTTGCCAAAGCATATCGCCACAGCATAGAATCCAACAAATGAAAAAAGCCCAAGAACGGGAATTCAAGGGCTTTTTAAAATGAGTGGTAGTTAGTGCGGGAACACTTCCTACCTATTTCGTAACCTATCAACAGTAGGTCACTAATTGAACAAATTGTATCCGCTTGATACGAATCAAGCAACGTTAATCACAATATTTGATTCAAGTTCACACTCAGAATCACTACCAACACGTCCATATTGCACTGATAACCTTGCCCAAGGTATTTATCCACGAGTGCAACGAATCGCAGTCACAAAGCGTTATATCCAACTAAATCCACCACAGCAACAGCATTGGTTAGTGTTTGATATTGATCGTCCAAATTCAGCATTTGCATGGTATGACGCAAACTTGCCTACACCATTTGCAGTAGTGGTAAATGAATCAAATACACATTGCCATATTGTCTACGCCTTGGAATCACCTGTTTGTACATCTGATTTAGCCCATGAAAAGCCTTTACGATATTTGGCAGCGATTCAACGTGCCTATACTGAAAAGCTGCAAGCAGATGTGAATTACAGTGGCTTGATTGCAAAGAACCCATTTAGCCAAAATCACTGGCATGTGTTTCCAGTGGGTTTAAACGTGCGTTACACGCTTGATGAGCTTGCTGAATGGGTAACCCTTAGTACGTCGTTAAAAACTCATTATCAAGCGTCTGATGCGGTTGCATTGGGGCGTAATTGTGCTTTGTTTGATTCATTGCGGAAATATGCTTACAAAGCTATTCGAGAATATCGACAAGGTAAAGTAGATATTTGGAGAAATCACGTCTTAGACAAGGCTATTGGTTTTAATATTTTCAGTGAGCCATTGCAGCATAGTGAGGTTAAAGCCATTGCAAAAAGTGTTTCCAATTGGGTTTGGAAACACATGCAGCAAGATAGCCCTAAATTTATTGAAAGACAGAGAGAGCGTGGACGCAAAGGTGGTGTTTCAAAAGGTGCTGCAAATTTCAACAAACGTTTAGCTGCTGAAATAATGAAAACACAAGGCATCTCCGTAAGCCAAATTTCTAGAGAATTAAAAGTAAATCGGAAAACAATTCAACGGTGGCTTTCTTAGTATATTTTATATACTGCGACAATAGCCAATATCAGATGACAGCTTTTTGAGGTTTTACTCATGCCTCAAGTTTGAGGCATGAATGTTTAGTTTTTACTTACCGTATCTTTGAAACCCGTTTGGTCTAGCTGAACTATTTTGGTTAGTAAGACCTAATTCTGTGCATACGATTCGGTAGTAAGCAGGGGCAATTGCGCCTTCCAATACCCACTCATCTTGTGAATCAATCATGTTTAATTTGCCAGTGATGTTTGGATACTTGTTTTGCATTGATCGGTTACGTTTAATGTAGTCAGATAATTGGCCACTGGTTTCAAAGTTAAACTGTTTAGCTTCTTCGATTAACTTAGCAACTTCGTTGGCTACTTCTTCGCTTAAGCTGTATTTACGTTGGATATCCATAGGTAATGCTCCATAAAATTTAAAAATTTGAGAGAAGTTTCTCGGCAAAGATTCAACCAAAATGAACCTGATTGAATCCTCACCCGAAAGGAAATACATGAGTACCTCGTTATAAATTCAACTAAAACTGGTACAGTTTCATAGAACTTAAGTGAAACCAAACAAGCCTGAAAGTTTTAGAAATTTTTAGAACAATGGCATAATTAAATTATTTGACGTTTTTTTGACAACTAGAAATATTTAGTTCAAATGGGGGTCTTCTCAGAATTCGGAAAATAAAGCACGGTAAGCAAACTGGTACCGACC
>CAZYJK010000165.1:0-4054 GCA_964647865.1 uncultured Veillonellaceae bacterium | reverse complement strand
GTCGCGGTCGCCACAACGATCAGATCAATGTCATCCGCAGTCAGTTTTGCATCTTTTAACGCTCTCTCCGCTGCCCTGGTTGCAATATCCGAGGTATGCTCATCATCGGCGACAAAATGGCGACATTTTATGCCGGTCCGTTCAGAAATCCACTCATCCGACGTTTCGACGATCGCTTCCATGTCTTTGTTGGTCACGGCTCTGGCCGGGACATAGCTTCCAATACCAATGATGCCGACAGCTTTATCATTCTTTGTTGTCACTGGTCAATCCCTCCCGAATCAAGTTTTCACGAATATGCTCAACGACCCGTTGCTCGGAGAATTCTTTTGCGGCACGGATCGCACTCTCGATTGCAAGCGCTTTGGAACTGCCGTGACAAATCATAAAACCACCGTCAACGCCAAGTAGCGGAGCGCCGCCGTACTCTGCGTAGTCCAGTTTCTTTTTCAGTTTGCGCATGGCTGGCATAATCAACAGCCCGCCTAGCTTGGCCATAACTCCGCCCTGCATGATGGTTTCCTTGACCAGTTGCATCAAGGACTTTGCCAGGCCTTCGGCAGTTTTTAGCACGATATTGCCGACGAATCCGTCGCAGACAACCACATCGACGGTCCCGGCAGTAATGTCACGTCCCTCGACATTGCCGACAAAATTGATGGTTTTCAGTTCCGACAACAACGGAAACGTGGCCAGCGCCTGCTCATTGCCTTTGGAGGGTTCTTCACCGATATTCAGCAAACCGACGCGTGGCTTTTGCATTCCCAGCACATATTCGGCATAAATCGAGCCCATGATCGCGGCCTGCACCAGGTGTTTCGGTTTGGAATCGACATTGGCGCCAGCATCCAGCATGACGGTCTTGCCGCTCATGTTCGGCAACACGGTGGCTATTGCCGCCCGTTCAATCCCGGCAATCCGGCCAAGACCAAATATCGCAGCAGCTGCTGCTGCTCCCGTGTGGCCCGCGGCAATCGCCACATCGCACTTTTTTTCCTTCACCAGCCTTGTCGCCACCACGACCGACGCGTCTTTTTTGCGTCGGATGGCTACGCCCGGCTGGTCATGCATGTCAATCGTTTCCGACGCATGCACGATATGCACCGGCAGCTTTTCCCAAGCGGGAACTGTTTGCAATACATTGCGAATACGAGTCTCGTCGCCCACCAGAAAAACTTCGCACTCATAGCGCCGCGCTCCTTCGACAGCACCACGAACGATTTCTTCGGGAGCAAAGTCGCCCCCCATTGCATCAACAGCAATCTTTATCACGTTTGTCATCCTTCCAGTGTAACCATTATAAATTTGGCTCGGAATACTTCTTGTGCACCGGAACGAATCTTAACCCAAATAAAATTCTTGTTGCCGCGCGTTCTGACGATTTCCGCTTTGGCGACCAATCTTTCCCCTTCACGGACCGGCGCTTTGAACTTGATGTTCGCGACTCCGGTTACCGCGGCCGGCGCGTCCATCACCGCCAGCGCCAATGAGTTGGCCTGCGCGAAAATATGATGCCCGCGCGCCAAATGCGTTTTTTCAAATACCATCTGCGGAGTAACAACCAAGGTAGAAATCCCGGTTTTTCCCAATTCAAGGTCAAGGATTTCTCCGACCATGTCTTGGCTGGCAATCGCCTTGGGGTTGGTGTGAGCTTCCTGCGCTACCTGACGGGTTCGCTCCCGCAGTTCGGGAATCCCCATTTCCATCCGGTCCAGCCGGATGGTCTGGATGCTGACGCCAAATCGAACCGCCAGCTCTTCATCCGTCACAAACGGCGAATGCTCGATCAAATGTCTGAGTTGTTCATGCCGAATCTTCTTGGCCTGACGCGCCATCTTCACCACACCATTTATATCACTTGATATTATTATCTGCTACTATAAAATTATAGCGGCATATGGTTTTGAAAGCAATAGTAAAAAAAATAAAAAAACCGGCCAGTGACCGGTTTGTGCTTCAACATCTATTTCAGCTGACTTGTGAATAAAGATATACGTTGCCTCGCTTCTCGCAAGAGACTTTTCCCTCCGCCATCAAAAACCGCAAATGGGCCAGAGCTTCGCCAGTGGCAAAAAACTTTTGCACCGGCGCGACTTCGTCCCAGGTTCGATACACCATATCCCAGGTCATAAAAGAAGCAACCTGATAGCCAGTCATCGGCGCATTCTTGACGATTGCGTAGGCTTCGTCCAGGCGATGACGATGGTGGGTAAACAACTCGCCGATCCTGCCGTGGCAATCATCGAATAATCGGCGGTGGCCCGGCAAAACCTTTTTCACCTCCAGGCCTTCAATCAACCGCAACGAATCGCAAAATTGCTGCAAAGGGTTTTGTTCGCCCCAATAATAAGTAATGTTGGGACTGATATCGCCCAAAATATGATCGCCGGATATCAACAATTTATGGTCCGCTTCATACAGACAGATATGTCCCTGCGTGTGCCCCGGCGTTGCAATGCAACGGAAACGGAACGGTCCCGCCGAAAAAACATCTCCGTCCACAACCGTCTCAAACTGCAGGCCAGCCTTGGAACCGATATCGTTGCCGGGATGACGACGAATCGCAGCGATAGCTTCTTCGGGTGAAAATCCGTTTTCACAGGCGGCGACCCGCAGCGGCTCCATCGGGTCTGCTTCGGTGAACATATGGTTAATCACTGCCGCATCCGCCGCAGCAGCAAAAAAACGAGTTCCGTCTTGACGCAAAAACGGCAGCAAGCCGGAATGATCCGCATGCATGTGGGTGACAAAAACATCGGTCTGCGCCAAATCCACCTGCAATTCAGCCAGTCCTACCTGAATCGCCGTCAGCGCCTCGACGCAATTCTGTCCGCTATCGATTAGCAACGTTCGCTCTGTGCCTTTAATGACGTAAGCGTTCGTAGCCTTTAGTGGGCTTCTGGGAATCGGGATTTGCATACGAAAAATTGACGGGTAGACTTCTTCGACCATGATTCGATTCACATCCTAACTTCCGTATCGATCGAAAAAAGAGCACAGATCCGGTGAAACAGACATAAAAAGAAAGGATCAGGCAACCCCGATCCATTCTTTATTACAGTATGCACTGCATTGACCTATTCGGCCTTTTTGACAACTTCTTTACCGTCATAATAACCGCATTCCGGACAAACCCGGTGAGGCATTCTCAGTTCGTGGCAATGTGGGCAGGCCGAAAGATTGGGAGCTGTGAGTTTCCAATTCGCCCGACGCCGATTTTTCCGTGAATTCGATAGTTTCCGCTTGGGTACCGCCATGTCATTACACCTCCTTCACGTGCCACTCTATATATATAGAGTCTTCACAATTCATTATTCAAGCAAACGGCTCAATCCGGCCAAACGTGGATCGATCGCTTTTTGACCGCACTTGCATTCCTGTTGATTCCGGTCTGCGCCGCAGTGAAAACAGAGACCTTTGCATTCTTCATCACAAAGAGGTTGCATCGGTTCATGAAAAATCAATGCTGTGCGAATCGTTTCGGCAATATCAACCAAGCCGGAAACCGGATCGATTTCCTCAGGTTCGAGTTCTTCTTCCAGAGAAAAATCAATCGGTTGTTCAAATACAGCAAGGCACCGACCGCATTCCAAGCTCGCCTGCCCGGTTATACGGGCGTTGAAGCGGAATGCATTCCCCAGATTGACGATTTCGCCGGAAACAGTGATATTCCCGCCGAACCAGGGGGTAGTTTCGTCAATCGCAGCGGCATCGACAACCAGTGAAAAAGGCTGACTATCGCCGACATGCGCGAGTATTTGTGAAACATCCACTTTAATCATGGGTCAATCACCTTACCCATTATAGCGATGCAGTCAAAGCTTGTCAAGAATACTACTTGACCAGCGGCGAGCAGATCGTTTTGGTATCTCTGGCAATCACCAATTCTTCATTGGTCGGAATGACAAAAATCTTCACTTTCGATCCATCGACGCTGATTTCCTGTTCTTTGCCGCGTCCTGCATTCTTGGCGGCATCAACCCGTGTTCCCAAAAACTCAAGGCCGTTGCAGATCTGGTCGCGCATGCGCGGTGAGTTCTCGCCCAGTCCGGCG
>CAZYJK010000164.1:0-4082 GCA_964647865.1 uncultured Veillonellaceae bacterium | reverse complement strand
GACCCTCTGCAGCGGCTCGCTCGGCGCCAACCCCGCCAACGACATCCCGGCGATCATCCGGCATTTTGGCAAGCAAGGCCGGCTGCACTTCGGCCATGTCCGCAACATCAAAATCCATGCACCCGGTGTGTTTGACGAATCCTCGCACAAAACCGCCGACGGTTCGCTGAATATCGTCGAAATCATGCAAGCCTACTGGGACATCGGCTTTGACGGCCCGCTGCGGCCCGACCACGGACGGATGATCTGGGGCGAGACCGGCCGGCCCGGCTACGGTCTGTATGATCGCGGTCTGGGCATCATGTATTTGCACGGCATTTGGGATACGTTAAATAAACAAAATTGCCGGGAATAATCCGCCAATTAGCAGGATTTTTGTCAACTAAATCGAATTACCAGATAGAATCGAAAGCGCCAGTCCCAAAACCAAACAGGAAAGGATCGTGACACTATGAAACAAGCGCTCAAACTCGTCGGCGTAGCCGCCCTCGGCTTCGCACTCCTGTTGTCCGCCGGTTGCGGCGGTGGCGACAAAAAGGCCGCAGCACCCGCTCCCGCCAAGGCACCGGAGAAAATCACCCTGAAGTTTGGCCACCTCGCGGACGAAAAGAACACCTGGCACCTCGGCGCGCTCAAGTTCAAGGAAATCGTCGAAAAGAATTCCAACGGCCGTCTCGAAGTCAGGGTCTACCCCAACGAACAGCTTGGCAAGGAAAAAGACCTGGTCACCAGCATTCAGAATGGCACCGCCGACATCGGCATCTTCGGCGAAACCCTCACGACCTTCGGCGCCAGCAAGACCATTTTGATGGCGACCCCTTATCTGCTGAAAGATTCGGCTCAATTGCATAAAGTCGCCGGCGGCGAAGTCGGCAAAGAAATCGAAGCCCAAGTCCTCGACAAGGTCAAACTGCGCACGATCGGCTATTTTGAGCGCGGCCCGCGCGACCTGACCTCTAACCGTCCGATCAAGACCCCGGCCGATCTGAACGGCCTCAAAGTCCGCGTTCCCAACGTGCCGCTGTTTGTCGACACCTGGCAAGCTCTCGGCGCCAAGCCGATCCCGATGGCTTTCTCGGAAGTCTTCACCAGCCTGCAACAGGGAACCATCGACGGTCAGGAGAACCCCTACGCCCTGATTCGCAGCGCCAACTTCTTCGAAGTGCAAAAATTCCTCAACAAAACCGGCCATGTCCGTTCCTGGATTTATGTCTGCATCGGTGAAAAGCGGTTTGCTTCGTTGCCGCCCGATCTGCAGAAAGTCGTTCTGGACGCCGGTAAAGAAATGCAAAAATATGAGAACGAGCTGTTCCTCAAAGGCGAAAAAGAACTGGAAACCTTCCTGAAGAGCAAAATGACGTTTGTTGACGTTGATATCGCCGCTTTCCAAGCCAAATCGAAAGACGCCGTTCTGGCCAAATTCGATGCCGACCAAAAAGCCCTCTATAACAAAGTCATCAACATGAAATAATCTTAACCAAACGGTTTTAGGGCGTGCGTGCGAAATTCGCCGCACGCCCTCTGCATTATGTTTTGCGAACAAGGGGGGCTTCCCGTGAAATATTTCTTCATTTTTTTGGACCGCTTTCTCTGGGCCGGCTCGATTCTCAGTATGTTGGCGCTGGTCGCCGTCGTATTGCTGCAGGTGTTCGCCCGTGTCGCTCTGCCGGTCGTACCGGCCTGGACCGAGGAAGCTTCGCGCCTCTGCTTCATCTGGTGCGTGGCGTTTGCCGCCGGCCCGGCCGTGCGTGAACGGGCCTATGTCGACGTCGATTCTTTCATCAATCACCTGCCGCTCCGGCTCCGCGTCCTGCTGGCCATCCTGATCGACTGTCTGTTGGCAGGATTCACCGCCACTTTGACTTATGAGGCCGCCAAACTGATGTTCGCGGTCAAAGGCCACACCTCGGCTGCCCTGCAATGGCCGATGGCGGTGTTCTATGTGGCGATCTGGATCCAGACGCTGATGTTGACGATCTATCTGCTACAACTGATCTGGCGCAGGGTCAGCCGTTACCCCCATCACATCGATGCGACCGAAGAACAACTGGGGGAGGTGCGCTGATGGTCGTCGTACTGTTTGTCGTCTTTTTGGCCTGTATCGTTTTGCGGATGCCGATCGCCTTCAGTCTGGGCTTCTCCTCATTCATCTACATCCTGTTTTCCGACATTCCGCTCAGCATCCTGCCGGAACGGATGTTTTCCGGTATCGATTCCTTCGTCATCCTGTGCGTGCCCGGCTTCATCCTGGCCGGCAACCTGATGAACGTCGGCGGCATTACCGACCGGATCATCCACTTCTGCATGGCGCTGATCGGCCATGTGCGCGGCGGCCTCGGCCTGGCCAACGTCGGCTCTTCGATGGTGTTCGCCGGCATCAGCGGCACGGCGATCTCCGATACGGTCAGTATCGGCTCGGTGATGATCCCTGCCATGATCAAACGCGGTTATGATGCCGAGTTCTCGGCAGCCGTCACCGCTTCTTCCTCGACCGTCGGCCCGATCATTCCGCCCAGCCTGCCGATGGTCATCGCCGGCACCGTGACCGGCCTGTCGGTCAGTCGCTTGTTTGTCGCCGGCATCATCCCCGGCCTGCTGCTCGGCTTCGGCTTGGGCATCGTTTCTTATCTCATCTCAGTCAAGCGCAATCATCCCAAAGAAGACCGCCTGCCGTTCCGCGAAGTGATTCGCAGCTTTTTCAGCGCGTTCTGGGCGATTCTGATGACGCTGATTATTCTCGGCGGCATCATGGGCGGCTTCTTCACACCGACCGAAGCGGCGATGATTGCCGTGTTTTACGCTCTGATCGTCGGTTTCTTCGTCTATGGCGAGCTGAAACTGGCGGCGTTGCCCAAAATTATTTTCGATTCGGCAGTCACGACCGCTTCGCTGATGGTGCTGGTCGGCTTCGCCAATGTGTTTGCCTGGATCCTGACCAGCGAGGAGATCCCGCTGATGGTCACCCAGGCGATGCTGAGCATTTCCAGCGGCCCGACCGGCTATATCATCCTGGTCAACATCCTGCTGGTGTTTGTCGGCATGTTCATGGAAACGATCGCCGCGCTGATGATCTTGATGCCGATTCTGCTGAAACCGGCCATCGCTCTCGGCATCGACCCGATCCAGTTTGCGATCATGTGCGTGCTGAACCTGGTCATCGGTCTGACGACGCCACCGGTCGGCGTGTGCCTGTTCGTGGCTTCCTCGATCGCCAAAATATCTGTTGGCCGGTTGTCGGTCGCTTTGATTCCGTTCATCGCGGTCAGTTTACTCGTATTGCTGTTGGTCAGCTTTGTGCCGCAAGTCACGCTGTTCCTGCCGAATCTGGTGTTCAATAAATAGTAACTAAGGGAAGGCTTGAATCAATACTCGGGAACCGCTGAATAATTCCGATTGCTAAAGATTGCAGCCTTGATTCGCATCGATTTGCGACTGGTTTTTCTGGTCGGCCAGAAAAGCTTCATCCGTCGCTTCTGGCCTCAAATCGACATCCATGTTGATTTGACCAGACAAAACTGCGTCTCTTCATCGGCGAATACTACGGCCGCAATCAAGGCTCTCTTCATTATTTCAGTGGTTCCCTGTTTTCATTCTTGTGTTCCCTAAAATCAACGGGGCTGTGCAAGACTCTTTATGAGCTCTCGCCCAGCCTGTTTTATTTTTTTCTTGTGAAACTATTGAACTTACTGCACAAAATCTAGTCACAGGGTTTTGCCTGCGAAAATAGTCGATTTCATAAGATTTTCACCGTGAAATTCGTCGACGATGATGGGTCGATTGTTCTGGAAAAATCAGCATGGATGCTGATTTTAGGCCTCGCAGCGATGGACGGAGCGTTCGAGGCCGTCCGGAAAATCGAGTCATCAAGACGTTACGAATTCAGGTGAAAATCGGCGAAAGAGACTTTTCGCAGCAAAACCCTTATATCAGATACTCCGCCACCTTCTGCCCGGTAATCGGCGCCAGGGCAATCCCATCGCCCTCATGTCCCGCCGCCATGATCAGTCCTGGCAAGCCGTCCACCGGACCCAGGATCGGCAGTCCATCCGGCGTATGCGGCCTTAGCCCGGCAAAGGTCCGGA
>CAZYJK010000163.1:0-4087 GCA_964647865.1 uncultured Veillonellaceae bacterium | reverse complement strand
GCGCTGCTCGCGCCGATCGGCATCGGTATCGCCAAAGGCTTGGGCGCCAGCCCGCATGCCGTTATGATGGCGATTGCCATTGCCGCCTCCTGCGCGTTCGCGACTCCGGTCGGCACGCCGCCCAACACGCTGGTACTCGGCCCTGGCGGTTACAAGTTCAACGATTATGTCAAAGCCGGCACCGGACTGGTTATTGTATCCGGTATCGTATCGATCATCGTCATTCCGATGGTCTGGCCGTTCTTCCCTGGCAAATAATTGCCGCATACGACCATAGGATAAAACAAGGCCGCAGGAAAACGAACTTTTCCTGCGGCCTTGTTCCATTCGCCCACTATCGTTGTAAAAAAAGAGCCGCTACGGCTCTTTTTTACGGTCATAGCGGTGAATAAGGCAATAATCGTTCAACGATAGCCCGTTTGTACCAGGCAACGACTCCCTTGCCGGTTTCAGGTCGGGCAGCCTGCTCCAGTGGAGCTGTTTCGCCATATTGAATACTGACGCCCGCTGGAGTCCGACTGATTTTTATGTTTCCGCGGCCTGTCCACACTTCAGTGTCAATGACGATTTTGTCGGTCACGGTATCAAAGCGAATCATCTGCATCACCCTCATCCCAAGAATAGGTTGTATACCTATGATTCGCCCCCGGCAACGATGCCCCTTGAGACTTTGGTCCTCATTTAATAGGACTTTGGTCTCAGCGCATCATCAACCGAACCATTCTTTTTCTTTCTGGCGTTTTTCGGCCTGTTTGAAGAAGATAAACTGAATGATCCGCTTATGCAGCTTGTCATCAATGTCTTTGTCTTTGAACTTGAGTCCGGCAAAATACTTCTCCTGCGGCGGTTGCGGTGGCATCAGCCGGACGACCTCCGCTTCCGCCGTCAATGTCCACTCCGGCGTGATCGTGACGGTGGCAATGTATTTGGAGCCAAGCGGTACTGACTTGGCCAGCACGACCATCAAGCCGCCTGCGCTAAAATCCTTGGTCGTTGTTTTGATGAACTTGGTTTCATCCAGTTCATCCAGCGGCGCCAAGGTCACCTTCAGGCTGATCTCCAACCGGACATTCTCCCGCAACTGCATCTTGAGAAAATTCACCGGCTTGACCAATTCCCACAGCGGCAATTGATCCGGCACATAACGCAACAAGGTCGTTTCAAAGAAATAGGGGACCTTCTCCGCCACTACTCTGGCAGCAATCTTCCGACCGGGCCGCGGCGGCAGGTAAAAGCCTTTGCGGAACGGTGGCGTGATCATGATGGTCTGTTTCCCCACATCTTCGATTCGGCTGAAATAAACATCCTGTTCGGCCGTTTCCGGGTCGGTTTCAATCACGTCGAGTTTCTGCGTCACGCGCAATAATTCTGGTTTCATATCCTCCGCACTTCAGCAACCGGCTGAATTCTCCCTCTTCAGACTATCGTAAGAATACGACAATCCCTTTAGCGCGCCCTCAGTAGCTGGCCTTCCCTTTCAACAACACGGTTTCAAATCGCCAGCCCTGCGTTTTAACCGCGGCTTCGACGATCTGCCGGACCTGGCCATAATCCCAGTCATAGTCAATCACTTTGCCGCCTGGTCCATAGGCTTTTTCCCGAACCGTACCAGAACGGGTCGTGCCGTCGGTTCGGTACGTCTCTGCCTTGAAACTGAACAACGCCATCAAGCCTCGGCCAGATTCCTTGATCATTTCCCAAAAGAAAACGGTATGGCTACCAGGATCCAGTCGCAGGCAAGCTGAGTACTCGATCTTTTTCTTTCCCGTACCCCAATTGGCATTGGCCAACTCGTTTGAAATCTCCAGGTCGGCGTTTTTCCCCCAGATCAACTCAAGTTGAGGCATCGGCGACAGGGCCGTTGCAATCGCCTGCAAAACCGGTGCCCGGACGTCGCCTGCCGTCGCCCGTGCACCGCAACGACCACAAAAACTATCCGCGGCGGTCATGGGTTGGCCACATTGACTGCAGAACATCACTCCACACCCCTCTTTCTACGGATTAAAGATAAAGTTCGACAAGACAGCCGCTTTTTCCTACCGTTGCCGGCGAAACCTCTTCACAGCGAATCAATCAACTCTTGCAGGTAAAAATCAAGTATTTTCAGGCTTTCCAGCGTACTGGACGGGGGATATTTATGGACGATTTTGTAGCATACCCGGTCCGGTTGACCTTCGGTAAAGTGAAAAGTATGGAAAGTTCCGCTCCGCTTGGCCTTATTCGCGACCGAAAGAGGCACGATCGCCCATTGGCGCGGATGGTAAAAGAAAGAAAAAATCAATTGGGCGGTATCCAGCACGATTCGTCCGGGACTGACCGGATTCCACCACTGGTCGTGCCACATCTGATAAGCCGGACCCCAGTAGACAAACAACTCATCGCCGGGGTCCAAACTGTGCGGATGCACTGGCGGCAATGTGACCGGACTTTCCCCTGGTGCGGCCAAACGCAGTCCCACCATCGGTTCGCAGAAACAGCGTTGCATCACAACATTGGGATGTTCGCGCCGC
This sequence comes from uncultured Veillonellaceae bacterium, assembly GCA_964647865.1. Taxonomy (GTDB): domain Bacteria; phylum Bacillota; class Negativicutes; order UBA1444; family UBA1444; genus UBA1444. The sequence continues at coordinate 1,577 of CAZYJK010000163.1, read as the reverse complement.
AACAACGTAAAAGCGACATCGACTTCCCGACGGTCCACCGCATCATACAGCTCCCGCGAATGGGCAGTAATCACCTTCAGGTTCATGCGTGGTTGATGTCGGCTCAGCGCTTGGTAAAGTTGCGGCAATAAAGCATAGTTGAGACTGTCCAGCGTGCCGATCGCCAAAGAGAGTTGAGCGCCACGGTACTGAAACGACTGGGTTTCACGCCAAATCGCCAGCCAACGTTCGGCCACATCGATAAACCCCTCGCCTTCAGATGTCAGGCAGAAGCTCTTATTGCCTTTCACCCGCTCAAACAACTCTACGCCGATCTCCTGCTCCAACAGTTTCAATCGCTTGCTGACCGCCGACTGCGAAAGGTTCAGTTGCTCAGCCGCCTGACCGACGTTTCTGGTACGGGCAACCGCCAAGAATGTGTCGATGATGCTATGGTCCACACTCGCTTCCCCCGCAATGAAAATTCCGACTCGGTATGATCGAAAACATTCTCTTTACTTCATGAGATGCTATGCTTTAAAATTACATTATGTCAGACTATTTTGTCAATCTTTCTTTTTCGCGTTAAACAAAGATGGGGAGGCTACTGCATGCGACTTGGATTCATCGGGTTTGGCGAGGTCGGCTTTGAACTGGCGCGCGGGTTAAAACAGGAAGGCCTGCCGGAAATCATCGCGTTTGACCCCATGACCAACGATGCCCGCTTTGGCCCACTTGTGCGTGAACGCGCCGGAGAGGCCGGCGTCGATCTGTTGAATAGCCCCCTTGCCGTCGCCGCAGCAGCCGACGTCATCATCGCGGCGGTTCCCGGCAGCAAGGCGCTACCGGCGGCGCTGGCCGTCGCTGCCTCGCTCAGGCCGGGGCAAATCTATGCCGATGTCTCCACCTCGACCGCTGCCAGCAAAAAGAAAATGGCTGAGGCCATAGAAGCCGGTGGCGCTTTATTCGTCGATGGCGCCCTGATGGGCGGACTCAGCATGCAACACCACAAAGTGCCGACCCTGCTAAGCGGTCGGGGTAGCGAGCCCTTCATCGAACGGCTGTCGCCATTTGGCATGAACCTGAGCAAAGTCAGCGATAATGCCGGTGATGCGATTGCGATCAAACTGGTCCGTAGCATTGCGATGAAGGGGCTGGCTGCATTGGCCGTTGAAACACTTGCTGCAGCAACCAAATTGGGCGTCGAGGACGCCGTGCTTCATTCCATAGAGGATACGCTCAGCGCCGCCAGTTTCAAGGAAACATTGGACTGGTTGGTCACTGCCAGCGCCGTGCATGCCGAACGGCAAGTCCATGAAATGCACGATGTGATGCTGATGATGCAGGAAATCAGTGTGGACCCGGCCATGACCAAAGGCACGACCCATCGCCTTGAATGGCTGGCAAGCAAAAACTACAAGGCACGGTTCCAGGGCAAAAAACCGCGTGAATGGCAGGAAATTGCCGACTGTTGGTAACAAAACAACTTTGTAATCATCAAACAATAACGAGGAGGGTTCACTATGCAATTAAAAGGCGTATTCCCAGCAATGGCCACCCCGCTGACCCCGGAAGAAAAAATTGACCAAGCTTCACTG
>CAZYJK010000162.1:0-4124 GCA_964647865.1 uncultured Veillonellaceae bacterium | reverse complement strand
GTCCCTGCCAAAATATCGTAAATAAATGCAAACTACGTTACCGTCGTTACCTCATTACCTGACATCGATCAATGTGGCACGTGCAACTGGGTCTTGAAAGCATTACGCCTGACAAAGATTCAAACAAATTTTTGTCAGGCGTGCAATGTACCGGTCCAGTTATGCAATTGGTTAGCGAGGTCGTTGTTTCATCCATAGATATTATTTATCGTCATAATCGTGTTCACTTTTCCATGGCCTTCAGCTCTTCCATCGTTTTTACAATCATGTTATCAGGCGAGTGACTTGCGATTACATTTCTTAAATGCTGTTGGTTGGTTGCAGAGTAAAATGCATCATTCGAACGGGCTGATATTTCAAAAGGAATTTTTCTATCACGTGCGATCCGCCTAAAATAAAGGTTCACGGCAGTTGACATATTAATCCCCATGTCAGTGAAAATCAGTTCCAATTCCTTTTTCAAGTCGGCATCGATTCGGATTTGGATAGTTTTCTCTTTGCTTTGAAGTCTTTTTTGCGCAGTCGCCTGTGACATCTCATCACCCCTTTATCGATTTTATTTTATGCATTTGCAGCTACGTTGTCAATGAATTGTGCTGACAAAGCAATGTTTCTGCTTCCGGCTCGATCGAAATCGGCTCCGCCAGCGCCAGCCCGTCCCAGACCAGCACATGACCGCTGCCGTATTTTGTCTTCTGCCCCCGCTCCCGCATCCGGTTGACGAAAGTCCGTTTGCCGACCGGCCGCTCGGCAGTCTCAACGCACCAGTTCTCGTAAGCCCGGTAGGTATCGGCCACCACTGCCGCGCCGAACGGATTTTGCACGCAGCACTGGGCGACAAACTCGCCCAGGATATCCATCTCGTCGCGATACTCCTCGGTCGCTGCCAACACATCCTGCGGCGGCGTCAGCCCTTCTTCGCGCCACAGTCGGCAGCCTGCCAGCGCCCAGTTCAAAATGCCGGGCCATTCCCGGCGCAGCTTTTCGCCAAGACGCTGATCGCGCTCGGCGGCAGGAATCGTCACCGTAAATGGAATCAGCCGCATCCGCCGCCAGATGGCTTCGTCGCAGCCGCGAATCACCGGTTTGTGGTTGGTTGCCAGCCACAGCTTGAACTGGGCTTCGAATTCGAACCATTCGCCCCGCATAAATCTTGCAGAAATTTTGTCCTGGCCGGTCATCTGCTTCACCAGGCTCTCAGCCAGCCGCGAGCCGTCGTCCGCCTCGACCGCCGAAGCGAACCGGGCGCCGCGCAGCGCAGCGATATCGTTGGGAATCTGGTGGTTGTTCTTGGCCAGCAGCGCATCCATCGGCAACTGTCGGGCATACGTGTTGAGAATCCCCATGATCGTCGACAAGAACGTACTCTTGCCGTTGGCCCCCTGACCATACAGCAGAAACAGGCATTGTTCGCCGGTTTCGCCGGTCAGCGAATAGCCGACCGCTTTCTGCAGGTAGCGGATCAATTCCGCTCGGTCAGCCAGCACCCGCGCCAGAAACGCATCCCAGTTGGGGCAGGTCGCCGCCGGGTCATAGACCACCGGCGACAGTTTGGTCACCAGCCGCGCCGGGTCGTGCGGCAATACTTGATTGGTTTTCAGGTCGATCAGGCAGTTTTGTGTGTTGAATAGCCACGGGTCACGGTCAAACGCATCGGCGGTTGTCGCCAGCTGCGCCTGCGATTGGGCCAGCGAAAGCAGACTGCCCAGCCGCGACGCCGATTCGCAGCGCCGGGCAAAACCGGCCATTTCCTTTTGTTTGGCTTCGTCCGGCAAGAGCGCCGACAGACGCAAGATTTCGCGCACGACTTCGGCCGCCTTGCGGTCGGCCTCGCCGGTATTGTCGAAGCGCCAATGGGTTTCATCCCAATATAGCCATTTTTTCCAGTCGCCGCAATAGCGGAGCTGGCCGACGTAACTGGCGGCAAATCGCTCGGCGTTGCCGAGGTCGGTAAAGGCGAATTCGGCCTGCGCCCGCTGCAATTCAACGAGCCGCAGCAATTCCGCCTTGTCGCCGCCGCTATGTATCCAGTCGGATACATCCCCCTTTTCCGGGAGGTCGGGCAAAGTGAGGTTGCAAACGTCACAGCCCTGGTCCTGTAGCTTCCGGGCCACGTCAAGCGCGTGGTCCTGCCCAGGCCGGTCGTTATCCGCGATCACAACGACCTTGGCGCCAGCCGCAAAGTGCCGGGAGCACGCGGTGGTCCATTTCCCCGCGCCGCCGTGGTTGGTGGTGGCCGCCAGGCCAATTTCGGCCAATGCGTCGGCGTCTTTTTCGCCTTCCACCACGAACACCGTCTCGCCTGCCTTTATCGTCGCCAGTACCTCTGGCAACCGGTAGGGGAGCGGTTCGCAATCGGTCAGGTTGTTCAGCCATTCCCCGGTGCACGCGGGGTCGGGCCGCCTGACGTAAAAACCTTTCGGTCGCAGCCGGACCGCCTGATAAATCAGCTGGCCGGTTGCATCAGTATAATCGTAAAGTTTGTCGATTTGCTGCCGCGAATTCGCCGTCGATTTGCGGACCCGATCATCCGGCAGCGGATGCCCGGTCAGTTCGGCCAGTTTGCGTGGCCCGCCCTTGATATTTTCTTTGTGACAAGTGAATTGACCAGTCAAGGCATACACCGAAAAGGAAGGATGTTTGTCTGCGCTGCCATGTCCCGGCAGCGGACAGTGGCAGCTCCCCTGATTGTTTTTCCAGCGGATCGGGCCGCAGACCGACTCCAGCCAGTTGCGCCAGCTCATTGCAACGCCTCAGGCAAGACCCCCATGATCGTCAGCACGCGGGCTTCCGTATCATAGAGCAGCGCCAGCAGATGATGCCCGTCGCCCTTGCGGCGCAGCAGCACCAAACCGCGCAGTTCCTCGCCGGTTTCCGATTTGGTATCTGTCGGTAAATCTTCCGTCAGGCTGTCTGGTTCCTGCCGTTTCACATAGTCGATGATTTGCGACATTTGCTGAGGCGGATAGAAAAAGAACAAGTATTGGCCGACCAACGGCATGCCGATTTGGGCCAGATTGTAGACCAGTCCCCACAGCATAGCGCCGCCGCCGACATACAGGTCGACCGGCAGTCCATCGGCAAACTCACTGCCGCCGGCCAGCCATTGGGCCCGGAACAGCGCGACCGATTCCAGCGAAAAGCCGAAGTCGCGGCCGGACAGCCGCTGCGCCGTATAAATCTCATAGGGAACTTCGTCGCGGTAGGTGGAAATCTTGCCGACCTTGCGACCCATGCTTTGCACCACCGGCGGATGAATCAGGCCGGCGGATTTGTAATTGGCCAGCGTGCTCTGCACGACCGGCGTGCCCAGCTCGGCGCAGCGCGCCCTCACTTCATGCGGCGTCATAAAAAAACCCTCCCGTTTGTTTAACACAATCATTTAACAATGATAATATTAAATCAAACGAAAGGGTTTGTCAAATATGTGGAAGCCAACAATGGATACCTACTTTTTCAAATCACGATAAAAATTCTCGTGCGGGCCGAGCGCCCACAGCAGCAGCTCGTCGCCGTCAACCGAGTAGGCCAAGAGGTGCAACCTGTTGTTGACAGGGAACTTATAAACCCAAATCATTGCCAAGTCCCCTTTTTTCTGCTCACCGATATCAGGCTGCGATATGATTTTTCTTATTGCTACATTGACTTCGCTTCGCTGATTGTCGTGCAACCGTTTGTAGGCTTTCTTGAATTCGTTCTTTTGCAGGACATTCATTCGATAAACTCAAACGGCTCTTTTTCCTGCCCTTCAGCGGTTAAACACGAAACAATGAACTCAACCGGCAAGTCTGGATTCTCCAGAGCCGCCTTGCCAATTCTGGCCCAATAATGGATTTGCAGCGACGCGGTTCTCGATTCGGCCTTTGCTACCGACTCCGCCTGCCGGTAAAGATTTTCGTTAATCCGCATGGCAATACTCATAACAAACACCTCCCTGTTACAATTGTAACACGCAGCATTATTTACTGCAAGGATGCTCGATTTCGTGTATGTATCGCTATTTCTTCTTCAACAACCCCCAGAACACATACGCACCCAGTACCAGTAGCGTCGACCCTGTCAAGAAATACACCGGCCGGATTCCGACCAGCGAGCTGACAAAACCGCCGACCAGCGGCCCCACC
>CAZYJK010000161.1:0-4241 GCA_964647865.1 uncultured Veillonellaceae bacterium | reverse complement strand
AGTTGGCAGCGATGAGCACTGCGCCGCTTACCGCCGAAGGGTTCAAGATCATTTCGCTTTGCGCCGGCCTGTCACAGGCGGAAAAAGGCCCGCTGCCTTGGGAAAAGCCGCAGCAATGACAGGGGAGGATACTTTGGAAACGATTAGCCGCAGGCAGTTTTTTTCTCGCAGGGTGCTTGGACAAGTGTGGCAAAAAACGGCAGAGTTGTTTCCTGCATCGGTGGCAGTCGAAGCAAAACCGGCGCCTGAGGTGGCGGGTGAACCGCTAACGCTTTCTGCTGAACCAGAGCGCACTGTGATGCCGGAGTATTTTTCTTCACCGCTTTACAGTTATGCGTTGTTGTCGGAGATGCCCTGGGACATGCTGGCTGAGGAAGCCAAGCGACTGGGAATCGATTATGAAGGGCGGCAGAAAATTGATGTCGTGCGGGAAATCTTTGTCGGCAAAGCGGCAGCCGAATCGGAGGGATGAGAATGGATACGGATCGACTGGTAGTTGGCGAGGGAACGCTAAACCACTATTGGACGCTTTGTTTTGCCGATGAAACACTGCGTCACAAATTGGGCTTGAAGTACATCAGCCAGATGTGGGATCAAAATCCCTATTGGTATGTTTGGTTTGTCGATCTGCCGGGCGTATTCAAGCTGTCGCTGCTGGAATGTGCGGCGGAAGCACCATGGGATTGGCGGGCTTTGTTTCGGGTGAAGTATTATCCACATCCGGAGGAATCGGTTTTTCAGGGGTTGTCAGTGTTGGAACAAATCTGCCGGATGAGTGAGTTGTTTCAGACGAGGCCAGCCCAGTGGGCTGGCGGTGAAACCGGTTGCGTTTGCCATGGCGGTGTGCACCATCATCATGGGACTCGGTTTGCCGACCTGCAAGAAGGTACCGGCGTACCGGCTGCGAGTCGGGCGGCGGAAATTCCGGAAGACTTCTTTCTGGCCGGCGAGATGGAACTGCGCTATGGCAAAGGACAGGGGTCTGAGATCAGTTGGCACAGCCAAGATCATTGGCGGGTGAAAATGACCGAAAACTATTTTATCAAGGACCAGGAAGGAGCACCGTTGAAAGTGCTGCGTAAAGGCGATGTCGACAGGGATTATCCGGGTTGGTTCCTGACCGATTTTGTTGCCAGGCGTTTTTCATCGGGCTGGCAGAATTACCAACAATACGGGAAATGGCAGGAAACCGCCGAAGACCAGGATGGCGTGGAGTTTCTCTGCGACGGCCATTCATTGAGTCCGTGCCTGTGTCCAGCAATCCGGCGCAAACGGGTATGCCGGCAGATGCATCATTGAACGTGAGGAGGTGAAACACAATGACGGAAAAGACAAGTTCGGGCGGCATGGGTTACGTGCCGGGGCTGATTTTCGGACTGGTTGTCGGTAGCGCTTTGTTTTGGCTGACAATCAAGATGTTGATCGCCCAGCGACCCTAATTAATCAAGGAGGAGTGAAGAGAAATGGCAGAAGATTTTTCACGGCGTTCTTTTATCAAGGGCGCCAGCCTGGGTGTGGCTGCAGGATATTTTGCTGCGGCGGGACTATCTTCCACGGCATTATACAAACAAGTCATGCCGGCAGAAAAACTGAACCAGACGGACATCGGCGAAATCAAAGCGCTACGGATGAAAGTGATTTCTGAAACCAGCTGGTACGACAACAATGTTCTGCTGAACGACCTGAAAGGCGCCGGCGGACTGCTCGTCAACCAATACACGATTCCCTGGACCTCCAATGGTGTCAAGGCTGGTTATAACGGCAACAATGCCGGTGGTTTCGCGACCTATATCGAAGCCGATCTGATGGACGGCAGCACCAAACGGATTTTACTGGATACCGGTTGGAACCCCGCCTGGATGGAAAAACGGTTCATCGAAGAAGGTATAGCCGAAAAACTGGCCAAAAAACAAATCGATTACTGGATTATCAGCCACGAGCATTTCGACCACTACTGGGGGTTGGAAGCGACGCTGAAATATAACCCCAATCAGGAAGTGTATGTGCCGAAGGGGTTTTATACCGAGGGGTTTGACTTGCTTAAAGGCAAGGCATTTCCCAAAGCGCAGGTGAAAAACGACTATCCGCATACCGGCAAGGTCAATGTCATGGATTCAAGCAAAGTCAACCCCTTGTTCCCCGGTGCGGCGCTGATGACGTTTGATATGCCGATCATCTGCCGGGTATTCGGTGAACAGGCATTCGTGTTCAATGTCAAAGACAAAGGGCTTGTGTTGGTTACCGGCTGCTGCCACATGGGCATTATTACTTATATGGAAACTGTCCGTAAAAAAATCAAGGGTGGCGAAAAAATCTACGCCGTGCAGGGGGGATTGCATATTTCTCCGTTCGAGGACTGGGACCCGCAATATGATGACCTGATCCTGGCGCTCAACAAATATGGCATCCAAAAAATCGGCGCCAATCATTGCACCGGCTTCATTGCCGTGGAAAAAATGATTGCGGCGAAACTGCCAGTCGTTACCGGTACAAAGCGCAACATGACCAAGCGCGACATTTATCTCGGCAACGGCGATACGTTGGCGGTTTAAGAAGGGAGGCGACGAATTTGACAACCAAAACTTATGACGAACCGGTGGCGAACCATGAAGTCGAGACTGAGCATCATTACGAAGAATTGGACAAAATATGGTTGGAAGAACGCAGTCTGACCAATTCACTTGCCCAACCGCTGCGCGGGCTGTTAGGATTTTTTCTCTCGTTTGGTTTTTTCATGGCCCTCTGGTATGTGACGATGGATCCACGCGGAATTTTGCAATGGTATACACCGATGTACGGCTATATGTACATTCGCTGGTTACTCATCGTTGCGATCTGGCAGGCGTATATCTTTAATTTCTGGCCGTTTAAGCAAAAATGGATGGAGGAAACGCATCCGTTAGTCAAAGGGCCGATCATGATCGGCATAAACTGGGCGATTACCGGCGCGATTATCTGGATCGGCTTCTTCTGGTTGATTGGCAAGTACTCGATTCCTTATTTCAGTTGGCCGGAATTGCACAAAGTCGGCATGACTGATTTCTTTGCCCGTGAATATGCAGGTCTGGCAGTTTTGATGGTGGCGGCCATCGCTTCCTGGCTGGCGCCGATCTGGCCGATGGCTTTTGAAAACTATCCCTGGCACAAATTGACCCAACCGGCGAAAGGCTTTACCGTACTGAGCCTGACCAGCCTGTTGACGATTTTTGTATATTTTATCTTCATGCATCCGCACTATATGGTGCTGTTCTATCCGTGGCAAAAATTTGCCGCCGCGATGCCCTGGTGGTATGAATCGGCAAAAACCTTGTCCGGCAACTACAATGTAGGCTGGATAATGTGCGGCACGATTGCCGTGTGGCTGATTGAAACAATCTGGGAACGTTATCCGTTCCGTCTGATCAAGAGCCAACCCTGGCGCGGTTTGGCCGGTTTTGCCTGGGTGTTGTTTGTGGCGCTGATCATGTTCAATACATTCAACCTGATGCAGGACCTCGCCTGGGGACCGGCCTATGAAGGCGGCAAACGGCTGTATGCTCCTGACTGGCGTTATCTGCACTCCGGCGAGTTGGCAGTCATGATGCTGCTACCGGCTCTGGTGTTGTATTTCTACTTTGACAACTGGCCGAAAAAATTCTCGACCGAAGTCAATTTGGCAATCCGAACCATTATCGTGGTTGTCGGAACCTTTGCATTCAACTACATCTATTATCAGATCAGTCCGCCGCTACTCGGAACGCAGCCGGGTTATTCGCATCCGCAGCAATTCCCGATGGCGCCGGTCATTCTCTGGATCGTCATCATGTTGTACCATAACTGGTTCATGGATGGCTGGCCGGGAAAACGGATCAAAAAAGATAAATAACTGGCTCGATCAACAGAAAAGGGGAGGCGTCGGCAGGATGCCTCCCCTTTTTGCCGAATTCATCAGGCAAGGGGTGCTGGAGAGGTGAACAACTATGTTGAGTCTGATTTTTGACAATGAAAACCAACTGACCTGGGCGGACCAGGCAGCGCAGGATATTTTAGGCTTGCCGGTGGCAGGCGATGCCTGTCAACTGATCAGGGTGTTTGGCGTAGAGTGTTTGTATCAACAAATTGAACAGTCGGCGTTCAATTACCGATGGGCTGGTCAGCTTCCGGTACATTTGCCTGATGGCAGACAAATGCAATTGCAAGGACGGGCCAGCTGGGTGACTAATGAACGCTGGGTATTCAACCAAGTGTTGTTAGAGGGGAAC
>CAZYJK010000160.1:0-4306 GCA_964647865.1 uncultured Veillonellaceae bacterium | reverse complement strand
CACCATCAGATCGGGGATGTCCGTGTCCGGATCAATCAAACGGGCTAAACCACGGACAACAGCCGGACTGTCGATATAACTACCGTTTGCCAGCGATGTGGCAAACGCATCAGCGACGGCGCAAGATTTGGCCAGCACAGTCACGGATTCCATAATGCCGCAGGTAAAGCTGCGTCCGCCCAAGCCGCTGGTGGCGATTCCGCCGATTCCGTCGCCGGCCGTAAGTCGAACCAGTTTGCTGAACCCTACGCCGCCGATTTCCGGCATTACCCCGACTTTTGTCGTTTCATCCGCCAGCAGGCGGATGGCGACATCGCCGCCATTATTCACCAGCGCTTTGGTTGCCCCCTGTTGTTGCAACCAATCGGCGACTTTGTCGGCAAATGCGCCGGCCACTGCCGCCATCGGCGTCAAGTTGATGTCACCGGTCGATTGCACCGCCTGCCACATCGTAATGGCGACCCCGGACAGCTCAACCGGTTTGCATTGGGTCCAGCTGCGCTTCAAATACTTCAGCTGCGGCCCCAGTTCACTCAGGCAGTCAACCGCAACCTGCCCCGCATCCCGGCACAGCTCAGTCATCGGTTCGCCGTCCCTTGAAGCGGCAATCACCATCGATATCGGACCATAGTCCAGGAAAACCTTGCCTGGACCAACTTCGGTCAGCCACTGTGAATCCACCGGGTTATGCTTTTTCCTTGATTTGATCTACTGTTCTGATCTGGCTCATATGGCCGCCGATTGCCTCGTAATCGGATTTTCGCAGGGTATATTCCACCGGCGCCACCGTCGCCGGAGTCGGCACCCAGGTGAATGCTTTGGAAACGACTTTTTCCGCATCAACCATGAAATTGATGCCGCCGCCTGGCAGCACATAGGTAGGCGCACCGCCAATTGTCAGATTCACTTTGCCGGCGTGAACCGCCCGCGTCAATGCCAATGGCTGGGTCGTAACCCCCGCCCGGGCGCTGCCGCCGGTTCCGCCGGTGTAAATCACCGAAACCCTTGACTCCTCGCAGTTATCGGCAATCCGGTTCACCAGACGTTTTACCGGCTCGCTCATTTCCATCGAAGCAACTGTTCCGTCCGGCTGCACTTCAAACAATGCCGCCTTTTGTCCGGTAGTTTCCGTGACCAGTATTTTCATCCCCGCTTTGGCAATCGTCATATCTACCGACTTGATAGCTTCGATCGGATGCTCGATATGAGTGCCGCCCCAGCCATGGCCGTGTTCGCCAAAATAGCGACCGCGGGTGCTCTTGCGGGCGTTTGGCACGACCCCGCTCCAGCTCATACCGACTTCTGCGCCGGCCAAATGCTCCGAAAACAAGCCGACAACATGGTGGTCCAGTATAATCGCTTCATCAACCACACCGACGAAATCTTTGGCAAACAGGCCGATTGTCGCACTGCCGCAGCCGACTCGCATTTTGGTGTCGGCAACGCCATTGATTACAGGCCGTTCTCCGGCCTGCAGTTCCAGCGTCGCGCCATCCATCACCGTCAATTTGACTTTTTCACCGTTGGCAAAGTCGACAATGGTCCGTGCCACGATAAATCCATCAGCACCGGTCAACAGATTGGCGCCGCCGATGGAAAGCATCTTCGAGCCATATTCCTCGGTATCGACCATGCCGACAACTTTGCCGTCACGCTTGATCTTTGCCCCTTCGGCGCCGATGTGGTAATTGGTGTCGATTTTGACCTTCACGCCGCTATAGCTAAGCGGTGCTTCGGTAACAACAGTCACAACCTCGACCCCGTCGACAACGCCGGAGACAATGTGCGGCGCCGGCTTACAGCAAGGATAGGCCGTTCCTGCCCCTACCGCCGTAATCAACGGTTGGGAAATCGTGCCGTCTGATTGTTGACCAACGTAATCAATCACCAACGCGCGATTACGAACAAGTTTCCCTTGACGGTTTTCATAACGCCGGCACGCGCCGGTAAAGCCGTCCTGAATTTCACACTGCACCGGACAGGAACTGCATTTGATCGTGCCAGTTGCCTGTTCGGCGCGGGAAATCGCCTGGAACTTACAGACACGGATACAGATATTACATTGAACGCAACGATCGCTGGCGACGGCCTTGCGCTCAATGAGGCTCAGCGCGCCGACCGGGCACTCCCGAACGCACATGCCGCAACCGACACAGGTCGCGAGATTTATTTTCACCATAACGGTTCACCTCATTTTTGCATCGATTACAGTTTAGGATTACGCACCGCCGGTGGTGTATTGCGGCTGACTTTCACCTTGATTTCTCCGTCGATAATGACCATTGCCACACCAGGTACATCACCGGCTTCGATCGCGGTCAACGCGTCAGCGCCAATCGAACCCATCGGCGCATCCATAATCACAAAATCAGCCTCTTTGCCGACTTCAATCATCGCGGTATTTAGTCCATAAGCTTTTGCCGTATTGCCTGTAGCCATTGCAATGCATTCGGCGGCGGCAATGCCGGAAACGCTGGAAATTTGGCAAATGTTGCGCAAGATGCCCAGCGGAATAATGCCGGTGCCAGAAGGCGAATCATTACCGAAGATCAAGCGTCCCAACTGCTTCTTTGCTTTCAGTTGGCGCGCCACATAATCGGCTACTTTGGGGTTGCCGCACTGCACGATCTCCAACGTGAAGTCGGTTTCATTAATCAGTCGGTCCACTTCGGACGGAGCAATCGCCGTCGGCCCGCCGTTGATATGCGACACGACCGTCGGTTTCGTTTTCATTACATCGTCGGCGGTAACGGTAGAACTGCCAGGAATCGAGGTCCCGCCACAGTGCATCTGAACCTTGAAGCCGTGCTTTTTGGCCCATTCGACCATCGGCGCGGCATCAGCCGGTTTTTTCACCCCGCCCAGGCCGACTTCGCCAACCAGCCAGACGCCGTTGGCAGCCATTTCAGCAAAATCCGCTTCGGTCAGTCCAGGTTCCAAGATCACCGCGCCGGCATGCATTTTTACACCGGACGGACGAGCATTGTAGTACGATTTGCTGGCTACAACCGCCAGCGCCTTGACACCTGCCGGATCTTTCGGGCGGCCGGGGAAATGGGCTTCTCCGGCGGAAATCATTGTCGTTACGCCGCCATGCAACGAACTGTCAATATAATCAAGCGTCTTTTGCCGGGGGGTGAAATCGCCAATCACCGGATGCACATGCGAATCGACCAAGCCGGGCGTAACTGTGGCGCCATTGGCGTCAATCACTTTCAGCTCGGGATTTTGCGCAACCAGCTCCGCACCCCCGATGGCGGCGATTTTTTTGTCAACAACCACGATTGTGTTGCCGTCCAGCACCGGACACTCTATTTTTCCACTTGCAATTGTTCCAATATTAGTGATCACCATCGAGCTCATAATTTCTTCCCCCTTCGAAGTGTGGGCGGGCCTGTCCCCACAGACCCGCACCATCGCGTTGAATTAACTTAGTTGTCGAGTTTCATGTCGCCGTATTTGATCCAACCCGTTTTTCTCATGTATTCAGAGATCAATATAGTCAGGATTGCCGGTAGGATAAAGTGCAGCATAACAACCTTGAACATTACGCCACCAGTCATTCCCATCGCTTCAAAGGTGCCAAACTGGCCAACCAGACCGCTGGTTCCCATGCCGGCGCCAGCCGGGATATTCGTCATCGGCCAGATTGTAGTTGCAATCGGTCCAAGTATCGCCCCTGCCAATGTGGGAGGGATCAATATCCGAGGGTTTCTCACAATATTAGGCACTTGCAGCATCGAAGTGCCAAGGCCTTGCGAAACCAGACCGCCCCAGCCATTTTCACGATAGCTGGCTACAGCAAAACCAACCATCTGCGCCGCGCAACCGACAGTAGCAGCGCCGGCCGCCAGTCCACCCAACTTGAGCATCATAGCAACGGCAGCGCTGGAAATCGGCGCTGTCAGGATCAAGCCCATCAAAACCGAGACCAAAATTCCCATCGGGATCGGCTGCAATTCAGTCGCCTTCATGATCAACGCACCTAGTGCGACCATCATGCTATTGATGGTCGGGCCAATGAAGACCCCCGTGGCAACGCCGGTGATAATTGTCACCATCGGAGTAATGATGATGTCAACTTTCGTTTCTTTCGATACTAATTTGCCAAATTCGGCGCCGATAACGGCGGCGACGAAGCAGCCGGCAGGTCCGCCGAGCTTAGCGCCAGCCATCCCGGTAATCGTCGAAGCAAACAAAACCAGCGGAGGCGCTTTAAGGCCAAAAGCAACCGCGACGCCGATAGCAGGACCCATCATTGCCATGGCTTGCAGACCGTAATCCGTCAGCAGCTTGATGCCGGTTT
>CAZYJK010000159.1:0-4356 GCA_964647865.1 uncultured Veillonellaceae bacterium | reverse complement strand
TAGATGAAGATCGGCCGGGAAAGCGGCTTGTAAGTGCCGTCTTTGATCGTCTGTTCGGAAGGAGTCACTGCGCCTTTACCGGTATCAATCGAAACGACCTTCATTTTGTCTTTGTTGTGCAGGTAGTAAACATAACCGAAATAACCCAGTGCATTTTTGTCGCCAGCCACGCCTTTGACCAGAACATTGTCGTCTTCGCTGGCAGTAAAGTCAGCCCGGCTAGATTTCGACTTGCCAACAATCACTTCGGTGAAATACTCGAAAGTTCCTGAAGCAGTCCCCGGTCCATACAGCTTAATCGGTTGATCCGGCCAGCCGGCGCGGATTTCGCTCCACTTTTTCACGGTGCTGGTCGGTTCCCACAGCTTTTTCAATTCGGCTACCGTCATCGTGCCGGCCCAGGTGTTGTCTTTGTGAATGACTACCGAAAGTCCGTCATAAGCGATCGGAAGCTCGATAACATCATCACCGCGTTTTTGAACGCCCTCCACTTCAGCCTTCTTGATCGGCCGGGAAGCATCGGCGATATCGATTTCACCGGGAACAAACTTTTTCATCCCGCCGGTTGTACCAGACTCGCCAACAGTCACTTTCACATCCGGGTTGATTTTGCGAAACTCTTCCGCCATTGCTTCGCTGATCGGAAACACGGTGCTTGAACCGTCGATTTTAACCGAGCCGGCTAATTTTTTGCCAGCTGCCGCCGGTTTTTTCTCTTCCGTTTTGCCGCCGCCGCAGCCAACCAGCAGTGTCGCCGCCATCACAATGGACAGGCCCAGAGTCAGTCCTTTTTTCATGTTCATCCGTTTCTTTCCCTCCACTTAATTATCAATCGTTTTTCAAGTCACGCTTGGTATGTTTTTATCATAGGCAATCGCCAATCAACCCGCAATGAAAAACGACCGGTTTTAACCCAACGTTAACATTGCCTTAATATTGGGGACTTTTTCGTCGGTCAAAGACGAAACCGGAACCTTTTTGTTGTTTGGCGACTTTCTTCAGTTCGGCCGCCACCTCGGGAATCTCCCAATAGTTGTTGAATTTCTTGTATTGATTGGTTACCCCGGCAACAGCGATTGAAGTGATGGGGAAGTTCTCCACTTTCCCTTTCCGGTTCTTCACTTGGATACAGCCGCGGGCCAGGTCTTCTGCTGAATACGCAGAGCGAATTTCCTCATCAAAGATTTCGATGATGGCTTTGGCAATCCGCTCCGCCCGTTCCGGCGCCGTAATGATGATGAAATCATCACCGCCGATATGGCCGACAAAATCTTCTCCCTGCCCTTCCCTGGCCAGACTGCGGCTCAGCGTTTCCGCGGTCATCAGCAACACCTTGTCACCTTTTTCGAACCCATATTTGTCGTTGTAGGCCTTGAAATTGTTCAAATCAATGTAGAGCACGGCAAATGCGGTATCTTTGGCCAGCAGTCGCCGCAAATGCTCCTCGATCACCAGGTTGCCTGGCAGACCGGTGAGCGGATTAGAGTTGTGGGCGCAAAGCACCTGCAACTGCGTGATGTTGTTCAGCAGGCTCATGATCGAAACCACACCGACATACTGCCCATCCTGAACCACGATGATCAAATCGTACAGCGTCGATTCATCGCGGCTCATCGCAATTTTTGAAACCGCTTCCAGCGGCAGGTCGGCGTTGACGATCATCGGCGAAGCATCCATGACCAGTTCCACAGGACGTTTATGATAAAGCGACACGCCATAGTAAGACCCCAGGTGAAAGTAGAGCCGGTTCTTCATCAGCAAGCCGACCGGTTTGGCGCCCTGCAACACAACGACGCCGCGCACCGAACTGGCGGCGAACCTTGCCTCGACCTGCTCGGTGCTCGTCTCCGGTGAAACGGTGGGCACATGTTCGATGATGTCGCCGATCACCCGGCCGAGCGAAGTCCCTACGTCACGCGCCTTGCGGCCGGCTTCCTTCTTGCGGAAATGCCGGATTGCCTCCAGCGCTTCCGGTGCTATCGGGGTCGGCGGGCTGGCCGGTCGGGCAAACAGATAACCCTGGGCATAGCCGACGCCCAGTTTCATGACTGTCAGCAGTTCGTCGACCGTCTCGACGCCTTCGGCGATAATCTTGCTGTTCATTGCCGCCGCCAGGTTGACCAACGCTTCCAGGATCGCAATCTTGAACGGGTTGTTGTGGATGTCCCGCACGATCGACATATCCAGTTTGATAAAATCCGGATACAACTCGGCGATGGCCTGCAGGCTAGAATAGCCTGCTCCAGCGTCATCGACGGCAATGCAATAGCCCTGCCGACGATAATGATGCAAGGCGCGGGTGAAGTTGCCAAAATCGCTGATTGCAGTCCGCTCGGTGATTTCAAACGTGACTTGTTCGGGAATCAATCCGTGGTGCAGCACGACCTGTTTGGTGCGGCCGTTACGAAACTCCGGATCATTGATCACTTCCGGCGTGATATTCAAAAACAGTTGCTGGCCGGGAGCAAGCATTTTGGCCTGCTGGATGGATAATTCGCGACAGACATGTTCGAGCGCCAGTAGCATCCGATGCCGGGCGGCTACGGCAAACAGTTGCGACGGCATATGCAGCGGACTGTCCTTCGGCCCGCGGGCCAGCGCTTCATAGCCCATGATCTCGCCATCCGCCAGACTGACGATCGGCTGAAACACCGGCTGGACCTTTTTATCGCGGATAATCCGCAGCAGTTCATCCTGCAAGGCCCGCTCCTGGATTAAATCCGCCATCTGATGACCGAGTAGCTCCTGAGTAGGACCGGCGTCTGCAGAGCCCTCAGTGTTTTCTGATTTCGTCGAATAGCCCTGCGCTTCACGAATGGAACTATCCACGGTCGCCTGTAACTTTTTTTGTTTCTTTTCCACAGTCGCATAAAGCTTCTGCAGTTTTTTTATCAAACGCGCCGGCATGGAACCCCTCCTAGCCCTATATTTACTTCGCTTTTCCTGCAGATTCATCTTATTGCTTTTTTACATACGTTTTGTTAGCTTCAGGTAAATTTTACGTTACATTTTGCACAAAAGAAGGATTTTAGCCGCCTGACGCGAATACTATGTCAGAAGTCATCAATGAATTAGGGGTGTTGAGGGGTGACAGTCCGTCGCAGAGTCCGGGTGCGATGGTTTCGGGTTCTGACGTTGCTGGCCGCGGCCTATTTTATCTACCTGGCGGTCGGACAACAGTTCGAGCTGTATACCATCCAACGCGAAACGCATAACCTGAAAAATCGGATTGCCGAACTGGAGCAAGCCAATAATGCGATGATCGACGAAAAGAAACAGCTGGCTGCGCCGGCATACGTCGAAAAAATCGCCCGTGAGCAGCTTGGCCTGGTAAAACCGGGCGAAGTTCCCTATATTCCTTGACACTGTTTCGCCCAGAGGACTATAATGAGCTATATCAATTATTACAAGGGGGATCTGCTGTAAGCATGTCGATTGAAGTCGGCGCGGTAGTTGAAGGAACCGTAACGGGAATTACCAATTTCGGCGCATTTATTGAACTCCCCGGTGGAAAAGTCGGTTTGGTCCACATTTCTGAAGTTGCTGACGTTTATGTTCGCGATGTGAAAGATTTCTTGAAAGAACGCGACAAAGTTCAAGTCAAGGTGCTTTCGATCGATGCCAATGGCAAGATCGGCCTCTCTATCAAGCAATTGCAACCCCCCTCGGAAGTTCGCAAACCACCTGCCTTTGAACCACGTCGTTCGGGTCCGATGGAACCGCGCAGACCGTTACGACCGGCCGCTCCTTCTTTTGAGGATCGATTGTCGAAATTTCTCAAGGACAGTGACGAACGCCTTACCGACCTCAAGAAAGCCACCGACGGAAAACGCGGCGGTCGGGGTAGTCGTCGCTCGGACTAATGGATTGATAATAGCGAAGGAGCATTCAATACTGAATGCTCCTTCTTTGTACGCAAAAGGAGAATGATATGAGCCGTCGCGGAATCCGCAATCAATTGCTGCTGAATTCACTGCTCCTTATCCTGTTGCCGCTGGCTGCTTTTGCCGGCTATATCTTTTGGCACATCGTCGAAATCAGCTCGGACGACTATCAGCACCTATTGCTGGTTTTGTCCGGCGCTTTTGCCGTAACACTCATCTTGGCCGTTCTGCTCAGCATCAACCTGTCACAACGTTTTATTGACCCGATTGAAGCGATTACGGCTGCTGCCAGGCGAATTGCCGCCGGACGTCTGTCGGAGCGGGTCCACGTGCGGGCCGGCAATGAAATTGATGTGCTGGCGCTATCGCTGAACCATCTGGCTTCGCGCCTGGAAGACAAGCTGGATGAGATCTCGACGGAAAAGCAAAAATTGCAGCTGATTCTCGAATACATGGACAATGCGGTCATGTT
>CAZYJK010000158.1:3039-4401 GCA_964647865.1 uncultured Veillonellaceae bacterium | reverse complement strand
GGATTGACTGGAAATGGGCGGATTTTCCGCAAGTTCCCAAAGATTCAACAACTAGCACCACTACTTCAACAACTGTCACTTCCAAAGACAGGGTAATGCCGGGAGCTATTACTTTTGGAGGATGGGCAAATCCTGAAGGCATACTTTATGAATTGCAATACGCTGCAAAAATCAGCGCACTGGTGAGTAACGGTGAAGCCAAGATTTTGGCAAGACCTAATGTATTAACCCTTAACGGGAATAAGGCTCAAATTTTCATTGGCGATGACATCCCTGTAGTCACTGAGAAAACGGATTCTAGTGGAAAAACTACGTCAACTGTTGAGTATAAAAAGGCCGGTATTCTTTTAGAGTATATTCCACAAATCAATTCGCAAAATGAAATTACTGCTGCGGTCCATGTCGAAGTTGCAACACCAATTTTAGTAGCAGAAATGAAGAATTATCGGATTACCAGCCGCATGGCTAAAACTAGTATCCGGATCAAAGATGGTGACACTTTGGTGATTGGTGGACTTATTTCCAGCGTCGAGGCTGGCGGAAAAAACAAGGTTCCTTTTCTGGGCGATCTTCCTATCCTCGGCAAACTCTTTCAAAGTGTCTCAAAATCCAAAGATGAGACGGAAGTGGTCATTTTCCTCAAGGCCAAGATCGTAAAATAGAAGAACGACAGGGGTGGGCGCTTTGCCGATACGCATCCTGATTGCAGACGATCATCAGCTTTTGCGGCAGGGGATTCGCAACTTTCTGGCTTTGGAGCCGGATTTCGATATCATCGGCGAGGCGGTGGACGGCGAAGATGCCGTAGCCAAAGCGCAGGCGCTGCTGCCTGATGTGTTGTTGCTGGATATCAACATGCCGAAGCTGACCGGGATCGAGGTGGCTGGCAAGCTGAAACAGCTCTGCCCTGATGTGCGGGTGATGGCGCTGACGATTCATGATGATGAAAACTATATGATGAAGATGATTCAGAGCGGTGCTGCCGGCTATTTGCTGAAGGACGTCGAGCCATCGGTGATGGTGCAGGCGATTCGCCGGATTTATGCAGGCGAGTCCTTTGTCGAACCGTCCCTGACGAAAAAACTGTTTCACGGCATTACCAATCGCGAAGAACTGCGACCGTCGCTACCGGTCCATGGTCCGCTGGAAGTCGACCGGTTGTCGGCGCGGGAAATCGAAGTACTGCAGTTGATCGGTCGGGGAATGAGCAATGCCGAGATCGCCCGCGAGCTGTTTTTAAGCGAAAAGACCGTCAAAAACCATCTGACCAATATTTTCCGCAAGATTCAGGTGACGGACCGGACGCAGGCGGTGCTTTATGCGATCAAGCACAAGATCGTCAATGTCAACTGAATTCGCGCT
>CAZYJK010000158.1:0-2939 GCA_964647865.1 uncultured Veillonellaceae bacterium | reverse complement strand
GGCGGTGCTTTATGCGATCAAGCACAAGATCGTCAATGTCAACTGAATTCGCGCTGAAAACAAAAAAAGACCGGAGGGGTTGAAACCTCCGGTTTTGACTGTAACGCTGAATGAAAGGCTATTGTATTAGGCGCGAACCAGGGTGCTGAGGCAATAGAGACTGTAGCAGGCGGCTACGCCGAGAACCCAGAACAGGATGCGTTGTCCGGCCCGATCCTTGCGGACGATGGCGCGGCGCTGGTTGTAATGATAGCTGAACATGCATTCTTTCATGCTTTGACAGTGGCTCCTTTGTTTCATAATGATGAATGATTTCCACATTGATTATACGCTATGGATTGTAAAAATCCTGCTGACCGGAAAAAATATTTTTGCTTTTGATAATCGGACAGGAAATGGGATGAATGATGGACGTTTTGACGGGGGTTGTCGAGAATATCACGTTCCAGGGCCAGAATGAATATGTCGTTTTTCGTTTAAAAACGGACAAGGGCATGGTCGTGGTCACCGGCAATACCGGCGCGCCACTGCCTGGCGAGGACGTGGAAGTGTCGGGCAGTTGGATGACGCATCCCAAATACGGCAAACAGTTTCGCGGCGAGGTGATGCGGCGCATCCAGCCGGCGACGTTGCCGGCGATCGAGCGCTTTTTGGCATCCGGCGCGGTCAAGGGGATCGGTCCGGCGATGGCGCAGCGGATGGTGGCCCGGTTCGGCCTGAAGACGCTGGATATCCTGGAGCGGGAACCGCGGCATCTGCTGGAGATCGAAGGGATTGGCGCCAAGAAACTGGCGATGATCGTCGAATCATTTTCGGCCAAGACCGAGCTGCGGGAACTGATGTTTTTCCTCGAATCACGCGGCATCCCCGGCGCTTTCGCCCGGCGGATCCATGCCGTGTATGGCGAGGGGGCCGTGCAGGTGATCGAGCAGGACCCGTATCGTTTGGCGGAGGAAGTCGACGGGATCGGCTTTCGCACGGCAGACCGGATCGCACTGGCCTGCGGCGTGCAGTCGGCGGATTTTGCCAGGATTGCCGCCGGCATTCGCTATGCCTTGCTGGGGACGGCGGATGCAGGGCATACCTGCGTGCCGGAGGATGTGCTGGTGCAGGCAGCGGCCAAGGAGCTGGCCTGCGACAGCTACAACGTGGCCGAGGTGTTGTCGCAGTTGCTGCGGCAGGGGACGCTGGCGATGGAGGATGCCTGGGGCCAGACGCTGATCTATCCCGATCACTTGTATCACGCCGAACGCAAAGTGGCCGAACGGCTGCTGTTTTTGCGCGACCATGCCAAGAAACTGCGCGAGGCCGATGTTACGGCATTGACGGCTAAATTTGAGCAGGAACGCCGCATCGAGCTGGCCGAGGCGCAACGCGACGCGGTGCGGGCGGCGACCAATCACGGGGTGCTGGTGATGACTGGAGGTCCCGGTACCGGTAAAACCACGACGGTGCAGGCAGTGCTGAACGTTCTGTCGCTGCAGGGCTGTAAAATCGTATTGGCGGCGCCGACCGGGCGGGCAGCCAAGCGCTTGTCCGAGGCGACCGGGCGCGAGGCGCTGACGGTGCACAGGCTACTCGAGGCTACCGGGTCGCGGGCCGGTCGGTCGATGTTCGGACGGGGCGAAGAAAATCCGATTGACGCCGATGTGGTGATCGTCGACGAAGTGTCGATGATGGATATCTTGCTGATGTATTATTTGCTGCGGGCAGTGCCGAACGGTTGCCGGGTGGTATTGGTCGGCGATGTCGACCAGCTGCCGGCGGTGGGGCCGGGGTCGGTGCTGAAAGATATCATCCGTTCGGAAACAACGCCGGTGGTGCGGTTGACTGAGATTTTTCGCCAGGCCGGCCAGAGCCAGATCGTAGTGAACGCCCACCGGATCAATCGCGGTCAGTTTCCCGATGTGCGCAGCACGCGCGATTTTCAGCTGCGGGAGGTGGCTGACGATGCCGCCGCCGCTGAGCTGGTAGTGCGGATTTGCTGCGATGAACTGCCACGCGAAGGGGTCGATGTCGGACGGGACGTGCAGGTGTTGTCGCCGATGCACCGCCTGGCCTGCGGCGTGGAAAACCTGAACAAGCTGCTGCAGGCGTCGCTGAACCCGCCTTCGCGCGGCAAGCTCGAAGCCGCGCATGCCGGTCGGATCTTCCGGGTCGGCGACAAGGTGATGCAGACGCGCAACGACTACGACAAAGGTGTGTTTAACGGCGATATCGGCCGGGTGGCCGACATGGATGACGAGATGGTGCTGATCCGTTATCCGGAAGGCGATGTGCCGTACGACCGCAGCGAACTGGACGCATTGGCGCCGGCCTATGCGATGAGCGTACACAAGAGCCAGGGCAGCGAGTATCCGGTAGTGGTACTGACCTTGGTCAGCGGACATTATGTGATGCTGCAGCGCAATCTGCTTTACACGGCGATCACCCGGGCCAAGCAGCGGGTGATTTTGGTCGGGTCGAGCGCGGCGCTCAGCACGGCTGTCGCCAATGACCGGACGCGGCGACGCCACTCTCTGCTGGCGGAGCGACTAAGACGCGAGGCGCTGGAGTGAGCTGGCGGCTAGCGGGGGCGGCTTGGCTCGCGGCGGCGCTGTCGCTGATTTTTCCGCCGCAGTGTCCTGGCTGCGGGGCGGAGGTGGGCGGCCGCTCGGCCTGGTGCGAGCGTTGCCTGAATGAGTTGTGGCAACCGCGCATGCTGGATACCGCGGAGCGGGGGATGCCACATGTCGAGGACTGCCGGGTGCTGACCGGCTACGACGGGGCGGTGCGGACGCTACTGCACGGACTGAAATTTGAGAGGCGCCGCGGTGACGCGGCGCCTCTGGCGTGGCTGGTAGCGATGGCGGACGAGGCGGAACTGGCCGGACTGCAGTTGGCTGGCGGGGTGGCGGTGCCGGTTCCTTTGTCGGCGCTGCGGAGGGAAGAGCGGGGCT
>CAZYJK010000157.1:0-4441 GCA_964647865.1 uncultured Veillonellaceae bacterium | reverse complement strand
TCGGGGCGAACGTGGTCGGTACCGGAGTGCTGATCGCCACCGACCAACCGGAGAAGAAATTGGTTGACGATTACACGGCGCTTTTGATGTTGTACAAAATAGACGAAGTCTCGAAACAGATCGACATTCGCCCCGCGATATAATCTTTAAACGGGGCACGGGAGGAACAAAAAGGATGCAGGAAACAGTAGCGGTAATTCTGGCCGCAGGCAAAGGGACCCGCATGAAATCGGCGTTGCCAAAAGTACTTCACGCGGTGGGCGGGCAGTCGATGCTGCGCCATGTCATGACGGCGGCGGAGCAGGCGGGAGCGAAGCGGACGATTGTTGTCGTCGGTTTCGGCGGCGACCAGGTTCAGGCCGAAATCGGCGCGGCGGCGGAATTTGTGCTGCAGGCCGAACAACTGGGAACCGGGCATGCGATGATGCAAGTCCAGCCGGTGTTAGCCGGTTTTTCAGGTACGATACTGCTGCTTTGCGGCGACACGCCGCTTTTGACCGGGCAGGCTCTGCTGGACTTGGTTGCCGCACATCAACAGAGCGGTGCGGCAGCGACCGTATTGACCGCGAAGCCGGCCGATGCAACCGGCTATGGCCGGATTTTGCGCGATGAGTCAGGCCAGGTGCTCGGGATTGTCGAACAAAAAGACGCGACGGCAGAGCAAAAACAGATTGGCGAAATCAATACCGGCATTTATTGTTTCGAGGCGGCGCCCCTGTTTGCGGCGCTGGCCGGACTGACCTGCAACAACGCGCAGAAAGAATACTATCTGACCGATGTGCTGGCGATTTTGGCGCAGGCCGGCCAACCGGTCGGCGCAGTCGAAGTGGCGAACTTCCAGGAAACGCTGGGAATCAATTCCCGGCTGCAACTGGCGGAAGCGGAAAAGATCCTGCGCCAGCGGAAATTGGTGGAATTGATGGACAGCGGTGTCACGGTGATGGACCCGGCGAGCACGTTTGTTGATGCGTCGGTTTCCGTCGGCGAAGACACCGTTTTATATCCGTTCACCTGGTTGGAGGGGGAGACGACCATCGGTCGAGATTGTCGGATCGGGCCAAACAGCCGGATATCCGACAGCCAACTTGGCGATGCGGTGACCTTGCATTTTTCTTATGCGCATGAATGCAAAATCGCCGGCGGAGTTAGCGTTGGGCCGTACGTGCATCTGCGACCGGACACTGAGTTGTCGGCTGGCGTCAAGGTCGGCAATTTCGTGGAGATTAAAAACTCGCGGGTCGGTGTGGGCAGTAAATTGCCCCATCTCAGCTATATCGGCGATGCCGATATAGGTTCCGGCGTTAACATCGGCTGCGGCACGATTACCGTCAACTATGACGGCAAGAAAAAACATCGAACGGTGGTGGGGGATACTGCCTTCGTTGGCTGCAATTCGAATCTGGTGGCTCCGGTGTCGGTCGGCTCAGGAGCTTACATCGCCGCTGGTTCGACAATTACCAAGGATGTTCCCGACGGAGCGCTCGGTGTGGGCCGGGCCCGGCAGTCCAATATTGCCGGTTGGGTGGAAAAGAAAAAATAGTCTGGGGGTTGGATGATGATTTTAGAAGATGAGAAAAAACTGCTGATTTTTTCCGGCAATGCCAATCCTGCGTTGGCTACGGAAATTGCCGCCTATTTGGGGACAACCGTGGGAAATGCGTTTGTCGGGCGGTTCAACAACGGCGAAATTCAAGTCATGCTGGAAGAAAGCGTCCGCGGCGCGCACGCATTCCTGATTCAGCCGACTTGCAATCCGGTGAATGACAGCCTGATGGAACTGTTGATCATGGCGGATGCCTGTCGCCGGGCTTCGGCCCGCAACATCACGGCGGTGCTTCCCTATTACGGCTATGCCCGTCAAGATCGAAAAACCCGCGGCCGTGAGCCGATTACCGCCAAACTGATTGCCAATCTGCTGATCACTTCCGGGGTTACCCGGGTGGTGACAATGGACTTGCATGCAGGCCAAATTCAAGGCTTCTTCGATATCCCGGTCGACCACTTGCCTGGTGTGCCGATTTTGGCCGAATATTTTGCTGCCAAACATCTGGAGGACTTGGTTGTTGTTTCCCCGGATCTTGGCGGTGTGACTCGGGCTCGTCAACTGGCGGACCGCTTGCACGCCGATATCGCAATCCTTGATAAACGCCGTCCGATGCCGGGTGTGGCTGAAATCATGAACCTGATCGGTTGCGTCGAAGGCCGCAATGCCGTAATCATCGACGACATCGTCGATACAGCCGGGTCGTTGGTCGAAGGCGCAAAAGCGCTGCAGCGCCACGGCGCCAAAGAAGTCTACGCTTGCTGCACGCACCCCGTTTTGTCTGCACCGGCCTGTGAACGACTGACCAATTCGATCATCAAGGAAATCGTGGTGACCAATACGATTCCGATTCCGCCGGAGAAATGCTTTGAAAAACTGAAGGTATTATCGGTCGCCCCGCTGCTTGGCGAAGCAATCATCCGAATTTATGACGACCTGTCGGTCAGCCGTCTGTTTGACACCTGATACGGAGGCGAACTGCGTTGAAAATTGTGGTGGGCCTGGGCAATCCCGGCGCCCGGTATAAGGATACCCGACATAATATCGGCTTTCTGGTCGTCGATGAACTGGCCCGGCGTTGGCGCAGCGAAACCTGGAAGCGACGTTTTGAAGCAGAAGTTAGTGAGCACCGGGCCAGCGGCCCGGTGCTGCTTGTCAAACCGCAGACCTTTATGAACCTCAGCGGAACAGCCGTACGCGAAGCCGCCAAGTTTTACAAAGTAGTTTCCACAGATATTATTGTGGTCCACGATGATCTCGACCTGCCGACGGGACGTCTGCGGATCCGTGAGCGGGGCGGCGCCGGCGGACACAAAGGAATTGATTCGATGATCGGACAACTGGGAACCGACGAGTTTGTCCGGGTGAAGTTCGGCATCAGCCGGCCGCCAGCCGAATGGGATACGGCCGATTATGTATTGGGCCGGTTCAGTTCGGCAGAGCAGCCGACAATCAACCAGACGATCAGTCTCGCTGCCGATGCTGTGGAGGCGATTCTGGCTGAAGGCGCAGCAGCGGCGATGAACCGGTTCAACCGGCAGGGGGAATAAATATGCTGACCGGATTGTTTGCCGACGAGCGCGGCGAAATCTTTGATGCGCCGGAGTGGGGCGCGGTTGGCGTAAGCGGCGGTACGAAACGGGCCTGCGAAAAGGCGGACATGGTTCCGTTGCCGGATAGCAGCGAGCTGATGTTTTTGCCGGCCAGAACTGCCGTAGGCTTTCGGCAGGGCGCGATCAAAAACCTCGGTCGCAACAAGTTTGCCGTGGCGGCGACGTTGCCGGTCGGCTTTACCCGTCTATTGATGCCTGCCTATGAGAAACAGCCTGGTGCGCCGATGCTGCCATTGTTCGGCTATGCCGCGGTCGCCTGGAGCAGGGGTAAGTTGTGGGTTGCGGCGATGCGCAGCGACGAGACCGATAAATGGGATCCTGCGTTATATAACGGCAAAGATTTACGACGCCGGATTGCCGTGGTCCGCAAGGCGCTGCCTGACAACCGCCTGGTCGAGCACCTGGCGCACTGTTCCACCGCGTGGCACTGCTGCACGGCGCAGAACCTGTTTTATCATCGCTGGGAGGCTGGAATCCCGACATCGCCGGTCTGCAATGCCAACTGTCTCGGCTGCATTTCACTGCAACCTTCGGAATGCTGTCCATCGCCGCAGAGCCGGATTACGTTCAGCCCCACGACGGCGGAAGTGGCAGCGGTGGCCGTTTACCATCTGGCCAGCGCGCCGGAGCCGATCATCAGCTTTGGTCAGGGTTGTGAAGGTGAACCGTCGTTGGCGGCCGACACGATCGCGGCAGCGATCGAAGAGACGCGGCGCCAGACCAGTCACGGCATCCTCAACATCAATACCAACGCCGGTTATACCGAAGGGATCCGTCAGATCGTCGACGCCGGTATCGACAGTCTGCGGGTCAGTCTGATCAGCGCCCGGGAGTCGACACATCAGGCCTATTACCGTTCGACGTATACCCTGGCAGATGTCCGCGCGTCGATTCGCTACGCAAAACAGAAGCAGCGCCATGTGTCGGTCAATATGCTGCTGTTTCCCGGCGTCAACGACTCGCCGGCCGAAATCGCCGCCTGGCGGGAATTTTTGCAGGACACCGGCGTAGATATGATCCAGCTGCGCAATCTCAATATGGACCCCGACGAGCTAAGATCGGCCTTGCCTGATTTTTCCGCCGCTGGAATCGGTATTCCCGCGATGGTCAGTCAGTTGCAGGAAGCATTACCTGCGCTGCAATTCGGCAGTTTTAGCCATTTCCGAAAAAATTAAAAAGTATAAGGCAACACTGATTTTTTGCATAGATGGAGTGTTGCGTGGTCCGGACCCCTGTGTTATAATAACCTACGCATGACGAAAACGAATAAAGAGCGTCCATGAAA
>CAZYJK010000156.1:0-4463 GCA_964647865.1 uncultured Veillonellaceae bacterium | reverse complement strand
CCGCATGTCGCCCAAGCTGAATACCCGGTCGACGATGGCGCGTTCGGTTTCCTCGAATGTGCCGAAGGCCGTCCCTTCGGCAATCATGATTTTTATTTCTTCCTCGGTAACCCCTTGGTCGGCCGGCTCTTTTATCTTCAGTGTTTTAAGCACCAACTCCGTGGATATGCTGAGCAATCGGACCAACGGCAAAAACAGCTTGGAAAAAATCCGCATCGGGATCGCGATAGCCGATGCAATCGGTTCCGGATTGTTGAGTGCGATTTTTTTCGGTACCAGTTCGCCAAAAATCAGCGAAAAATAGGTGATCGCCGCAATAACGATGAACAGACTGACTCCGGCGCTATAGGGCCCGACCAACGGTAACGGCTGGATATGCGGCACCAATGCCTGTGCAAGAGTTGCGCCGCCAAACGCACCGGTAACGATGCCAATCAGCGTAATCCCCACCTGAACGGTCGATAGCAATTCCGTCGGATCATTTGCCAGTTCCAGCGCCTGCTTTGCCCCGTTGCTACCCTCAGCCGCCTGGCGCTCCAAGCGTGACTTGCGCGAAGATACGATTGCAATTTCGGTCATCGCGAAAATACCATTGGCCAGAATCAGCAGCAGGATTATTAGAATCTCCGTGCTTATAGACGGGTCTGCGTCCACGTGAACTCCTCAACTCCTTAACCTTGAACATTTTACAATAATATTATCATGACAGCCGCCAGATTACAAAAGCCTAATCAACCGTCCCTTGATTAGAAAATTTCAGCCTGGCCCAGGCATCAAGTTTTCGAACGTGTTTTCTGCCGACTGTACACCCATAAACCACCAGCAAGACCAGCACCAACGTGAACAAGTCAATCTCTTTTGTTTCATTGAAATTGATCACGCCCAGCAGAATCTGCGGCACAAATCCCGTCATTATCAGCATAGCCGAAGCAGCTTTAAACCAGAAGTCTGATTGCATTTTGTATCTGGCATAAAGCATGAAAAAAGTCGCCGACCAGGCAAACACCTCTAACACTAACAATATCAGCCATTTGTTTTCGAAGATGAAACCGTAAATAACAGTCAGCTCCTCAAGCAACCGAAGTCCCTTGGCTATATTCTATCAGAAAAATTTACATCTGCAGGATTTCTTCTTATGGTTATCGAAATGCCACATCAAGATAGGTAGTTTGGCAAGAAAGGATTTGTTCATAATTACTGAAGCATACGTTTTTCTTGTCATTCTGCTTTCAAGTTTCTTGCAAACCACAACCGGCTTCGGATATGCGATCATAACCGCGCCGCTTCTCGCACTGGTATTGAGCGCAAAAGAAACGGTCATGCTGGTTATGTTGACTGCACTAATCATTTGTGTTTTTTTGTTAAGAGCTACCAGAAATCAGGGGAGTTTCAAAGCGATCGCCCCACTGCTTGCCGCCAGCGTAATTGGTGCAATCCCCGGCGCTTTCGTTATGACAAGGATGAGCAATGAGGGCTTAAAGCTTTTCATTGGCGTACTACTCTTGTTTGTTACTGTAGCACTCTGGAAACGTTATACGTTCCCAGTGAAGCCCAGTAAATCGATTGAAGCTGTTGTTGGCTTTGTCAGCGGGTTTTTGACCACAACGACGGGGGTTACCGGTCCGCCAATCATCCTGTATTATCTCAATGCCAAGGCAGAAGAAAACAAAATTGAATTTCGCGCCAATCTCGCCCGTTTTTTTCTGCTAATCAACCTCGCCTCGGTAATCCTTTCATATGCGGCCGGTTCACTGCGGATTGGTGAACTTTGGCGCTATATCCTTATCGCCGTTCCAGCCTTGTATGCAGGGTTTTATCTTGGCGAAAAGATGTTTTATCGGATTAGCGTTCCCGCTTTAAGAACGGGTTCATTAGTAATGATTTTCTTAAGCAGCGTTGCGATCATTTGGTCAGTTTTGTCAAATTGAACTGCCGCAAAACGCAATTTGCCAACGCAAAAAGGCTCTTCGGACGAAAATCCGAAGAGCCTTAACTTCCTAGCGGGTGAGTTTTCTGAATTTCAGTCGATGCGGCTGATCGGCTTCTTTGCCAAGGCGTTTTTTGCGGTCGGCTTCGTAGTCCGAATAGTTACCCTCAAAGAAGGTCACGACGGAGTCACCCTCAAAAGCCATGATGTGACTGGCGATGCGGTCAAGGAACCAGCGGTCGTGGCTGATGACCAACACGCAACCGGCAAAGTTCTCCAGTGCGTCTTCCAGGGCGCGCATGGTGTTCACATCCAGGTCGTTGGTGGGTTCGTCAAGGAGGATTACGTTGGCCCCGGCTTTCAGCATCTTGGCCAGATGAACGCGGTTGCGTTCACCGCCGGATAGCACGTCCACTTTCTTTTGCTGGTCCTGTCCCATGATGTTGAAGCGCGCGCAGTAAGCCCGAGCATTAATCTCGCGGTTGCCCAGCTTGATAATGTCCTGGCCGTCACTGATCACTTCGTAGACGGTTTTGTCGGGCTCAAGGGAGTCGCGGTTCTGGTCCACATAAGCCAACTTAACAGTTTCGCCGACTTTCAATGTACCACTGTCGGGCTTTTCCTGTCCGGTGATCATCTTGAAGAGAGTGGTTTTACCGGCTCCGTTGGGGCCAATGATCCCGACGATGGCTCCAGATGGAATCATGAAGTTCATGTTTTCCATCAGCACCTTGTCACCCAGGGCTTTGCTAACATTATCGGCTTCAATTACGATCTTGCCCAGGCGCGGTCCCGGTGGAATGTAGATTTCCAAATCTTGACCCACGCGCTCGGACTCATGGGAAAGCAGGGCTTCATAAGCGTTGATCCTGGCTTTGCTCTTGGCCTGGCGTCCTTTGGGAGCCATGCGGATCCACTCCAGTTCGCGGGCCAGGGTCTTCTGGCGTTCGGTTTCGCTTTTTTCTTCGTTGGCCAGACGTTGTTGCTTTTGTTCCAGCCAGGAGGAGTAGTTGCCCTTCCAGGGGATGCCGCGACCGCGATCCAGTTCAAGAATCCAGCCAGCCACGTTGTCAAGGAAGTAACGGTCGTGGGTTACGGCAATTACAGTACCGGGGAAAGTGTTTAAAAAATGCTCCAACCAGGCTACCGATTCAGCGTCCAGGTGGTTGGTCGGTTCGTCCAGCAGCAAGATGTCCGGGTTTTTCAGCAGTAGGCGACACAAGGCCACACGGCGGCGTTCACCGCCGGAAATCACCGAAACCGGTGTGTCGGACGGCGGGCAGCGCAAGGCGTCCATGGCCATTTCAAGCCTGGAGTCCAGATCCCAGACGCCCTTACTGTCCATAAGTTCCTGCACTTCCCCCTGGCGGGTGATCAGCGCGTCCATTTCGTCCGGTTCCATGGGTTCGGAAAATTTGGCGTTGATGGCTTCGTACTCATCACGAATCTGAACCAGTTCTATTAAGCCTTCTTCCACCACCTCGCGCACGGTGCGGGTTTCATCCACCAACGGCTCCTGCGGGAGGTACCCGATGGTGTAACCGGGGGCGAGAACGGTCTTGCCGTCAAAACTCTGATCTTCTCCGGCCAGAATTTTGAGGAGCGAACTTTTGCCGGATCCGTTTAGACCTAGGACACCGATTTTTGCTCCGTAAAAGTAAGAGAGCGAAATGTCCTTGAGGACTTCTTTCTGCCCGTGTTTCTTAGATACACGGATCATGGAATAAATTATTTTGTCGATTTCCTGACTCATTTACTCACCTCATAAAAAATTTGCGAGAAGGTTTGATTAATATCATACCTGATTTTGATGAATTTATTCAAGCAAAGTCATAGCAATGCGATCGTTTTGTCCGATGGCTAACAGCCCCACTTGCCTCTCCTGCCTAAACATCCCAGCACAAAAAGGTTCCTCGGATGAAAAACCGAAGAGCCTTGATTGATCTTAAGCTTATTGCATCAATCGCTCCGCGCCCTGCGCCTGTGATATTATTCGAGTCGTGTCTTCCGGTCGTGACAAGGCTTGCAAAACAAAAACGGGCAAACGCGTTCTCGCGCTGCCCGCATCCATGATTAATACCCATTAAAACTGCGAACCGAGTTCGCGGCTTTTTATCGTTTTACAGGACTCCAATTAAATTATTTGAGTGTATTGCCAGCCAACCTTACTCCCATTGCAAAGGCTTTTTGACAGTCTTGCGGAAAGACGTCGTGCTTTCTTTTTGCTTTTGCGGCTTCATCGAACGCCGTTGCAACGTATTTAGAATAATCACCAAACTGATAAGTGTCTGTAGCAAGCAGCGATTCTGTTGGTCCCATAAATTTCTCAAAATAGTTTTCATATCGGGATATGACGCGGTCGTATCCTATTTCTGCAATCATGCTTTCTGGTGCGTTCATTGTGTAAATTAAGCAAATCGGTTTTCTTTTATCATTGAGCGATGAGTAATTTGCATCATATACGAGGTACTGAAAAATCAGTCTTTCAATGAATGACCGCACCTCGCCAGTAACGTCACTAAAGTAGATTGGTGAG
>CAZYJK010000155.1:0-4548 GCA_964647865.1 uncultured Veillonellaceae bacterium | reverse complement strand
CCGGCAGCAACGCCTGCAATACCGTATCGGCAAATTTAAAGGGACTGGCTGTGCTCAGGACTATCGTCGGCGTTGCGTCCTTCGTCTGCGCCTGATAAACTTCCGCCACTTTCCAGGCGACAGCCGTGTGCGGGTCCAAAAGATAGCGCTGTTGCTGCCAGACTTGACGGATCGTTGCCATAGACGCCTCGGTTGACGCCCAGTCTGCCCAGAATGTCGCCTGAATCTTGGTCAAGGTCTGTGCATCGACTGCATAGCGTCCCGTGGAATTTAGTTGCCCCATCCAGGAAGCGACCTTGCCTGTGTCGCCGTCTGTCGCATGATACAACAGGCGTTCCAGATTGCTGGAAATCAGAATATCCATTGAGGGGGAAATCGTTTGGTGAAACGGCCGGTTCCGGTCATAGACGCCGGTCCGCAAGAAGTCAGTCAGGACATTGTTGTCATTGGAGGCACAAATCAGCCGGTTGATCGGCAATCCCATCTGTTTGGCGTAGTATCCCGCCAGAATGTTGCCGAAATTACCAGTCGGCACGACAAAATTCACCGGGTCGCCGCAATGGATCTTCCCTGTTTCGCATAACGACCGATAGGCGCTGAAATAATAGGCGATTTGCGGCGCCAAGCGCCCCCAGTTGATCGAATTGGCCGAAGATAACTTGAGATTTTTCTTTGCCAACACTTCACGCATCTGCACTGAGGAAAAAATTTTCTTCACGCCGGTCTGTGCATCATCGAAGTTGCCTTCAACAGCGACAACCCCCACGTTGTTTCCGTCTTGGGTCACCATCTGGGCCCGTTGCACCTCGCTGACCCCTTCCGACGGATAAAAAACCAGAATGCGCGTCCGCGCTACGTCACGAAATCCTTCCAGAGCCGCTTTGCCGGTATCGCCGGACGTCGCGACTAAAATCAGCATATCCGAGCTCTCGGCCGTTTTTTTCAAAGCCAGGCTCATCAAATGCGGCATGATTTGCAGCGCCATGTCTTTGAAAGCACTGGTCGGCCCGTGCCAAAGCTCCAGAACGTGCCGAGTCCCAACCTGCGTCAAAGGAACCGTATCCGGGTCATCGAATTTATCGGCTGCATAAGCTACGGCCGAACATTTGCGCAGTTCTTCCGAAGAATAATCCGGAAGAACTGCGGCCAATATTGTTGCCGCAAGTTCAATATATCCGCCACCCACCCCAGTCGGGACAGGCAATACCGGCAAAGTCAACGGAACAAACAAGCCGCCATCCACGGCAATCCCGCTGCGGATCGCCTCCGCGCCGGCAACCGCCGTTCCGCCTCCACGCGAACTAATGTAATTCACCGAACCACTACTCCTTTCCCGCTCCTGCCACTTGAATCGCATCAACTGCACCGCCATTGTAACGGGTCAGGATTTCCGCGCAGTATTCGAGGATTTGGCACAAATCCGTCTCGGCGGTTCCGCTGCCTGCAAATACCACCGACAGCAGGTTCTTTGTCGCCAACGATACCGCAGTCCGTCTCGAATCGGAAGTGGGGTTGCCAAACACGCCTAGCGAATCAGTTAGGAATGGCTTACCATCGGTCGAGACCTGGTTGCCGCCAATATTGACATAGGTTCCACCATGTTGCCGTTGATAGCAAATATCGCCTTCGATCTTGTCCAGATCATATAAGCCAAACGGCACCAAGTATTTCAATGAACAATAGTTGCTGGCATCCACTGCGCTATTGACATAATAAACGCCTTTGTGCTGCAAAACCCGTCTTACCAGAGACTCCGACGCCGGTCGATACCGTGACGGATCAAAATCAAGCTTCTTATACATCGTACGCACAGCAAGGATCGGCGGCAATTTAGTCAACGCTTCAATATTGTAAATCTTCGCCACTTCATTTTGCAGTTTTAAAAACTCCTGGCTCAAAGCCGGCGAAGATCCCACAATATTCACGTCCCGAATCACCACACAACCGATGCGGCAATCAGGGCAGGACGCCAGAATACTGTCGTCAATCGTCAGTTTCACACTCATTTGCAAATCACCACATTCCCTGTTTTTCGCGCCGATCAATCATCCGCCCGATTCAAGATGTAATTATACCGTAATCAGTTCATATTCCAAAGAACCCATTCCCACTTTTGCCGCATGGCGGATCTGAATGGTCGCATCATTGTGGGCATGCGCTAACTCAGCCAATGTCTTTCCATGTTGCGCTGCCGTCAGGTCAAGCGATGCTTGGTCGATTGCGACCGGATCAAATGAAGCAACAATGCCGATATCAGGAATGCACTTCTCCTGCTTTACGCTAAAACAGTCGCAGTCGTTGGTCATGTCAATCAACACATTGATAAAGAGACTTTTGCCGGCTTTATTTTTTACGATTCCATAGGCATGCTCCGCCATGCTCTTCTGCGTGAAGCCCGATTCGGCGTTCCAGTCGTATTTTACTGAGTCAAAGCGACATACCGCCAGACATTCGCCGCAACCGATACATTTTTCGGTCAGGATAAAGGCTTTGCCGTCCTGTTCGATAATCGCATCCTGCGGGCACCACTGAATACATTTCTGGCAAAAGCGGCACTTCTCGGCGTTGATTTCCGGTTTCATCGCCGAATGTTCGCGCATTTTCCCCATCCTGCTGGCCAGTCCCATGCCGATATTCTTGATGCAGGCGCCAAAACCTGTCAGCGGATGTCCGGTAGCATGTGAAACCACGATCAGTGCATCGGCGCCAACAACTTCGCGGGCGACTTTTACACTCTTATGCAATTCTCCATCGATCGGCAATTCATATTCCGTATTGCCGGTGAGTCCATCTGCCATAATGAATGGGGCTCCGGTTTGCTCAATGCCGAATCCGTGCCGCTGGGCGTGCAAGATATGCTTGACGGCATTTTCTCGTTCCCCTTTGTACAGCGTCGAGGTCTCGGTTAAAAACGGCTGACCGCCGGCGGCTTTGGCCAAATCGACAATCCGCCGGATCAAGGCCGGTTTTACATGCGTTGTATTATGCTTTTCGCCAACATGGAACTTGATAGCGACAAAATCACGTTTGGCAACGATCCGGTTGAGTTCAGCGACATCATACAATTTTTGCAACGCCTCTACCTGGGCTTCCACAGCGGCGCCATCTTCGACCTTTGCCAAAAACACTTGGGATTTCATTAATTTATTCCTCCCGTATTATGCATTCAATTTAAAAAGTGGAGCGCGGGCTGCCGCGCTCCAAAGCCACTTTACTTGATACTTGCCAGATTTAAAAGTCCAGCGACATCAGTTTCGCTTTGACATGCGGCACAGCTTTTATTTCTGCCAGCAACTTGTCTGCATCGGCTTGACTACCACAGATTTGCAGCAGAATCATACCGCTGTTGGAGCATGTTTCCAGTCCTGCATCATGCAGACCAAGCCGGAAACGGATATTGCAGCCATTATGTGTCAAGATTTCCTGAACCTTCGTTGCCGTCTCCACGCGGTTTTCCTGCAGGATCGCCAGAATGTAGCCACATTGTTCCATCATAGCAACTCCTCCTGTCATTTTTCTTGACTGCTTAATATGTTCCTTTTCTCCATTGCGAAAAAAAATCCTGCCTGTCAGCCCAAATTGACCCAACCACGATAAACGAGTCCCCGCATCACATCCATCGTGATTTGCTCGTCTTCGAGCAGTAACTCCGTCGCATCCGCCGCCCCGATGATAATCGGTTTTCCCAGGCTCATGCAGGCGATTGCAGCATGCGAAGACAGACCGCCTTCTTCCACAATCAGTCCGGCGGATTCTTCGATTAGTCCTATATGCTCGGTGTCGGTCCCGGCGACGACGACTATTTTATTGCGGGCGCGTTTGTTCATGTCAAACAGGGATTTGACGATAGTGACCCTGCCACTGACGATTCCATTACCGATCCCCTGCCCTTTGAGAATGATATCACCCACCGTGATCAGCTTGATTGAATTATAGGCGTTCGGCAAATCCATATTGCCAAGTACGCCGACAACCGCATCGCCTTCTCTTAGGTGATTTCCTTTTAACGCAGTATCGACTGCCAGCTGCATCACATCCTCCTGTCGGAGGGTCCGCCGGCTAAGCAAAGGCTTTACACCCCAGGCCAGTCGAAGTTGCCGGATCACATGCGGATGCGGTGAGACGGCAATGACCGGCAAGGACTGGCGGAATTTAGCCAACATTCTTGGCGTAAAACCGGTTTCCGTCGGCACCAGAAAAGCTAGCGCCTTCATGACTTGGGATGCGTGCACCGCCGTTGAACAGAGTGCGTCAGCTACCGGACTGGCCACCACATGGCCGATTCTCTTTTCATTGCGGATTGACAACATTTTTTCTTCTTCCAGACTCGCTGCACTCTTCAATGCAGCCAGCACATCCAGCGGAAATTTATACGCCGCTCCGCCGGTCGTCACAGCTACGCCATCAAACCCTTTGTGCCAGGACTTGTTAATCAGCTCTTGTCCTTCTACTCCGGATTCGGCCATTGTCTCCTGGACCGACCCTGACACGAAAAGCGTCTTGCCGGTCTGTGAAGCGCGCAGAGCTACTACCGACAACGGGCAACCC
>CAZYJK010000154.1:3378-4552 GCA_964647865.1 uncultured Veillonellaceae bacterium | reverse complement strand
GTTATTTTGGGGTTCAGGAGCATTTTCACCTAATTTGACCTGTTTTAAAGGTTGGATTAATGACTATTCATTACTATATTAATGAATAGTAAATAGCCTAAATCAGATATCAGCCTTTTAGGCTTTTTTTTTTACGTTTATTGTTTCGTGGATTGGTAAGTATAAAAAAGAGGATTATTTAAATAACCCTCTTTTTTTAGATACTCTTTAAATTAGATTAAACTTGAGTTTGTTTGATTATGCTTGTTTAAGCTCCTTAATCTCTACTTTCATTTGTTCTAATTCTTTTTCTAGATTTCTACGTTCTGCAATTAATTTGTTGATCTGTTTTCTATTTTCAGCTTCTGCAAATCTTTGTAGAACTTCTCTAGCGAGTGATTGATAACCTAGACCTTCTTGTTCACCGATTTCTTTTAAGTTTTCAATTAAGCTTATTGGCAGTCTCATTGAAATCAGTTGCATTTTTTGATTACTTCTTTCGTTTAATTTAGCTTTTAGTTTTTTAGGCATGCCAGATTTCTTAACAAAAGACTCTTCGGCACCTAACTCACGTGAGTTCCACTGATCTGAATTGTCAAATACTGAATCTCTTATGTGTACCACTTTGTCCTTGTTTTCCATATTGATTTTCCTATTTTTTTAACCTCCAATACTTTTGTTTAGTATTGGATTTAGCCCCAATTATTTGATTATTAAATATTATTGTTATTAATATATCTGTTTACTTTTGATTTGAATTTGAGGTGATTTATAGGGATAAAATCCCTATAAATCTAGTTACTACTTTTATTTAGGCATATTTTTCAAATATCCTAATTTCTTCGGAGTTGGGTTTATATGCTGTTTTAACATATACCGTGTTTTCGTCCTCATCAAAAACAAAGCATATCTTTAACTGTCGGCCCCTGTTGGTTTCGCTTATAAACCATTGCGTTGGTGGAATTGTTTTATGTTCTTCTCTTGTGTCTTCAAGAGTTCTGTCATCACTGTTATCAAAACACTCAATGACTTCTGATTTGGTAACGCCATCATGTTTGTCTTGAAGTTTTTCTAATATTCTCTCAGAGAATACAAACTTCAATTCAGGTTCAGTTTCGTCTATTTCCATAAGTAACTCCTTTATTTTAGGCTCAAATTCAAATTTTGTATATACGATTTTTAAATAAAAACAAAT
>CAZYJK010000154.1:0-3368 GCA_964647865.1 uncultured Veillonellaceae bacterium | reverse complement strand
ACGATGTGTATATACATACTAGCATAATTGATAAAGTAAATCAAATCGAAGATGGTTATTAATTTTTTCCGCTACTTCAGGTAATTTATTAATTTTAATTTTTAAATTTCAGGATATTTTATGAGAGATAATGATGGGAATTATTTGGTTTATAAACACGTGATGTTGGGTTTAAATCCTTCCCAAATCTAGGTTTAAGAGCTTTAAAATGGGCTTGGGCCATTATCGTTATCTTGGTTTTTTTGGTTATGATTATCGATATTTTTAGCGTCCTCTATTTTATTTTTCCACTCTCGCATCATGACCATCTGTTCAATTGGCCCCATTTTTTCAAATTCTGGGCTTTCTCGTACTTCTCGGTACTCAAGCTCAAGCCGCTCTACTGGTGACATTGTGGCCATCGCTCCTAGTTTCTCTTCCTGTAAGAGCTTTTTTCTTGCTTCGATGACACTGGATACCATCTCGGCTTTGAGTTTTGCCTTGTTCTCAGGTTTGAGCGTGTGCATTGGCAGTAATAACTCTTCGTATTCGTCAATCCAACTGATTGCTTGCTGGTGCTGTTTTTGGATTTGTTCGACTGCTCGGCCTTTTTCCTCAAGCTGAATTCTCATTGCCTGGTAATCTTCGTTTACTGTAGCCCGATATTGCGAAATCACCCGTCTAGCAAAGGCTTCGTGTGTTTCTCCATCTGCTGGAGGATTCACATTGATTCGAGTATCTAACTCCTGAACTAGCCCAGTATTAAGCCGTGAATAATATTCTTTGATGCTTGTATGCTTGGCTTTACTGCCTTTTATGCCGCGCTCTAAACCAAATTTGGCAACGTAGTTCGCAAAGTCAGTTTGCATTTGGCTTAATTTGTCACGACCGCCCAAAAATTTTTTAGCGTTCAGCGTGCCTTTTTCATCCAGTGGGACAACGTAGGCGGCCATGTGCGGTGTTGTTTCATCCATGTGGATTGTTGTCGTGACCACATTTTCAGCACCGTGTTTGGCTACAAGCCAATCATGTGCTGTTTCAAAGTAGGCTTTTGCATTTCCGCCTTCTTTAAAAAATTCAGGGCTAGCAGTAATCATGTACTCGATACAAAGCACAGCATCTTTTCTGCGCTTAACGGGTATTCTTTTTCTGATCGCTTCAGCTGCGACTTCCTGGCTTGGCAGTGTGTGCAAATTTTCTGATGCTAATCCTGGATCGGCATTTGGGGTTTCGCGTGTCCTGTAGTTGTGCGAAAGAGAGCCGATTATGTTGCCAACGGTTTTTAGTTTTGCGGTGCGTAGAATTGCGTAACTCATTGCGGCATCCTGTTGGTTTAAGTCTTGACTCTATTGTAGGATTAGCGAAGCGAATCTGTAAATAGGGTACTTACTACACCTTTGCTTCGCAAAGGCCGTAAGGTTTGGGCGTTTACGCCCAAACAAATCGGCTTTTCAAGCCGAAAAAAAAGCCCCAAATCTTGGGGCTTTTTCAGAAGCGGATGGTTTCATTTGAGTAGTTTCAACGTTCCATTTTGGGTTGCTGTTTGAGCTAGTGAAGGAGGCATAGATTGTTTTTTTTGTTCGCAGAAAAGAAAGCCATTTTCTTCTTTGATCCAAATGTCACCACCTGCATTTTGGTAGCGTGTACCAACTGGAACAGCTTCCCAAAGATTCTTTGATAGGCCTTTTTT
Organism: uncultured Veillonellaceae bacterium; assembly: GCA_964647865.1. Classification (GTDB taxonomy): domain Bacteria; phylum Bacillota; class Negativicutes; order UBA1444; family UBA1444; genus UBA1444. Next base: position 1,699 of record CAZYJK010000154.1, on the reverse strand, counting down.
AATCGTTTTTTTCTGTTTAAAGCTAAAGGAAAACCCGACAATTTGCCGCCCTTTTTTGTGTTGCTTGTACGATGCTGTTATGTCTGTTTTTTCATTGATTTCGTTGATGGCCAAATCTAATACCCTGCGTTTGAATGCTTCAATCCTTGAATATTCATTGTTCTTTATACCAAGCTGCATCTTAAATTCTGATAATTCAACCATTGGCACTTCTCCTGTGCTTTGCCATTGAATTAATAATTCATAGAGCCTAGCAGAATAGACGCTTGTTAAATTTGTTGTTTGGTTCAATAAATATTGTGTAAAAAATTCTTTCACACCATCAATTCGACTAATGCCCTGAACTACCGCAAGAGTGAAAACCAATTCAAGTGCACCTTCATTTTCTAAATATTTTACTTGTTGAACCCATCTACTTTTAACCAGATAACCATCACTATCATAGAAGCTGAAACGCCTATTAAATAAGGTTTCTTCAGCCTCTTTCATGCGTTGGTATGCGTTTTGTTTAGTAACCCCAAACACTTCAGCATAACGCATTGCGTCAATACGTAATGGCATGTCTGTACTTAGTCCTGTTCCAGTTTCCCGAGCATCTACGATGGCTAATTGAATAATATGTAATTCAACTAAGGATAAGGTTTGGAACGCTTGATTTAAGCGATTTGTTTTTACAACGAGGTTTGATTTACTCATATTTTTGGGTAACTAAACGTGGTTATAACAACACGATAATATCGTTGCTATAGCAACATAACAATACTTGTTGCTTAAATGTAAGCAAACGTTGCTTTATCGCAAATTTTTGGGTAAGGAAACGTTGCTATATGGGTAAGGAAACGTTGCTATATGGACGCTGAAAGCCGCTACAGGCAATGGTTTCAGACCTCCGAAAAGGTTTTTAAAAGCTTTTTTCTTTTAAAAGCCCAAACACAAGAAAAAATCTTGTGGATAAGTAAATTTTTTTGCAACACCTCCAAACACCCCACCCAGCCTGCTTCGCAGCCAGCCCGTGAGGGCATCAAATGAGCCGCCTCTGGCGGCATTGCCTGTCGGGCAAGCCCGACCCTGCCGCATACCGCCCAATTGCCAGAAATTTTCAGTTTTTTTGTCTACAGAAAGAAAACCACCAAGCCGCAAAACTAACAGAATGCATTAAAGCCACCTAGAAGCCTCACAGATTGATTTTATAACTCAAGGTAGGCTGACCCATTACCAGAGGTGCAAATGCTCATTACAGGGCTTTCTAAGGGGCTTTAAATGGCATTGGTGTTCGTAAAGTAAATCCAAGTAGCTAAAACCCTTGATTTTGCTAGGCTGGGGCAAAAAATCGCTAAATTTCAATCATTATTATATTAATGAAATTTAATTATTAATATAATAATGATTTTTAGCTTATGAGAATTTTTTAAATTTAGGTAGAAAATGGGGGTCCAGTTGCTCTTTTAGGGGCTTTTTGGGGTTGTTGGATGGAGTTTTAACCCTGTTTTATGGGTATTTTGAGCAAAAATGAGTAAATATTCATTCTAAATAATATTAATTAATATATAAACATTAATAAATTAATAATATATGTTAAAATATTAATGATACTGGTAATATGTTAATAATCCTTAAAATGGACTCGGACTGTCATAGTTATTTTGGGGGTCGTCTCAGAAAACGGACAACAAAGCACGCTAACGGCTGGCGTGTCAGG
>CAZYJK010000153.1:0-4595 GCA_964647865.1 uncultured Veillonellaceae bacterium | reverse complement strand
TTCGATGCCGACCCACATCAGGCCGATGCTGTTGACTACGCTGACGGCAATCATTGAAAAAAAGAATAGATGCAGTAGGCTGTAAAACTGATGATACTGACGAATGCTGACCGCGCCGTCAGCCAGCTCTGTCGCCATATGGCCAACCGAATAAACCGCGGCGGTAAATCCGACAAATACGACCAACCCTAGATTGAACGCCCCCAGCACATCGACGTAAATCATCCCGTCCCAGCCGGACAGCGGCGAACCGCCGGCAACCAGACAAACGACGGCCAATCCGGCAATCAGCATCAACGCTGCGCCGGCCAGCGAAGCCCAAGCGCACAGCGAAGTCTTCAGCCGCCAGACGACGCCCCCAGTCACCAGCGGAGTCAATAGTAATAGCCAAAGCCAGTCCATCGTTGTCATCCCTTCAGGTTCTCCATATTTTCCGTGCTCAGACTGTCAAAAGTCGAATAAATCCGAGACATCAACAGCCCGATCACGATCACACTGACAAGCAAATCAAAGAATATGCCGAACTCCACCACCATCGGCATACCATAAGCGATCGATTCGGCGATGAGAAAAATGCCGTTTTCAATCGTGATCAGCCCCACCCCCTGCATGATCGCCTTCTTGTGATCGATCATAATAAAGGTGCCGAGAAAAATCATGATCACCGAAACCGGCAGGTACGTCTTGCCCAGTTCCTTGCTCGGTAGGTTCAGCTGCGCGGCGATATAGTAGCCAAGCGCCGCCAGGACCAACGCAATCAGCAGCGAGGTGTAGCGTCCGGTACTTCGCTCGACTTCACGCATGACGCCGATTTTTCTGATTGTGTAGTACAAGATGTAAGGGATCAGAATCCCTTTGACGATCAAGGTAAACACCGCCGCCACCAACAAATGAGCGATGCCAGTCTTATACCACATCGCCGCCGCGGTCAGTGAAAGCATGAACGACTGCAACGCCAGGATTGCCACTGAATCCATGACCTTGCGTATCTGAAACAACATGACCGTGCTGAGCAGCAGGCCTGAACCGATGAATAATTCCATGACGCCCTCCTACATGACGATCCGCAAAATAATCACCAGCACCGACAAGGCCATCGACGAGGACAACAGCGGCGGGACCTTGAACAGACGGACTTTTGCGTAAAGCGTTTCTACAACCGCCAGTATCGCCGACAGCAGCGCCAGTTTCAGCAAATACAGCAGCACCGCCCCGGCAATCCCAGCCTCAGCCAGTCCGCCGGCGATCCCCCAGGGGAAAAACAGGCTGATAAACAGATTCAGCACCACCAGTTGCTTGACCTGAGCCGCCCACATCATCAGACCGAGGTAGCGGCCCGAGTATTCCAGCAGCATCGCCTCGTGAATCATCGTCAGTTCCAGGTGGGTGTCCGGGTTATCTACCGGTATCCGGCCGGTTTCGGCCATCACCACGATCAGCATCGCCAAGACGGCCAGTCCGTAAGCGGGGTCGATAAAGTCCCAGCTTTGCCCGGCCACTTGCAAAGCGAGCTGGCTGAGTACAGTGGTTTTTCCGGCCAGACAAACACCCAGCACCGCCAACAGTAGCGCCGGTTCGATAATCGCACCGATCGCCATTTCACGGCTCGACCCCATCCCGCCGAACGCGCTGCCGGAGTCCAGCGCCGCCAACGCAGTGAAAATCCGCGCAGTGCCGAACAGATATATTACCATCAGAACATCGCCGGCGAACCCTAGCGGCGAATCGGCGAAAAAGCTCGGCACGATCAATCCGGCCGTGACAATGCAAGACCAGACGATATAAGGCGCATAGCGTGTCAACCAGGATGCGTGCTGGGAAATCACCGCCTGCTTGCGAAGGTCTTTCGCGATTTCATAATAGCTTTGCAGTAGCGGTGGCCCGATCCGGTTCTGTAGCCGGGCTTTTATTTTTTTCACCAGTCCCTGCACCAGCGGGGCCAGCCCGATCAGCAGCAACGCTTGCAACAGAAATCCAACAGTATTTTGCAGCATCACACTTTCACCTGCCCCATCCACAGCAACGCAAGCACCAACGCCACGACCACATAGGCCAAGTAGCTCTGCAGGTTGCCGTTTTGTACGACGCGGATCTTATGGGCCAGTTTCACGGTGAATCCAACTGTCGGCCGGTATAACAAGGTTTCGATGGAATAGCTGGTGTCGACTGCATGACGGATCCGCCGCGGATAATACGGGTAGTGACTGTGGACGTCGACCTCACGCCGCGTCCCGACCAGTCGTTGCAAAATCACCAGCACCGGATTGGAAAACGAGGTTCCGCTATACTGCATCGATGGCTGAAGCAGCGCGCCGCAGGTCCATGTCTCCTCTAGCGTGATCCGGCTACGTCCCAGCCACTGCCGCAAAACCAGGCCGCTAATGCCCAGCACACTCGCCAGCACGAACCAGGCAGCGCCGGGGAACAGGCCCGCGTCAGCAGAGCCGACAGCCGGCAGCAAAAAGAAAGCAGTCTGCGGCAGCTGTGCATGGAACAACAGGGCGCAGACATCTTCCAACAAACGCAGGACCAGGCCGGGAAACACGCCAAGCGCCACGCAACCGACCGCCAGCAGTGCCATTGCTGCCTGCATGTTCAGTGGCACTTCCTTCGCATGCGCCGCCTTCTCGCTGCGCGGCATCGCCAAAAATGCCGTACCGAAATGTTTCACCAGGCCACCAGCGGCAAAAACACCAGCCAGGCCCAACGCGGCAATCGCCAAGCTGCCAATCAGCTTAACGCCATAACCGGGCGCGGTCAGCGACAGCTGAAACAACGCCTGAAACGTCGCCCACTCGCTGATAAATCCGTTTAGCGGCGGCAATGCCGCCATCGCCAAACCGCCGATCAGAAACAGCGTAGCCGTGACTGGCATCCGCCGGATCAGACCGCCCAGGTCGTTGATGTTTCTCGTATGCGTAGCGTAGAGCACCGAGCCGGCCGCCATGAACAACAGGCCCTTGAAAAACGCATGGTTCAGTACATGGTAGAGTGCTGCCGCCAGCGCCAAAGCTGCCAGCTGTGGCTGGGCATAAGCCTGGAACATCAGCGCGGCGCCGATTCCAACAAAGATGACTCCCAGGTTCTCGGCGCTGCTATAGGCGAGAAACCGCTTCATATCGTTATCGGCCAGTCCGTAGATAATGCCGAGCACCGCCGAAACCAGGCCGGCCAACAGGACCAACAGTCCCCACCAGGCCGGGCCGCCGCCGAATACGTCAAATACCATGCGCAGCAGTCCGTATACCGCCGTTTTCAGCATCACCGCCGACATAAGCGCCGAAATATGGCTCGGTGCCGCCGGATGCGCTCGCGGCAGCCAGATGTGCAAAGGCACGATGCCCGCCTTGGCGCCGAAACCGACCAGCAGCATAACGAACATCAGGTTGCGCAGCCAGTCGGGAATCGCCCCGGCGATGGTCCGAAAATCGCTGAAGGCAAATGTGCCGGTAAACAGGTACAGGGCCAAAAAGGACAACGTGATGAACAAGGTGGCGACATGGGTCATCACCACATAAATGAAGCCGGCTGTGCGCACATCTTCCCGTTCATGTTCGAACATGACCAAGCCAAAAGACACCAGCGACATCAGTTCCCAGGCCAGCAAAAATGCGAACGCGTTATCCACGCTCACCACCAGCGCCATCGACAGCAGGAACAGGTTGAGACCGCCGCCCAACAGCGAAACGTTCTTTTTATCGTAATACTCACTGACATAGCCTGTGGCGTAGATCGACACCACCGCCGCCAGCAGCGATATCACCAGCAGAAAAAATGCTGCCAGACTGTCCAGTCGCAACGACAGGTTCAGCCCGCCCGCAATTTGCCACAAAGAAAGACTCAGTGTGCTTTTTTGCCATAACAAAAGCAGTGCGACAGCCACGCCGCAGACCCCGCCGCAAAAGGAAAACCCGTGCGCCAGCCAATTCGCCGCCCGCGGCTGGCCTGCGCTCACGAACACCGTTAGCGTACCGCAGACGTACAGTCCCAACATCACCGCAAACAACCAAACGATCCCTTGTTCCCCGAGCATCCGCAAGCCTCCAACCACAGTTTGACGTTCTTTGCAATCTGCAAATATTCAATTGTTTAAATATATGATATTAACATTATTTTGTCAATAAAAAAGCCGTACCGCGATGTTGATTCGCAGTACGACCTTGATTAGAGCCGTCAAAAATTAGAGCCGTTAAACATAAATATCGACATTATGTCCCAGATACGGATGCGCGTGGCGATTTGCGTTGTTGCGTCCACTACCGGTCGCTTCCTGATTTTGCCGCGCCGACTCCAACGTCTTTTGCGCTACCAGCAAGCCGATCTTGTCGGCCTTGGGCCGCAAATCGTTTGACCGCATCTGATTGATCGCCGAGATATCCATCGCTATTTCCCCCGTTTTCACCAAACCCGCCGAGCGGATTGAATGCCTTAGTCATAGTATACCATATTTTTTCAGCTGAAGTCTCACAACCGGTCTAGTGCCAGCAATAACCCGTAGATCAAAGCCTGGGGCCGCGGCGGGCAGCCTGGCACATAGATATCGACCGGTACGATCGAATCGACCGGCCCTTCCTGCGCATAGGTCTTGCCAAAAA
>CAZYJK010000152.1:0-4600 GCA_964647865.1 uncultured Veillonellaceae bacterium | reverse complement strand
GGGTAGCCGCCGTATTTATCGGCCAGATAGTGGGTCGACAGCGCCGCCACGCCGCGCACTGCCGCCGGTCCATGTTTTTCGGCGGCAGCCGACCAGTTGGCCAGCGTCATCAACTGCGCCGGCGATGCCCAGGACCGGCTCTGCGCCAGTCCATACTCCCAGGAACCCTGAAAATCGCCATAGCGGGCAAAACCGGAACGCTCGGCCGAACGGGCCGCCAGCACACTGGCCGCGCCATAGGACAGCCACTTCATGTTGTCCATGTTCTTTGCGCCGCCGGTTTCGGCGATCAGGCGACTGCCGACCACAAAGGCGATCTGATAAATCTTGTCTTCCGGTTCCGGCATCGAGCTCACATTCATCACGACCACGCTGCCGCGGTCGGTCCAGAACTCATTCTTGGCCTGGTCTGCCGCCTGTTCGCGCGACAGACCAAACTCGCGGGCCATCGTCAAGACATACTCGTCACGATTCTCAGTCAAAACGACCCGCAGCGCATCCTTCAGCTGGGCGTTCCAGGCGTCAAACACCAATTGCCGCACCATTTCGCCGCCTTTTTCAAAATAGGCGCGATGCTCTTCCGATACGTTGCCGCGCAGGCTGAACTGAATCTTGGCCGGTTCGCCCATCGCCAAGATATACCAGGCCTGGTAGTCGCTGAGAAACTGGCCGATTTCCAAGCCAAACGCCTTTTCAAACGCCCGGTCGCTTGACTCCACCGGCACTTTCTGAAAATAGGTTGCAATCGTAGGCAAACCTTTTTGCTTCATCAGGAAAAACACCATCAGGTCGGCCACTTCGCCGGGATGTCGGCCTTCATTGATAAACTTCAGCCAGGCTTCCGGGTTGCGCTGCACGATTTCCTGCGGCGATACGGCCCGCTTGACGCTTCGTAGCGTATTGAACCGGTCCAGCTTCCATTTTTCGACGCTTTCATAGCCGGTCATTTCACCGACGCGCGATCCGACCAAGTTAGCCGTGCCTTCTGCCAGCCACTGCAACGCTTTCTTGGTGAAATCGTCGCCGGCCCACTGGTAAATCGCCTGATAAAACAGTTGGCGACCCACCGAGGATACCCGGTCCTGACCCGTTTTCAAAGCGGGGTTCGACAGATCCATGATGATCACGCCAAAACCCGACTTGTTGTACCAGACGCCACCGAACGTCTTGTCAGCCTTTTCAGCCACATCTTTCTTTTCGCGGAATTCACGCTGCCGCACCCGCAAGTAGCTGTCGCGGTCCGGACAGATATACAGGCTCACATCCTGCTTCAGCTCGGTCCCCATTTCCTCTCGCAGCAGTTGCTCAAACGCCGCGGCCGCGAAACGGATATCCTGCGCCGCCAGCGAATCGACGCCGGCTTCTTCGAAAATCTTGATTGCGGCGAAAACCGGTTGGCTAAACAACAAAATGCTGCAAAACACGACCAACAGAGCAATACCACGCCTGCCTGACGGTTTCTTCATGATCAAAACCTCCGTTCGATTCTTTCTCTGCAACCTGCAGGTTCACCTAATAATAGTTTGACGTCATCGCGCCAAATCCTCCGTCCTACAGCCCTTTCGCAATACTAAAGATGCAAATTGCTGGCCGCAGCAACGTCAACCAGCCAGTCGAGTTCGCCGTCAACCGGCCGGATCAGCCGGGCCGGCGGCATTTGACCGACGGAATCAACAGTGTCAGACAGCACTTGCTGCAACATCGCCGCCTTGCCGGCGCCACTGACCAAAAAGACGACTTGCCGGGCCTGGTTCAGCAACGGCACGGTCATGGTCAGTCGGTGCATATCCTGTTCCGGCAGGTATAGTTCGCAGACAAGCCGTTGCCGCTCGGCGACCGCCGCCGTGCCGGGAAACAGCGATGCCGTGTGCCCGTCCGCGCCAAGCCCGAGCAGCGCCAGGTCGAACCGGGGCAAACCGCCTGATGCGCTTCGCCGCAGCAGCGCCTCATAGTCCCGCGCCGCCTGCTGAGGGCTTCTTCCCAGATACAGCGGATGAACCTGCGCCGCCGGAACCGGCACATGATCCAGCAGCGCCCGACGCGTCATCCCGGCGTTGCTGCGTGGATCGTCAACCGGCACGCAGCGCTCGTCGCTCCAGTAGACATGGGTCCGCTTCCAATCTATCCTGCTTTTCCATGCAGGCGTCGCCAACAGTTCGTACAGCGGCTTGGGAGTTTCGCCGCCGGACAACACCAGATGAAACCCGCCGCGCTCTGCGACCGCCCTGACGGCTGCCGCGACAATCCGCTCCGCCGTCGCCGCGTTCAACGCGCCGTTATCGGCAAACACCTCGATCATAGCTTGCATCCGTTGCGCGAGCCGGGTTCCAGACAAACCGGCATAAACCAGCTGCGGTCGTCGCGGCCGATCAGTTCCTCTGCCGCCGCCGGACCCCATTCGCCGGCCCGGTAGTTGGGAAAATCTTTCGGCGCAATAGTTTGCCATGCCTGCAGGATCGGCGCGATGGCGACCCAGGCCGCCTCCACCTGGTCGGCCCGCATGAACAGGCCGGGATCGCCGCGTACGATTTCCAACAGCAGCGTTTCATAGGCGTCCGGCGAGGCGGTGGCAAACACTTCATGATAAGAAAAATGCATCTCGACCGGCTTCAGGTTCATGCCGATTCCCGGCTCTTTGGCCAGCGTGCGCAGCAAGATCCCTTCCTGCGGATCGATCTGGATCGCCAGTCGGTTGGGCTGAATCAACGTATTGGAGAACGGGTGATGCGGCACCGGCCGGAACTGCAGCGAAATCTCCGATGAGCGAGCCGGCATCCGTTTGCCTGTGCGCAGATAGAAGGGCACTCCCTGCCAGCGCCAATTGTCGAGATACAGCTTGAGCGCAGCAAACGTCTCGGTCGCCGAATGCGGATCGATTCCCGCTTCGCTGCGATAGGCGACTCGTTCGCGGTCTGCGTCCGCCGCGGCAGCATACTGGCCCCGCACGGCGAACTGCTCCACCTGCTCCGGCAGAATCGGCCGGATTGCGTTCAACACGTCGACTTTTTTGTTGCGCACTTCGTCGGCCTGAAACGAGGTGGGCGGCTCCATCGCCACCAGACACAACAGCTGCAGCAGGTGATTCTGAATCATGTCCCTCAGCGCGCCGGAGCCGTCATAGTAGCCGCCGCGACGACCGACGCCGATCTCCTCGGAAACGGTGATCTGGACATGGTCGATAAAGGACCGGTTCCACAGCGGTTCCCACATCGCGTTGGCAAACCGGAACGCCAGAATGTTCTGCACCGTTTCCTTGCCAAGGTAATGGTCCATGCGGTAGATCTGCGTCTCGCTAAAATCGCGTTTCAGCCACTCGTTCAGTTCACGGGCCGATGCCAGGTCATGACCGAAGGGTTTCTCCACCACGATCCGGTACTCCGGGCGGTCCCAATAATCGCCGGCCTGCCCCAGTCGCTGAATCACCGTCGGCAGCAGCGCCGGCGGCGTGGACAGGTAAAAGATCTTGTCGGCGGATTCGCCCCAGCCGGCGTTCATCGAAGCCAGCAGCGCGCGATAGGCGGCTTCGTCTTCATAGTCGGCCGCCAGGTACTCCAGCTTGGCGGCAAATTCACGCCAGTCGGCATCGTCCGTTTTGCCGCGACGGGAAAACTGGTCTACGCCGCTACGCAGCTGCGCGACATACTGCGCCGGTTCCATCGCGCTGCGGGCGAAGCCGATGATGCGAAACTGCGGCGGCAGCCAACGGTCCAGAAACAGGTTATACAAGGCCGGAATGATCTTGCGGCGGGTCAGGTCGCCTGACGCGCCGAAAATCACCAGCACGGCGGGGCCATGAATCGATTCTGCAATGGAGTCCTGAAACATGATGACAAAGCCTCCCTAAGTCACACAAACAGATATTTACACTTGCAAACAGCCTATTCAAGCTCTGACCTTCTGCTCCAGCCATTTCAGCAGCTGCTCCGCCGTCATCGCCAGCAAGGCAGTCAGCAGGGTCCCGGCCAGCAACATCCCGTCGTGGAACGTACGAATCCCCTGCAGAATGATCGCACCCAGTCCGCCGGCGCCGACGAACACTGCGAACGTCGATACCGAGATATTCATCACCACCATCGTGCGGACCCCGGCGACAATCTTCGGCAGCGCCAACGGCAGTTCCACCAGCAGCAGCATTTGCCGGGCATCAGCGCCCATGCCTCGAGCCGCCTCGCGCACCGCCGGATCGACGTCGCGCAGCCCGGCGTAAGTATTGTGCAGCACCGGCAACATCCCATACATGATAAGCGCCACCAGGGCCGGCGTCTGGCCGATGCCGAGCAGCGGAATCAGCAGGGCGAAGGTCGCCAGAATCGGGATGGTATAAAGCGTGCCGGCGATGCGTAGCAAAATCCGGGCCAGACGAGGCCGGCGGCCCATCCACACGCCAACGCCGACTCCCAGCAGCAGCGTGATGACGCTGGCGAAAAGCACCAGCTGGCATTGCTGCCAGAGCGCCGTCAACAGTACATCATATTTGCCGCCGACATATTCGGTCAGCAGTTGCAGCGGCCCCGGCGTCACCGGGCGCACCGCCCGGTCGCGCCGATCAGTTCGCGGACAAACGGGTGCTCGCTCTCGGCCGTCGCCGCCGCCGTGTCCT
>CAZYJK010000151.1:1179-4633 GCA_964647865.1 uncultured Veillonellaceae bacterium | reverse complement strand
TTGATGGTCTGGCCTGCCTGGTTCATCCAGACCGGACAATACAGCTGGCTACCGGTGCTGGTTTCGTTGCCGGTCGGTTTTCTGGTCGCTGCCATTCTCAACGGCAATGATGTACGTGATATTGCCCACGACCGGGCAGCCGGCATCATCACTCCGGCGACGGAGTTGGGTTCGTTTTCCGGCCTTGGCCTGCAACGGTTTTTGTATCTGGCCGCCTTCCTCTCGTTAGTCGCTTTGACTGCATTCGGCTTGTTGCCTCTCACCGCTTTGTTGCCGCTACTGCTGCTGCCACCGCTAAAAAAATCTTTGCAGGCGATTGGCGAAGCTGCCGCAGGCAAACAGGCTGCGTTGCTGCAACTGGAAGCCATGGCTGCCGGTTTTCATTTTCAATTCGGAATTTTACTTACCGCCGGAGTCGCTTTGCATCGGTTGGTCGGGAAAGGGCTATAAACATGCCTGCATTGTTGTTTTCACTACTGCTTGCCGCGTTGTTCTGGGTTGTCACATTTTCGCTGAAACTGTTTAATTTTTGGCTATCGATGAGCATAGCCGTCACTACCTTGACAATATTGGCCCTGCGTTTCGGCGGGTTGCCCTGGCGCCGCAAGGACTGGAACTGGCGGGCGATTTTTTCCGGCATTGCCGCCGCCGCGTCGTTATATGCCATCTTCTGGATCGGCAACAGCCTGTCGCAGCTTTTGTTTCCGTTTGCCCATCCGCAGATCTCCTCGATTTACGACATCCGCACCCAGGGTGAGGCGATAGCGATTGCCGCGATCCTGCTATTTGTTACCAGCCCCGGCGAAGAGATTTTCTGGCGGGGTTTTGTCCAAAAAAGACTGGTCCAGCGCTTCGGCGCCCGGCGCGGTTGGCTGTTGGCTTCCGTGATTTACGCCGCAGTACATATCGCTTCCGGCAATTTCATGCTGACCATGGCGGCGTTTACAGCCGGTCTGTTCTGGGGCTGGCTTTATCAACGGGAGCAAAATCTGGTTCCCTGTATCATTTCCCACTGCCTCTGGACAGTCACCATCTTTATCTTACTCCCGGTAATGTAAAGTTAAAGGAGAACTACCGCATGAATTTATCGCCCATCTATGCACCGGTTCAGTCTCTGCTGGAGCTGACGGAGCAGGAAATCGCCAACATGGCCAAAGAGTTTGCCGAGCCGGAAGTGCGCGAAGTGCTCGGCCAGTTTCTCAATCACCCCGGCAAACGGATCCGGCCCGCCCTGTTATTTCTCGCCGCCGGAGCAGGCAATCCCGACTCGCAGGCTTCAGCCGCCTCGCTGGTCAACGCCGCCGCCGCGTTCGAACTGGTGCACAGCGCCAGCCTGGTCCATGATGATGTCATCGATGCCGCCGATTCCCGTCGCAATGTAGCCACCGTCAATGGCCGCTTCGGCAATACTGTCGCCGTTCTGGCCGGCGACATTCTCTATGCCCAGGCTTTTTTGATGCTCTCGGACGATGTTCCCACATTCCAGATCATTCTGGATGTGACCAAACAGATGTGCATGGGGGAAATCTATCAACTGCGGCTGAATACCATGACCGAGGAACTTTATTTCAAAATCATCGAAAGCAAAACCGCCAGACTGATGTCGGCCTGCTGCGAAGTCGGGGCCCTGCGCGCCGGCGCCGCCCCGGAAACTGTCGCTGCGTTCCGTGAGTTCGGCCGACGGTTTGGTTTTCTATATCAACTCGTCGATGACTGGCAAGATGGCGATGCCCCGGTAAAGAACTATCACTTTGCCGGTCAGATCGAACGGCACCGGATTCTGGCCAAGGAATGCCTGAAAAACCTGCCGGACTCAGCCTGCCGTGCGGCTTTGATCGATTTTGTCGATCAACTGGCTGAAATTGCGTTGTAAGCCACAAGCATACGATAAATTATAATAAGAGGAGGTCCTGCCATGTTGATATTTGGCCACCGGGGCGCCCGGGGACATGCGCCGGAGAATACCATGGCGTCCTTTCGTACCGCACTGGAAATGGGTGTCGACGGCATCGAACTGGACGTGCAGCAGACTAAGGACGGCAAGGTGGTCGTGTGCCATGACCATGCACTGGAACGGATTAGCAACGGCAAAGGCTGGCTGAGCGAACATACGCGTGAGGAATTGTTCCAACTGGATTTTGGCAGTTGGTTTGCCCCGCAGTTCGCCGGCGAAAAGATCCCTACCTTGCGCGAAGTCCTGCAGTGGGCGGCGCCGACCAAACTGTTGGTGAACATCGAAATCAAGAACGGTCCGGTCATCCACGAAAAAATCGAGGAAAAAGTGGCGGCGTTGATTCGCGAAAGCCGAATGGTCGACCGCGTAATCGTATCGTCGTTTTATCATCCGACACTACTTAGAATGAAACAACTGGATCCGATGATCAAGACCGGCCTGCTATATGCCTCGCGGCCCGTAGATCCCTGGCTGCAACTGCGGGTGACCGACACGGACAATCTGCATCCGGTCTGGCATTACCTCGATGCGGACTGGGTCTCCAGCACTCGGCCGCATGGCGCGAAGATCTTTACCTGGACCGTGAACGAACTGCGCGAATGGGAACATATCAAGGGGCTGGATGTCGATGGCATCATCACAGATTATCCTGACCGCTTCGTCGGCAAAATCTGATATTGATATACTTAGCCAGCAGCAATCAGCGCTCCGTGTCTTGACCGGGGTGCTGATTGTTGTTGACGCAACGAATCCCTGGAGGGCAGTTGCTGCAAATCGGCATTTACGATACAATACAATGGCACGCCAACAGAATGAAAAACAGAGACGGAGGAATCATCACCATGGGAAAAAAAATTCAGACGATGTTACTGATGCTATCTGCATCCATGCTGCTCATGACCGGTTGTTCCGGTAGTGGCAGTACACCAGCTCCGGCAGACAAGCCCGCCCCCAGCGCCGACGGACAAAAACCGGCCGCAACCGCCAAAAACAGGGTGGTACGTGTCGAAACCAACAAAGGCGTCATTCGAATCGAAATGTTTGAAGACAAAGCGCCGATCACCACGAAAAATTTCATCGACCTGGCCGGCAAAGGCTTCTATGACGGCGTTATTTTTCACCGGGTCATCGACGGGTTCATGATCCAGGGCGGCGACCCGACCGGCACCGGTCGTGGCGGCCCCGGCTACAAGATTCCCGATGAATTCCACCCTGACCTGAAACATGATGGTCCCGGCATCCTGTCGATGGCCAACGCCGGCCCCAATACCGGCGGCTCCCAATTCTTCATCACGCTCGGCCCCACACCGCACCTGAACAACCGGCACGCCGTTTTCGGCAAAGTCATCGAAGGGCTTGACGTAGTAAAAGCAATCGGCAAAGCCGCCACCGGCCCTGCCGACCGACCGTTGGAAAATATCGTGATGAAAAAAGTCACCGTCGAATAATTGGGGACAGTCCCCAATTTCTCAATTACGCGTATCATTGAGAAAAGCCAGG
>CAZYJK010000151.1:0-1079 GCA_964647865.1 uncultured Veillonellaceae bacterium | reverse complement strand
ATCATCGACAACAGTTCCAGGCTGGGTTTACCGATTCCTTGCGCCCTTAGGTGGCAAGGCGTATGGTAGATGTAGCGGCCGGCAACCGGCGCAAATTCGGTGTTCAACTTGCCCTGACCGTGCAACTCGAGCAGATATTCCGATGCATCGTAGGTATGCGCCGCCAACTGTTCCATATGCTCGAGATCCATCATTTCCTGAATCTCCATTTTGAGCATCAGGCCGCAACTGGTGCAGCAGGTAAGCACAGGAATCCCCTGGTCAAACCAGGGCTTCAGCGCCGCAATATTCGTGCGGGCTTTTTCCACCGCCTCATCCAGATACCCCTTGCCGACTAGCGGCGAACCGCAGCAATCCAGACCCTCCGGCACGATCACTTCCCGTTTGTTGCGTTGCATCACCGCTACCAGATCCATGCCGACCTCTGGCGCGTAATAATTGATGAAACAACCGGAGAAGAAAACGACTTTGTCAGGAAAGCTCTGCTGTTTGAATGCGCGAAATTGCTGGAGAAACGTCTTGCTGGCATATTTCGGCAAACTCATTTTATCAGTGATGCCTACCTGCTTCAAAATCATTTTGGTCAATGGATTGGCCATGCCAAAATTGGACAGGGCCGCCATCGGACTAGCCAGCTTGGACATGAGGTCGGAATGCGACATCATCCAGTCGAGCAGGCTGCGCCGCTTGTTCTTGTATTGTTTGGCCCGGGCCAGCATGTTCAGCGTCGAGATCGGCACGCCGGAAGGACAGGAGATGTCACAGTTTTTGCAGTTTGCGCAATAATCCAGCGAGAAATCGGTATTGGTCTCGCCGCCGCGAAAGCGCTCCAGCGCCGGGCCCATCATCTTGGGTCCGGCGAACTTGCGGGTAGCGGCGGATACCGGGCAGTAGGCGACGCAGGAAGTGCAGGCGATGCAACTGTCCGGGTTATATTGATGTTTTTTCATGTCTTCCTCCTACGCTTCGGCGCCCGCTTGATAGGCAGTCGCCAGCGCCACTCCATTTCCCGATTTTTCCACGCAATAATCATAACCGGCCAGGCTCTTACCGGCGATATAGACATTTTCCAGCAGCAG
>CAZYJK010000150.1:0-4639 GCA_964647865.1 uncultured Veillonellaceae bacterium | reverse complement strand
TGCTCAGGCCTTTTTGAAACAGACGAAGCCGAGCGGCGGCACGCCGACCGCCAATGAACTTGGCCAACCGCCCCAGCCCGCCTTGCCGCTGAGCAGCGGCATCGCATGGGTTTTGTCGCTGCCGCCATACTCGGCCCGGTCGCTGTTGAACACTTCGCAGTACTCGCCCGGCTCCGGCACGCCGATGATGTAGCCCTCGCGGCCCACCGGCGTAAAGTTGCAGACGACGACCAGATAATCGGCCGGGTCCTTCGCATAGCGGACATAGCTGACGATGCCGGTATCCCGGTCATCGGCGTTGATCCAGCGGAAGCCGGCCCGTTGGTGGTCCTGCTGCCACAGGCTGGGTTCGGACCGGTAAAAATGGTTGAGCGCCTTCACATAGGCATGCAGCTTGCCGTGCTGTTCATACTCGAGCAGATGCCAGTCCAGGCTCTGCGCTTCGTTCCACTCGATGAACTGGCCGAACTCGCCGCCCATGAACAGCAGTTTTTTGCCGGGGTGGCTCAGGGTGAAGCCGAGGAAGCCGCGCAGTCCGGCGAACTTCTGCCAGTAGTCGCCAGGCATCTTGTCCAGCAGCGAGAGCTTGCCATGCACCACCTCGTCATGCGACAGCGGCAGCACGAAGTTTTCCGAGTACATGTACATCATCGCGAACGTCACCAGATTGTGCGAACCCTTGCGGAACAGCGGGTCGATCTTCATGTAGCGCAGCATGTCGTTCATCCAGCCCATGTTCCATTTGTAGTTGAAACCGAGGCCGCCCTGATGGGCCGGCCGGGTCACGCCGGTCCAGGTCGTCGATTCCTCGGCGATCATCAGCGCCGCCGGATGTCTGGCGAAAATCGCCGCGTTCAGCTTGCGCAAAAAGTCGACCGCTTCCAGGTTCTCGCGACCGCCATGCTTGTTGGGCCGCCAGTTGCCGGGTCGGCGGGCGAAATCCAGATACAGCAGGTTGGCGACTGCGTCCACCCGCAGCCCGTCCAGGTGATAGACATCAAACCAAAACATCGCGTTGGAAATCAGAAAACTGCGGACTTCCGAGCGACCCAGGTCAAAGTTGAGCGTGCCCCATTCGAGGTTTTCCGCCTGCAGCTGGTCCTGCGGCTCAAACAGGTTTTCCCCGTCGAAGCGGGCCAGGCCGTGGTCGTCCTTGCAAAAATGCCCCGGCACCCAGTCCAGCAACACGCCCAGTCCCCGTTCGTGGGCCCGGTTGACGAAGTACATGAAATCCTCCGGCGAGCCGTAGCGACTGGTCACCGCGTAGTAACCGGTCTGCTGGTAGCCCCAGGACATGTCGAGCGGATGCTCCGCCACCGGCAGCAGTTCCAGATGGGTGTAGCCCATCTCCACCGCGTAGTCGACCAGCGAATGCGCCAGTTCGCGGTAGTTCAGGAACGAGCCGTCCGCCTGCCGCCGCCAGGAGCCCAGATGCACCTCGTAAATATTGAGCGGCCGCGAATAGATCGGATTTCCCCGCTGCCCGGCAAACCAGGCGTCATCGGTCCACTGGAAATCACCGGCGTCCACCACCCTGGACGCGGTGCTCGGCCGCAGTTCGGCCGCAAAAGCGAACGGGTCGGCTTTGACGCGGATCTCGCCGGACTCGTGCTGAATCGCATATTTGTAAAGCGCACCGGCGCCGACGCCCGGCACGAACAAAGCCCAGATGCCCGAATCGGCGATCCGGTCCATGCGGAAGCCGTTGCCACACCATTGGTTGAAATCGCCTTCAATCCAGACGTTGGTCGCGTGCGGCGCCCAGACCGCGAAGCGGGTGCCCCACTGGCCGTCCTGCTGTAGCGGATGCGCGCCGAACAAGGCATAGGCCTGGGTCTGGGTCCCTTCGTGAAACAGGTACAGGTTGGATTGATCCAGCGGTTCCGTGCGCAAAGCGTTCCCTCCCCCAATTACAAAGAAAGTCCGACCGAAGCCGGACCTACTTGGCCGCAGAAATGACGACCGGTGTTTTGCTGATGTCCTGATAAAAGGCATTGGTCGTGCTGGCGATCGCCAGGTAGTAATCGCCGCCAGGTTTCAATTTGGGCACAGTCCAGTCGTAGCGGCCTTTTCCATCGACACCGATCGGGATCGACGCCACAATCGGGATCAGGTCGCTGTCCGCTTTATTGATCAGCGCCAGCCGCACCATCTGGCCGGGATTGCCGCTGTAAGTCCAGCGCAGCGAAACCGGCGCGCCGACCGTCCATTTTTCAGCGCCTTTCGGCAAGGCCTCGAGGCTGATCTGGGTCAGCGGCGTTTTGCCGGCCACCAGCGAAAATTCGCCGGAGGTCTCACCGATGCCATTCTCGGCAGTCACGCTGATGGTGTAGTTGCCGCCTGGCGGCAGGCTGTCCGGCACCGCCCATTTGAAACTGCCGGATCGCTCCGGACCGATCGGCGCCGCTTCGGCGATGGTCAGCCGGGCGTTTTGCCAGCCGACCCGTTGCAGCGTGATCTGGACCGTAGCGCCGAGTTCGCCGCGATACGACCATTTCACCGTATTGTCAGCGCCGATTTTCCACTCTGCAGCGGCGCCAGGCTCGTTCAGCTTCAGTTTCATTTCCTTGGGCGCGGCCAACCCGGTCGCCGAAGTCAGCAGCAGCAAGCCCAGCGCCGCTACGCTCACGATTCTTGTCAATCGGTTAAATCTTCTCATCTGTCTATCGTCCCGCCCTTTCGCGAATCCGAACCACGATCAGCTGCGCCATGTCGTTCATGCCGCTCAGCCCGTTGGCCGAGGCATCTTGCGGCGTCACCACCGCGACCGGCTCGCGGTCCTCATCGTAATAAACCGCCATCGCATTCTCCAGGTCGTTGACATATAGCTTGTCGCTGGAGTAATCGGGCAGGCTGGTCACCCGGTATATCTTGCCGGCAGCCAAATGAGCCCGCATCCGCGGCGTATATCCGGCGTATTTGACATGGAATGCCGGCAGGTTCCAGGCGCCGTCGACGACCTGGGCCGTCTTGTCCTTCTCCGTCACCACCGGCCGGACTTTGAAATCGTTGTTAATCTGACCGCGAATCGCGTTGACCCGGTTCACCGTGTCCGGGTGGGTCGAGAACAGGCCGTAGTTGGCCTTGCCGCTCATCGCTTCCAGCTTTTCCATGCCGACCAGCATGCTGTAGGGGTTGTAGCCGGCCCGCATCGTGTGGACCACTCCCAGGTTGTCGGCCTCGCGCTCTGCCTCGCGGCTGTAGCCGGCCATCAGGGCGCTGCCGATCAAATCGCCCAAAATGGCGCTGTTGCTGTTGCCGAACAGGATGGCGAACAACACGCCCACCGCCAGGCTGCGCTCGATCTGCACCACCGTGTGGCGTTTGACGATATGGCCGACCTCGTGGCCGATGATGCCGGCCAGTTCATGGTCGGACGGCATGTAGTCGACCAGGCCTTTGAACAGGTAGATGTAGCCGCCCGGCACCGCCAGGGCGTTGACTTCCTTGGAGTTCAGCACCTTGAACTGATAGGGGATATCCTTGCGGTCGGACACCGCGGCGATCGCCGCGCCGATCCGGGCCACCCGGGCCTGCAGTTCGGGGTCGTTGACCACGCCGTATTTCTTTTCCAGGTCAGCGGCGACGCCCTTGCCCAGCTCGATTTCCTGCTTGGTCCCGATCAGCAGCGCTTCCGCCGCCGGCGGCGCGCAAAGATTGGCAAAGAACAGCAACCCCAGGGCCAGCAGCAACGTGCGGATCATTTTGCTCGCAAAGTTCATATTATTCACCTCACATCCTTGATATCATCTTACCATCATTGCAAGGAGTTTGAATACTTATGTCGAAACAACAGACAGGAGTAATTTTCAGGAGGGATTGTCATGGACGAGCAGGACCGCACCCAGGTGACTGACGAGGTGTTTTTGGAGATCGCCCGTTCGGCCATGCAGGCCGTCAACGAGGTGGCCCGGCAGGAAAAAAGAGGCGCCCTGGCCGAACTGACCCAGTTGTTTTCCGAGCGGATCGCGCCGCAGATCGTTGTCAGGCGGCTTGACGCGGAGACAGCGACGCCGGCGGTCGCATTCGAAATCAAACTGACGCTGATTTATGGCGTGCGCATCCCCGAAGTGGTCGAAAAGGTCCGCGCCGCTGTGAAAGCAGAGGTCGAGAACCTGACCGGCTATACCGTGCAACGGATCGATGTGCTGGTGGAAAAACTGGTCCGTCCGGAGCCGGCGGCAGAGGCCGAATCGGTCAACAAAGAATTTTAGGCTGTCTGTTATTTATTCGAGCCGCGACCGCCTAACCCCTGCTTGCAGTGCAGCAAAAAAAAACGGGCCCCGCTTCAGGGCCCGTTTTTGCATTGTTCCTATTTTACTTTCAGTTTCTGCAGTTTTGCCACGGCGGCTTGCAGCGTCGACATCTCTTTGCAGAAGCAGAAGCGGATGAATTTCTTGGCATCGGGATGGCCCGGGCGGTAGAAGCTGGAGCCGGGCACGGTGGCCACGCCGATTTCCGAGGCCAGGTGGAAGGCGAACGCGACATCGTCGTCCCAGCCAAACGGCTCGATTTCGGCCATGATGTAGTAGGCGCCGCCGGGGCGCACGCAGCGGAAACCGACGTCCGTCAGCGCCTGCAGCAGGTAGTCGCGCCGCTCGCGGTAGAACTCGCTCAGTTCCTGATAGTAGCTGTCCGG
>CAZYJK010000149.1:3406-4655 GCA_964647865.1 uncultured Veillonellaceae bacterium | reverse complement strand
GCGCGGCTTTTTTGCCACGCTTCCGCCACCCACGGATGGACATTGGGGTCAAGCACGCCCTGCTCGAAAAACTTTCGATAGTACCCCTGCAGTTTTTCTCGGGTCCGACGCTCACGGATCATCGCGCATCCCTGCCCTTGTGATATATTTTGATATTTTTTCGAAAAACAACAATATGTAGAAGGAATATTAATTATCCCGTAGAATTCTAATAAAAGCAAATCATCGACTGGGAGGCGCCGCATGGTAGTAAACGGAATCCAGGTTATTGCCGATCCCCGGCTGAGTCGGGAAGAAATCAATCAATTCATCGCCGAGGAACAGCAGCTTTGGCACAGCCGCAACAAAAGGCTGGGGCAAATCGAACTCAGCATCGAGCAGGAAGAAGTCGTCGTCAAGGCGACCGAGAAATCGCCGATCCGCCGCGTACGCCGCATCACCGGCTACCTGAGTTCGATCGACAATTTCAATGACGCCAAAGTCGCCGAGTGCACCGACCGCACCAAACATAACCTGCAATAAAGGACGCATCGTCATTGCACGCCCGGAGCCGGACTCCGGGCTTTTTTTATTGAATCACCAGGTGATTGTTTTCCATCAGGTCGATGTCGGGAGCCGGCATAGCAGGGTTGCCTGCGGCATCCTGAATCACCCTCACCACAGGTCTGGTGGGAAAACCCTGGTTCTGGGCGACCACAATGGCGCAGCGGCCGTCGTTCAACCGCACGGTGGCGCCAGTCGGGCACAGCGGAATCCGGTTGGTGAAAGATTTGACCAGCGCGGTTTCAAACCAGTTTTCCGCCTGGACCGATAGCAACTCTACCGCTTCCTGGATGTGCATTTCCTGCGACATCGGGTGCCCGCCGGCCAGCTCTTCAAAGCAATCCGCCAGGCCGACGATGCGGGAAAACTCATGAATATCGCCCCGCAAAAGCCGCCGCGGATAACCGGAGCCGTCAGAACGCTCGTGATGCGACAGGATGATGCCGCGCGCCTGTGGCGAGATTTCCCAGCTGTCACGCACCGCATGATAGCCGAGCACCGGATGCTGTTCGTACAACAGTTTTTCCTCAATCGTGAAGTTCCGCCGGCGATTTAGCAGACTCACCGGCAGGCTGACCACGCCGATGTCGTGCAACAATGCGCCCACGCCGAGATTTTTCAGCTTGCTGTCGTCATATTGACGACTTTGTCCGATCAACAGCGCCATGAACGCAACATTGACCGAATGGCCCAAAAAGTCGCCGCC
>CAZYJK010000149.1:0-3306 GCA_964647865.1 uncultured Veillonellaceae bacterium | reverse complement strand
GCAACGACTCGCAAACCGATTCCCCTTCTTTTCGCCGGATGACGGCCTTGCCGCACCAGACATAAT
The DNA here is from genome assembly GCA_964647865.1 of uncultured Veillonellaceae bacterium. GTDB lineage: Bacteria > Bacillota > Negativicutes > UBA1444 > UBA1444 > UBA1444. The sequence goes on along the minus strand of CAZYJK010000149.1, from coordinate 3,240 downwards.
TCGCCTCTAATAAGTATTTTAATTCGACATCTGTTAGATTATCCCTGCGCCGTCGCTACCATAAAAAGATCGTCGGAAAGACCAGGCTCAGATACACCGCCGTCGACAGGACAAATGCGGCGACCGACAGATGTAGGTTGAGTCCGAACAGTTTCATCGCGATGACCGCGTTCACCGCAGTCGGTTGGGCGGCCAGCAGGATCAACGTGCGGAACGCGACCGCATCGCCGATGACGCTGCCTGCGATCAGCAATGTCAACAGCGGCGTGATGATGCACTTGATCACGGTGATATCCAGCGCGTCGCGCCAGAAATGACGAACTTCGTCAAAATCCATCGAATAGCCGACCGGCAGCAAAAACGTCCAGGCGGAAAAATGAATCATCATGTCAAACACCGGCAGGAATCCGGCCGGCCTGGCCACGCCCTGCCAGTTCAGCCAGATCCCGATGATCATTCCCACCAGCGGCATCTGGTTGCGGTTGAACAGAATCTGCTTCAGGTCGATCTTCAAGCCGGCCCCGTGGTCATGCTGCTTGCGGAAATACTGGGCCAGCGGATAGGCGAAGCCGAACATCAGCAGGCTGTTGAACAACAGCGTCATCTGGGTATAGGCGTAGCCGGTCTCGCCGAACAGGATATAGGCAGACAACGAGCCCAGCGTCACATGGTTCGACAAAAAACCCGAAATCGCATAACTGCCGTAATCCAAGCTGTTGGTGTATTTTCGCCGGCCCCAGATCCAGGCCAGGCCGCCGGGGATGATGTGAAGCAGCACGCCGAACGCCGGCAGCCAGACCAGGTCGAACACCGGGACCAGGCCCCAGATGCTGAAGGCGGTGAGGACCGGGAACAACAAAATGATCCCGACCGTGATCATGTGCCGGAACAGATTTTCGCAGCGCCAATCAAGCCGCTTCAGCCCGTAACCGACCAAAAGCGGCAGAATCATGTCAACGAACAGCGTGGTGAACTTAGCGGCGATATCCATCTGAAATCAACATAGCCCTTTCCGCATCCAATACATAAATATATATCACGAGATTCGTTTTCCGTCCATAGCAAGTGCAGGTTCCGCCTGACAGAGAAAAGGGGCGCCTGCCCTCCGGTCAGCGACTCACCGAAAAGCAGGCGTTCCCCATGCCGGTCTGTAGACGGGATGAATCGCGGCGCAACCGCTCATTCCGCCGAATCTTGCCCTGCGTCCGGCGTTTTTTTTGCATCGCGGGCCGCATGCCAGGCCTCGCGCGCCAGGTCCAAGATCCGTTTCTCGTTCTTCGCCTGCGGATTGCCGACAACCCGGCCCAAATACGACAATGCCTCATCAAGGTTGCCGACCCGGCGCAGCAATTCGCCGATCAGATAGGTCAGCGTGACTTCGCTCAGATTGCCGCCAATCGGCATTTTTTCCTTCAAGAATGCCGCCTTGTAGGCGTCGATCGCTTTTTGCAGCATGTCCTGCTCTTCGGCGAGCATTTCTTTTTCGCGGTACAGCCAGGCCAGGCGCAACGTCAGGCTGGCCACATGGCTGGCCGGCAAGGCTACCATATTGGCGTAATGAATCGCCAGTTTATGAGAGGTCACGGCCTGGTCCCACGTGCGATCGCCGCTGAAATCGAGGTTGACCTGCCGGCCGGACAAGAACTGCTTCATCTTTTCGCGTTGCGGCTCCAACAGCGTGAAAAAGCGGTCTTCGTGCGCGGCGAACCCGCAGTGCGGGCACAGCCAGATCGCATAATAATAGGGGTTGAGGTCGTTGTAATGCGTGCAAAAATCAGTATCCGTCTTGACCGGAATCATTTGCCCGCGCGTTTTCGTCACGGTGAATGCTTTTTCACAAATCGGGCAGGTTTTTTCCACCTGATATAACGGAGATGCCATCAAAAAATCCCTCCTGTCTGTTCAGTCGCGGCCGCTGGCCTCGACCAAGGCGGCGATCCGCGCCGCCAGTTCTGTCGTCAGTTCATCGCCGGACAGCCGCCAGGCCCAGTTGCCGCTGGCTGTCGAGGGCATGTTCATCCGGGCGTCGGCGCCGAGCCCCAGCCAGTCCTGCAACGGCACGACCGCAATGCGGGCCTGGCTTTGCATCAGTTGTTGCAGCAGCGGTCCGACCAGACCGGCTGCCGCGGTCGTCGGCCTGCGCCCGGCATAAGCCGCTGCGCCGGCGAATAGCTCCGGCTCGGACTTGCGTACCTGACGCAGCCAGCCAAGCAAAGTGTCATTGTCATGGGTGCCGCTGTAAAAAATCGAGTTGGGCGAGGGCGCCGGCAGATGAAACCCTGCCGCCTCCGGCCAGATCTCAAACTGCAAAATCACCATGCCCGGCAAAAAGAACGCGTCTTTCATCTGAACGACTTCCGGGGTGATCACGCCGAGGTCTTCGGCGATAATCGGCGTCGGGCCGAGTTGCCGCCACAGGGCATGAAAGAACGCTTCGCCGGGTCCCTTGACCCAGCGCCCTGTTACAGCGGTCTTGGCGCGGGCAGGGATTTCCCAGAATGCCTCAAATCCTCTGAAATGGTCGATACGCACGGCATCGACCGCCTGGAACAGCCATCGCAGGCGGCTCACCCACCAGGCGTAATCGGTTTTGGCGTGCCGCTTCCAGTTATAGTGCGGGTTGCCCCACAACTGTCCCGTCTCGCTGAAATAGTCAGGCGGCACTCCGGCGCGGGTCTTCGGCCTCCCGTTCGCATCCAGGGCGAACAGGTCGGGGCAGGCCCACACATCGGCGCTGTCATGCGCGACAAAAATCGGCAGGTCGCCGACGATCCGGATTCCCTGCTCGTTGGCGCGGCGGCGAAGTTGTTGCCACTGGTGGAAGAACAGATACTGACTGAACCGGTAAAACTCGATCTCGGCGACCAGCTCCTGCCGGACCCGCTCCAGCGCCGCCGGCTCGCGCCTGGCGACATCGGGCGTCCACTCGGTCCAGGCAACCCCGCCGTGGCGGTCCTTCAGCGCCATGAACAGAGCGTAGTCATCCAGCCAGAAAGCCGCTTCGCGGCAGAACAGCCGATACGGCTCCGCCGGTGGCTGCCTGCGGAAGTTGTCGAACGCCATTTGCAGCAGTTGCTGTTTAACAGCGACTACCTTTTCGTATTCCACCTTGGCAGGACAAAGTCCTGCTTCTGCCTGCCGCTTCGTCAGCAAACCCTGCTCCACCAGCAGCTGCGGTGAAATCAACAGCGGGTTGCCGGCGAAGGCCGAAGCGCTCTGATACGGCGAGCCGGTCGAATC
>CAZYJK010000148.1:0-4677 GCA_964647865.1 uncultured Veillonellaceae bacterium | reverse complement strand
AGCGGGTTGCCGACCGCAATCGCCGGTTCGCCGACCTGCAGGCTGTCCGAATCACCGAACCGGGCCGGTTGGATACCGCCGGTCTCGATTTTGACGACTGCCAGATCGGTCGCGGGGTCGATCCCCTGCACCCGTCCGGGAACCGTCCGCCCATCCGACAGCGATACCACGATTTCCTGGGCCTCGGCCACCACATGGTAGTTGGTGATGATATGGCCGCTGGCGTCAAAAATGACGCCGGAACCGCTGCCGCGCTCGACCAGCATACGCCGATTGAACATATCGTTGACATAGGCCTTGTTGGTGATGCCGACCACCGAGGGACCCACGATCTGGGCCGCGCGCACGATCGGCGTATTTCTGGCCGCCGACAACGCCGCATTGGCTGTTTTCGGCAGTTCCACTTCCTTATTTAGTTGCGAGACGGCTTCCGGCAACGACTTGCCCAGGAAGAACGGGCCATAGCCGAGAACCAAGCCGCCGCCAATGACCGCGCCAAGCACGGCGACAATAAATATCGGGGCAAATTTTCGCAGGATAAATCGCATTTTCGTTCCTCCCATCTGAAATGTTGTCTTGGATTTGCAATTACAGGGAAAAACTGACCGTGTCGCTGGGATGCGCCAGATGCAGGAACAAGTCCTGATCAAGCCGCGTTCCTTGTTGCTCCAGCACCTTTTCCACCGTGGACAGGGCCAGGTCAGGGCAATTGTTGTGCTGACTCAGGTGAGCCAAAAACACATGCATGCCGCACTTTTTATTCATCCGGGCCAGGCAGCGGGCAGTTTCTAGATTCGACAGATGGCCCCGCGTCCCCAGAATGCGTTTTTTCAAATATTCCGGGTAGGGTCCGTTTCGCAGCATCGCCACGTCATGATTGGATTCAAACACCATCACGTCGGCCAGCGCGATATCCTGCTCGACCCGCTCGGACACGCAGCCCATGTCGGTGGCCACCACGCATTTCAGATCGCCATGATAAAACGAATACCCCACCGGTTCCGCTGCGTCGTGCGAAATAGCGAACGGCTCGATGCGTACGCCGCCGATTTCCAGCCGCAGTCCCAGTTCGCGCCGATAGTCGGCCTCCACATGATGCGACGGCTGAAATGCGTCCCAGGTCCGACGGCGGGCATAGACAGGCGCTTTGAACTTGCGGGTGAAAACAGGCAAGCCGCTGACATGGTCGCTATGCTCATGCGTCACTAAAATCGCATCCAGCGCCGCCGGGTCGACGCCCACGGCGCGCAGCCCCTTCTCGATGCGTCGGGCCGAAATCCCGGCGTCCACCAAAATGCTGGCGCCGCCGATTTTCAGAAAGATTGCATTACCGGTGCTGCCACTGGCCAAAATGTGTAATTGCATAATAGTATTAATTCTTCCTATCCGTTGTTTTTTCCTGCAACAAGAAAAGACCCGGCAGCGCCGGGCCCCAAAAACACCGAGGGATCAGTGGGTTTCGCTAGATTTCTGGCAGTCGGCGCAAATGCCGTAAAAATAGAACTGCTGACCAACCAAACGGTACTTGGTATTTTGTTGAATTTGGTCATTGAACTTGGCGGTGTCCAGGTCAAACACATCATCCACCCGGCCGCATTCGACGCAGCGGATGTGCGCATGCTCGGATACATCGGCGTCATAGCGGAAGCTGTCCTCGCCGGCGTTCAGGATTTGAACCAGGCCGATCTCGTGCAAGATATCGATGGTCTTGTAGACGGTGGCCAGGCTCATCGTGGGGTAGGTCGCCTGCAGGCCGTTGAAAATCATTTCGGCGTTGGGGTGTTCCTTGGTGTTGGCCAACGCCTCATAAACGGCCAGTCTTTGCGGTGTCACCTTGAAACCATTGCTGCGGAGTAGATCGGTAATATTCTGTACCATATTACGCTCCTTTATAAAAAATCTAGTATCCGCAATTAATGCGGAAAATATCTATCCATTAGTTCTTGATTTGATTGTATAGTCTAGTCCCGGCTCTGTCAAAACAATTATTTCCAACCACCACCAGCAAACCGCCGCCACAGGATCAGGCTGCGCAGCAGAAAATCGAGCGCCGTTACGACCCATACGCTGACGATGCCAAACTGCCAGACGTGGACGCAGATGTAAACCAGCGGCATGCGAAAAATCCACACGCCTAATATTGTAACATACATTGGCCAGCGTGTGTCACCTGCGCCGCGCAATGCCCCGGCAAATACATAAGCCAGCGCCAGGGTCGGCTGTTCGAAGGCCGCTACCATCACGCACAGGCTGCCCCAGTAGATGACCTGCGGCTCGGCAATGAACAGACTGGTCAGCGACTCGGCAAACAGAAAAAAGACCCCGCCCATCAACGACATCGCGACAAAAGCCAGACCGGCGGTAATTTTGGTGAAGCGCTCTGCGCGGTCAGGCTTGCCCTGCCCCAGCGACCTGGCGACAATCGTCATCACCGCCACCGAAAAACCAAAGCCCGGCAAAAACGAGACCGATTCGATCTGAACTGCGATCTGGTGCGCCGCAAACTGTACCGCACCGACGCTGGCGATCATAAACGTAAAGAAAACACGACCGCCCTGCAACGCAGCCTGTTCCACCGCCGCCGGCAGGCTGATTTCCAGGATGCGGCGGATCGTCACGGCATCCCAGCGAAAAACATCGCGCCAATGCAGACGAATCTGCGGGTCCCTGGAAATGACCCGCATGGCGACCATGCCGCCGCACAGCTGGGCAATCACCATGCCCCAGGCGGCCCCCATCGCGCCGATTGCCGGAACGCCCACGCCAAAAATAAACAGATACGCAAGAGCGATCGACAGCAGATTGCTAAAGGTGCCGATATAAAAAGCGGTCTTGGTCTTGGACAGCCCCCGCAGCACCGCATTGCTGATCACCATCAGCAAATACACCGGCGTGACCAAGAACAACACTTTCAGCATTTTTCCGGCAAGTGCCACGACAGCCGGTTCCGCGCCAATCAACAAAAACAGGCTTTCGGCGCCGACATAGCCGATGATGGCCAGCACGATCCCAAGCAACAGGCCGATCAATAGCGCCTGCCCGGTTGTCCGGCGCACCTGCTGCCACTGCCCGGCGCCGCTTTCCTTGCCGACCAGCGCCGAAGCGCCGGTGCCAAAAGCAGCAATCACCATCGCACTGGCAAACTGCACCATCGTGGCAATTCCCACCGCAGTCAGCGCCACCGCACCCAACCGGCCAACCATCGCCGTCGTCACGACACCGGTGATCATCACGCCGGACATTTCCAGCACCACCGGCCAGGCCAGGGATATAACCTGCCAACGCATCACTTTTCTCAATGAATTTCGCATGAACAGCCTCTCTCGGCGCAGGCCCGAATAGAATCAGAAAAATTCGGACGCGACGATAGAATTGTAACAAATTTTTCGGTTCATTTATACACTTTTCAGATTATCGAAAGGAAATCGACAATCCGTGCCGAAAAGAACTAAACATGGAAAAGAATTTATTATTTGCCCTGGATATCGGAACCCGCAGCATCGTCGGCATGGTCGGCGAAAAAACCGAGGCCGGCATTCGCGTGCTTGGTGCGATACGCCATGAGCATACGACCCGGGCCATGCTGGATGGACAAATTCACGACGTACCGGAAGTCGCCAAAGTCATCCGGTCGGTCAAGGCGAAACTGGAGTCCGAATTCGGTCCGCTAAAACAAGTGGCTATCGCCGCCGCCGGTCGCGCTCTTTCTACATTGAACGCCAACGCCGAGCTGGATGTCCACAGCAAAGGCTATCTGACGCTGCAGGAAGAACGCACGCTCGAGCTGACGGCGATCCAGGCAGCGCAAAAACAGCTGGCAACGACCCGCGTGGTCAACGATCCGGCCAGTTATTACTGCGTCGGCCACAGCATCGTAAGGTTCGCGCTCGACGGGACCACAATGAAAACCCTGGTCGGTCAGCGCGGTCAAAAAGCCACGGTAGAGATCATCTCGACCTTTCTGCCCCGTCAGGTCATCGATTCGCTGCAGGCCGCCGTGATGGCCGCCGGGCTAGAGATCGGCACCCTGACGCTGGAACCGATCGCCGCAATCAATGTGCTGATTCCGCCAACGATGCGCCACCTCAATCTGGTGCTGGTCGATGTAGGGGCCGGAACGTCTGACGTGGCGGTCACCCGCAACGGCTCGGTCATCGGCTACGGCATGGTGCCGATTGCCGGCGATGAAATCACCGAAGAACTATCGGCGCAACTGCTGCTGGACTTCAAAGTGGCGGAAGCGCTGAAGCGCAGGCTTGGCCGCAATGTCAAAAACCTTCATTACGTCGACATCCTTGGTCTGAAACACACGGCGCCGCCGGCCGATATCATCCGCAACATCACTCCGGTTGTCACGGAACTGGCGCAGGCGATCGCCACCCAGATCATGCAGCTGAACAATACGGTGCCGCAAGCGATCCTGCTGGTCGGCGGCGGTGCGTTGACGCCGCTGCTGCCGGAAATCCTGGCGCAAATCATGGAAATGCCAAAGGACCGGGTCGCGGTACGTCGCCCCGACGCCATCGAAGACGTTTATGGAGTCACCGCGGACTTCTGCACCCCCGACGCGGTCACGCCGCTTGGCATTTTAAAGATCGCCGGCGCGGAAACACTGAACTTCCTCAACGTTACGCTGAACGGACAATCCCTGCGCCTGTTCAACCTGGGCGGCCTGAC
>CAZYJK010000147.1:3085-4773 GCA_964647865.1 uncultured Veillonellaceae bacterium | reverse complement strand
CGCAACATCGACATCACCACCGTCATTTTCAACAACAACATCTACGGCATGACCGGCGGGCAATACTCGCCGCTGTCGCCAAGCGGCACGATTGCCACCACCTCGCCCTACGGACACCTCGAGCGGCCGTTTGACATCGCGGCTCTCGCGATCGCCGCCGGCTCCACCTATGTCGCCAGAGGCACAGCCTACCACGCGGTGCAGCTGACCGACCTGATCGCCAAGGGGATCGCCAACAAAGGCTTCTCGGTCATCGACGCAATCACCCAGTGCCCGATCTCCTACGGACGCAAGAACAAGATGGGCGGACCGGCCCAGATGATGCAGTGGCAAAAGGACCATGCTGTGATGGTGGCTGCGGCGGCCAAGATGAAACCGGAAGAACTCGCCGGCAAATTCGTCATCGGCGAGTTGCACAAATCGGATGCGCCGGAATACACAGCCGAATATGACAAAATGATCGCCCGGCTGCAGGGGAAAGGGGCAGAGGCATGATGAAGCAGATCGTACTCTCAGGCACCGGCGGACAGGGGTTGATCCTGGCCGGGATCATCCTGGCGGAAGCAGCGGTGCTGGACGGCAAACAAGCGATCCAGACGCAGTCTTACGGACCGGAAGCGCGCGGCGGCGCCAGCAAGGCGGAGGTCATCATCTCGGATGAGGCGATCGACTATCCCAAAGTGCTGGATGCCGACGTACTCCTTGCGATGAGCCAGGAAGCGTTCAACAAATACGGAGCAGGCATCGGCGCAGCAGGCAGCCTGATCGTGGACTCGACATTCGTGCGCGAGCTGAAGGAAACACCGGCCAAGCTGGTGGCGCTGCCGATCACCAAGGCGGCGAAGGAAGAACTCGGTCGCGACATGTTCGCCAACATCATCGCACTTGGAGCGATTGTGGGACTGACGCAGACGGTGAGCCGCGAGTCACTGGTTGCGGCGGTGCTGGCCCGGGTGCCGAAAGGAACTGAGGACAAGAACACCCAAGCGATCGATATTGGATTCAGACTGGCAAAAGAGGCGCAATAAGCAGGCGCGTTTAGGGTAATTTCCAGGAAAAGGCCGGTGCAAGCCGGCTCTTTTCTTTTCTTGCCATTTTTGCGAAATCAAGGTAAAATAAAGCGCATAAATAATCACCAATTTTATATTGACAAGGGAACAGGTGCATTTTGCTTAATAGGGAAGCCCGGTGAAAACCCGGCGCGGTCCCGCCACTGTAACGGTGAGCGCTGCTACATTCTGATGCCACTGGGGAAACCTGGGAAGGCGGGGCAGGGCGATGAACCGGAGTCAGGAGACCTGCCGGTTCCGACACACGCCGTTACGACCTACGAGAGATAGGCAGGTGGGTAGAATGAATAATATGATGATTATATTGTTTGTGATACCCCCTGTTCGCAGGGGGGTTCTTTTTTGTCCGAGCCGAAACTGAAATCGGGAATCACCACAGGCAGCTGTTCCGCCGCCGCTGCCAAAGCGGCTTTATTGGCCAGCCTGGGAGATGCGCCGATTGTGGTACAGATTGAAACGCCGCAGGGCGTCTGTCTAAGTGTGCCGGTGTTGACCGCGCAGGCGACCGATGGCGGCGGGCGGGCCAGCGTGATCAAGGATGCCGGTGATGACCCGGATATCACGCACGGGGTGGAAATCGTCGCCGAAGTCCAGTTGACGCCAGGGCAGCCGGAAATC